>DASZVV010000140.1:0-32992 GCA_035546955.1 Bryobacteraceae bacterium
CATCAGAGCGGCAATTCGAAGCAAATCGCCTCCGGTGGGTTGCCGCCGTATGGCGGGATTTCGCGAAATCCCAGACTGCGATAAAGCGCGAGAGCGCTCTCCATAACCGGCAGTGTATCCAGGCGAAGGAGCTTATAGCCGGCGGCGGTTGCTTCGCGGATTATGCGCTCCGTGAGCAGACGCCCCAATCTGCGCCCCTGAAATGCCGGGCGCACGTAAAGCCGCTTCATTTCCGCGACGCCTTCCGCGTTCTTCCGTAATGCCGCACAACCGGCAAGTTGTCCGGATTCCTCCGCCACCAGAACGCAGAAGTATTCACCCGGCAGTGCGGCAATCTCGCGAGCGAATTTTTCGAAGCAGATGGGGCCGCCGACGAATGCGCCATATTCGCGAAACAGTTCGCGAACCGCGCCGAGTTCGTCAGGACGGGCCGGACGAATCAAGCCGGGAGGCTGGAAGAGCCCATCAGGAACTCGTCCACGCCGCGGGCGGCTTTGCGGCCTTCCGCGATTGCCCAGACCACAAGCGACTGTCCGCGGCGCGTATCGCCGGCGGCGAAAACACCCGGCACCGAGGTCATCCAGGTCTGCGGATCGGCGATCACATTGCCACGCGCATCAAGCGCAACGCCGAGGTCTTCCAGCATGCCGTTCTTCACCGGACCGGTGAAGCCCATGGCGAGAAGAACCAGATCGACATCGAGATCGAATTCGCTGCCCTTCTGCGGCTCGAACTTGGGTGCGGGCCCCACGCGCATGGCGTGCAGCTTCTTCACGTGGCCGTTTTCGTCTCCCGAGAACGCCACCGAACTCACGCTCCAGTCGCGGAATCCGCCCTCTTCGTGTGAGCTTTCGACCCGAAGCTGCATGGGCCATAGCGGCCACGGCGTTTCGGGAGCACGCTCCGCGGGCGGCTTCGGCAGCAACTCGAGTTGCGTAATGTGGCTGGCGCCCTGGCGGTGAGACG
The DNA here is from genome assembly GCA_035546955.1 of Bryobacteraceae bacterium. GTDB lineage: Bacteria > Acidobacteriota > Terriglobia > Bryobacterales > Bryobacteraceae > BOG-234. Next base: position 967 of record DASZVV010000140.1, read on the forward strand.
TGCCAAGGCAGTCCGCGCCGGTATCGCCGCCGCCGATGATCACGACGCGCTTGCCGGTGGCCAGAATCTGATTCGGAACCTTGTCTCCCTCGCAGACTTTATTAGCCTGCGGCAGGAACTCCATCGCGTAGTGGATGCCCTTCAGCTCGCGGCCGGGAACCTTGAGATCACGCGGCTGTTCGGCGCCGACGGCGAGAACGATGGCGTGGAAATCTTCGCGCAGGTCGCTGGTTTTCACATTGACCCCGATGTGGGCGTTCACGAGGAATTCCACGCCTTCGCTTCGCATCTGTTCGACACGGCGGTCAATCAGCTGCTTCTCCATTTTGAAATTCGGGATGCCGTAGCGAAGCAAGCCACCGATACGGTCGGCCTTTTCGAAAACCGTGACGGCATGGCCCACGCGCGCGAGCTGCTGCGCGGCCGCGAGACCAGCGGGACCGGATCCAATCACCGCCACGCGCTTGCCGGTCTTTGCGGCGGGCGGTTCGGGAACGATCCAGCCTTCATCCCAGGCACGGTCGACAATCGTCTTTTCAATGTTCTTGATGGTAACGGGCGGCTCATTGATGCCGAGCACGCACGAGGCTTCGCACGGCGCCGGACAGATGCGGCCCGTGAATTCCGGAAAGTTGTTGGTCGAATGCAGGACGCGAATCGCGTCGTGCCAGCGGCCATGATAGACAAGATCGTTCCAGTCCGGAATGATGTTATTCACCGGGCAACCCGTATGGCAGAACGGCACGCCGCAATCCATGCAGCGCGCGCCCTGATTACGGATGCTCGTCTCCGGAAACGGGTTGTAGATCTCGAACCAGTCTTTAATGCGCTCGGCAGGCGGACGCCGCTCAGGCACCTCGCGCGTGTATTCCAGAAAGCCAGTTATCTTTCCCACTCAATAAACCTCAAGCTCACTCAATAAACCTCAAGCCCACTCAATAAACCTCAAGCCCACTAAAAAATTTCAAGCCTCAAAATATCCGAAAGCTCCGCGGCCTAGCCGTGGAGGACTGCCCTTGTTTCCACCGCCGGAATGACCTGAATTGCAGCCGCGGCCGCGCGCTTTGCGAGCACGCGTTTGAATTCGTGCGGGAACACCTTCACGAATTTTGGCAGCATCGCGGTCCAGTTCTCCAGCACCCAACGGGCGCGGGGACTCTTCGTCGCATCGAAATGCCGGTAGATGAGGGTCTTCAGCATCTGCTGATCTTCGGGATCGAAGACTTGCTCCAGATCGACGGAAGCCTTGTTACAGCGGTAATGCGCGAAATCGCCGTGCTCATCGAGAACATAAGCAATTCCGCCCGACATGCCGGCGGCGAAATTCCGCCCCGTCTTTCCGATCACCACGACCAGCCCGTTGGTCATGTATTCGCAGCCGTGATCGCCTACGCCTTCCACGACGGCGGTGGCTCCGGAGTTGCGAACCGCGAAGCGTTCGCCCGCCACACCGTTAAAGAACGCTTCACCACTCGTCGCGCCGTAAAGCACCACGTTGCCGATCAGAATGTTTTCTTCCGGCACGAACGTCGAGTTGCGCGGCGGATACACGGTTATGGTGCCGCCCGAAAGCCCCTTACCAACGTAATCGTTGGCGTCGCCTTCGAGCTCAAGCGAAACGCCTTTCGCGAGGAACGCGCCAAAGCTCTGACCGGCGGACCCGGTGAACTTGCACTGGATGGTACCGTCGGGCAGCCCCGCCGAACCATGTTTCCGGGCAATTTCGCCGGAGAGCATTGCGCCGACCGTGCGGTGAACATTGCGAATCGGCAGTTTAATTTCGACCGGCACTCGATGTTCGAGCGCTTCGCGGGTCAGATCGATCAGCTTATAGTCGAGCGCTTCATCGAGGCCGTGATCCTGCGAGATCTTGCAGCGACGTCCCACGCGCGAAGGCGCCGGCGGATTGTAGAGAATGTTCGAAAAGTCGAGACCTCTCGCCTTCCAGTGCTCCACCGCCGCACGCGCATCGAGCTTATCGACGCGGCCGATCATATCGTCCATCTTCCGGAACCCGAGCTGCGCCATGATTTCACGCACCTGCTCGGCGATGAAGAAGAAGTAATTGATCACGTCTTCCGGCTGCCCCTGGAACTTTGCGCGAAGACGAGGATCCTGCGTGGCAATACCGACCGGGCACGTATTCAGGTGGCACTTGCGCATCATGATGCAACCCATGGCGACCAGCGGCATGGTGGAAAAGCCAAACTCTTCGGCGCCCAGCAGCGCGGCGATCGCAACGTCGCGGCCGGTGGCCAGCTTGCCGTCAGTCTGGACGCGGATTCGGCTGCGCAGATCATTCATGACAAGGACCTGCTGGGTCTCGGCGAGGCCGAGTTCCCACGGCGAGCCCGCATGTTTGAGCGACGTGAGCGGTGAAGCGCCGGTGCCGCCATCGTGGCCGCTGATGAGAACCACGTCGGCGTGGGCTTTCGCCACGCCGGCCGCGACCGTTCCGACTCCGACTTCCGCAACAAGCTTGACAGAAATGCGAGCCTGCGGATTCGCGTTCTTCAGGTCGAAGATCAACTGCGCGAGATCTTCGATCGAGTAAATATCGTGGTGGGGCGGCGGCGAAACCAGACCGACACCCGGCACCGAGTGGCGCACTTTCGCGATGACTTCATCGACTTTGTGGCCGGGGAGCTGACCGCCCTCGCCGGGCTTGGCGCCCTGCGCCATCTTGATCTGCAGCTCATCGGCGTTGACCAGATAATTCACGGTCACACCGAAGCGGCCGGACGCTACCTGCTTGATCGAACTGCGGCGGGAATCGCCGTTCGCGTCAGGCTTGAACCGCGCCTCATCTTCTCCGCCCTCGCCCGTATTGGAACGGCCGCCGATGCGGTTCATCGCGATCGCCAGCGTCTCGTGCGCTTCCTTCGAGATCGAGCCGAAAGACATCGCGCCGGTCGCGAAGCGGCGCACGATTTCGCTCGCCGGTTCCACATCCGCCAGCGGCACGGGCTTGCTCTTTTTGAACTGGAACAGGCCGCGCAGCGTGCAGAGCTGGCGGTTCTGCTCATCGACCATGTCCGTATATTCTTTGAACGTCGCGAAGTTATTGCTGCGGATCGCGTGCTGAACTTTGGAAATGGTGGCCGGATTGAGCAGATGGTATTCGCCACGCAGCCGATAGGCGTAGTTGCCGCCGACCGGCAACTCCGTATCGGCTTCCATTGGATGGAAAGCCGACAGGTGCTTCAGCACCGCTTCGCGGGCGAGAACATCCAGTCCAACGCCCTCGATTCGCGACGGGGTACCCGTGAAGTATTCCTGCACCAGAGCTTCGTTCAGACCGATCGCTTCGAACACCTGCGCGCCGCGGTAGCTCTGCAGCGTCGAGATGCCCATCTTCGAGAAGACTTTCAGCAGCCCCTTATTAACAGCCTTGACGTAGTTGTAGACGGCCTTTTCCGCGGTGACATTCTCCGGCAGAATACCCTTCTTCGCCATCTCTTCCAGCGTTTCAATGGCGAGCCAGGGATTGACGGCGCTCGCGCCGTAACCGATCAGCAGCGCGTAGTGCATTACCTCGCGCGGCTCGCCCGATTCGATGATCAGCGCGACCTGCGTGCGGGTGCCTTCGCGGATGAGGTGATTATGGACAGCCGTCAGCGCGAGCAGGCTCGGAATCGGCGCCCAGTCGGAATTAATGCCGCGGTCGGAAAGAATGATGATCGTGTAGCCAGACTGGATGGCCAGCGTGGCGCGGCGGCAGAGCGCATCCAGCGCGCGGCGCAAACCGGTCTCGCCATCGCCCGCCAGGAACATCGTCGGCAAGGTCATGGTGAGGAAGTCGCCCACCGCTACCCGGCGCAGCTTTTCGAGATCGCGATTGGTCACGATCGGATGCGGCAGCTTCAGGGTATGGCAGTGGCGCGGCGTTTCGGCCAGAATGTTGCGCTCCGTGCCGATATAGCTGACGAGCGACATCACCATCTCTTCGCGGATGGGATCGATCGGCGGATTCGTGACCTGCGCGAATAACTGCTTGAAGTAATTGAACAGCGGCTGCGGCTTGTCGGAAAGACAGGCAAGGGGCGTGTCGGTACCCATCGAGCCAATCGGCTCTTCGCCGTTTACCGCCATCGGATACATGAGGTTCCGCACGTCTTCGTCGTTATAACCGAAGGCGCGCTGGCGCTGTACGAGCGACGAATCCTCCACGGCATGCACGCGGGCGGGATCCGGCAGCGTATCGAGCGTAATCTGGTTTTCCTTCAGCCACTGCGCGTAGGGCTGCCGGTTCGCGAGTTGATCCTTGATTTCCCTGTCGGAAACGATGCGGCCCTGTTCGAGATCGATCACGAACATTTTGCCCGGCTGCAGGCGGCCCTTGATCTTCACTTCTTCCGCTTTGATGGGCAGCACGCCGGTTTCGGACGCCAGAACCACCATTCCGTCATGCGTGACCACGTAGCGGGCCGGGCGCAGACCGTTGCGGTCGAGCGTGGCGCCGATCACGCGGCCGTCCGTAAACGTAACGGCGGCAGGACCGTCCCACGGCTCCATCAGCGAGCAGTGATATTCGTAAAACGCGCGCTTGCTGTCATCCATGTGAGGATTGCCGTCCCAGGCTTCGGGGATCAGCATTGCCATGGCGTGCGGGAGCGAGCGGCCGGCCTGGACCAGCAGTTCGAGCGCATTATCGAAAGCGGCCGAATCGCTGCCGCCGGGTTGGATGATGGGGAAAAGCTTTTTGAGATCGTCGCCGAAGAGCGGCGATTCCAGAATCGCCTGGCGCGCGTTCATCCAGTTCACGTTGCCGCGCATGGTGTTGATTTCGCCGTTGTGCGCCACAAAGCGGAACGGGTGCGCGAGCGACCAGGTGGGGAACGTGTTCGTGGAAAAGCGCTGGTGGACCAGGCAAAGCGCGCTCATCAGTTCCGGATCCGACAGTTCCGGATAAAAATTTGCGATCTGCGGCGCCAGCAGCAATCCTTTATAAACGATGGTGCGCGAGGAAAGCGAAGGCAGATAGAACATCGACTTATTGACGATGCCCTCGGTGGCCGGCACTTCCACTTCGGCGCGCTTGCGGACGACATAGAGCTTGCGCTCCAGTTCATCCTGCGTGTAAGACGATTCGTGACCGACGAAGATCTGCTCGATGTAGGGCTGCGAAGCGCGCGCCACCCGGCCGATAGCGTTGATGTTCAGCGGCGTATCGCGCCAGCCGAGCACCGTGAGGCCCTCTTCGCGAATGATGCGTTCGAGAATGCCTTCCGCCTCGCGGCGTTCGTGCGGCTCCACCGGGAGGAAGCACATGCCCACGCCATATTCGCCCGGCGCCGGAAGTGTAAAGCCGAGTTTCGCCGTTTCGCGCGCAAAAAAGTTGTGCGGAATCTGAATCAGAAGACCTGCGCCATCCCCCGTTTCCGGATCGCAGCCGCATGCGCCGCGGTGCGTCAGATTGATCAGAATCTGAATGCCCTTCTCGATGATTCCGTGCGACTTCTCGCCCTTTATATTGGCGACGAAGCCAATTCCGCACGCATCATGCTCCTGGCTCGGGTGATACAGGCCCTGGGGCTGAGGCAGTCCGGAGACAACCTGGCCTTCGGGCGATTCGGGGTGATTCATATCCATGCGCTTTCTAACCGTTCTAAACCGTCTGGTGAGCGAATTACCGGCAGCGGGGCCGGCCCAGGATCCGGCGAGTCCGCCGGATGCGCAGACCAATGCCTGCGCCACCATGGTTTCCCAATATTAGCAGGAATGCTAACTATAATGCAAACGCAATCTATGGCCTTGACATTATCAGAATCACTTATTATTCTGGAGAGGTGATTTTTGAGGAGTGCAAGCTGTTCCGGGACGTGGCGCACCTGCGCAGCCTGAGCCGCGCGGCGCAACTCAATGGTATCAGCCAGTCCGCTGCAACCCAGCATATTCAACAACTTGAGAGCAAAATGGGGGTGGAGTTGCTGGACCGGACCACGCGCCCCCTGGGACTAACAGCGGCCGGCAAACTGTACGCCGATCTCTGCCGGGACGTACTGCGGCGGGCGGAAGATTTCACGGCTTCCATGGCCGATCTGAAAGGTGCAATGGAGGGAACCTTCCGGATTGCATCCATCTATTCGATCGGTCTGACGGAGATGCCCCGGCTGAAAGAAGAGTTTGCGCGGCTGTGCCCCGGGGTACAACTGCATGTGGAATACCTGCGGCCAAATAAGGTATACGAGGCGGTCCTCAGCGATCATGCCGATATCGGATTCATCAGTTACCCGGAATCGAATCGCGATCTGGCGGTGATTCCCTGGCGCGAAGAGCAGATGATGGTGGCGGCGTATCCTTCCCACCCGTTCGCCGGGCGGACACTGCTGCAGCCGGACGAGCTCAACGGACAGAACTTCATCGCCTTCGATGAAGAAGTCACGATTCAGCGTGAACTCGAGCGGTTTTTTCGAGAGAACGGAATTGAAGTCTCGATCGCAGCGCAGTTCGACAATATTCAATCGATCAAGGAAGCCGTGGCGCTCGGATCCGGCATCAGCATTCTGCCGGAGCGCACGATGTCGGGCGAGGTCGGGCAGCACCGGCTGCTGGCGATACCGCTGGACGCGCCGGAACTGGTGCGGCCCACCGCCATCATCCATCGTAAGAAGAAGAAGCTCTCGCGCGCCGGGCTGGAGTTCCTGCAACTGGTGCGCGGCGAGGTTCCCGCAGCCGCCGTGCTGGCATAAACGGCGATCGTCAAACTAAATCACTCCATTGCGTGATAGTGTGGAGCGATGCGATCGCTCCAACGGATTTTCTGCGCTCTGGTGATTTCGGCCGGCGCCCTCATCGCGCAGAACAAGACGATTGAGGCCGTCTTCACTCCTTCAGCTATTACAGTGGACGGCAAAGCCGGGGATGTCTGGAGCAAAGCGGCCCCTCAGGCGATCGCCATCTGCATGAATGCGCAGAAAACCGCGCAGCTCAACAACTGTCAGGTATCGGGAACAGTGCAGGCGCTGTGGAACGGCCCAACTCTCTATCTCCTCTTCCATGTCACGGATCCGGTAGTGACGACTTCCGCCCAACAGGAGATGCGCCGTTCGGGCGTGCAGGTCTACGTGGACCAATACAACGACAAGTTCCCCAAGTTCGAAGAGGACGATGGCTACTTTATGGTGAGCGCCGCCGGACAACAATCCGGCAATCGCCCGAACGCGAATCTTCCTTACTATCCAACCGTGTGGGCAACGCACCTGCAGTCTTCGGCCGCGACAACGACGGACGGCGGCTACATCGTGGAGTCTGCATGGTCCATCGGAGATCTGCCGTTGAGAAACGGCACAAAGATCGGGATGGAATTCGTTATCAATGCGGTTACCGGTCCGGCGCCCAACTCGGGATATCAGCTTTTCTGGAGCAGCGGCAACAACAAGGGGGTGAACGACAACACCATGTGGGGCGACGTGGTTCTCTCCGGTTATGACGGCAAATCTCCGCTGCCGCTCAACACGTACATGCTGGAGCGGAACATCGCGAAGGCGTCGCCGTCCGATTCGTCCGCCACAGGGCTGGTACACGGAATCTGGAAGGACGAATCGGCCGTGGACGGGGCTCTTGCGGCGGCGAAAACGGCTCTCGCCTCTGCGAAGACGCAGGCAGCAATCGATTCGGCCAATAGCGCGCTTCAAGCGGCGCTCAATGGACTCCGCCGGGCCGGAGAATATCCGGATCCGTATGATCTTCCTTCGCTCGCAACGCTCCCTGATCCATTCACTTTCGCGAATGGCGGCAGAGCGCGGTCTGCCACGGATTGGGACAAACGCCGGGCGGAAATCCGCGATCTTGCTCAGTACTACGAGTTCGGCTTTATGCCGCCGCGTCCACAATCATTGACCGCCACGTCAGCCGCGGGCGTCGCCGCCAACTCCCGAACCATTACCGTCACTGTGCAGGACAGCGGCAAGTCGGCGTCGTTCGCGCCGGTACTTTATCTGCCGGCGAGCGGAACTGCGCCCTATCCCGTCATTGTGGAGGAAAGCTTCCGTGCGCAGATGCCGCCGAATCCGGCATTCATTCAGGGCGGCTATGCGGTCCTGAGCATTCCGACCTTGGACAATCCGGCATTCGGCGCAAAGGGGATTGCGAGCGATGACGGCAATCACACCGGTGCTTTCTTCACTCTCTATCCCTATAAGCTCGATCGCGAGGGCGACGATCGCGGCGTGTTGCTCGCCTGGGCATGGGGTGCGAGCCGCGGCGTGGATGCGCTGGAATACCTGGCGGCGCACGATTCGGAATACGCGAATCTACTGGACCTGAAGAAACTGGTGGTGACCGGATTCTCCCGCTGGGGGAAGGCCGCGCTGCTCACCGGTCTCCTGGACGACCGGTTTCAGGTCACGGCTCCGGGCGGATCGGGGAGTGGCGGCGCCGCGCCCTACCGCTACGATTCGTTTGGGAATCGGCCATTCCGCAGCACGCCGTTCGGGAATGAATATCCCTGGGGCCGGTCAACGGGCGCCGAGACGATGGGCGATCACGTCCGTCATCAGACGCACAACTCAAATGAGATGATCCGGCGTTTTCTGAACGAACCGCGCATGTACCGCACGTCCACGCCTGGCTATGGGGACCGCCTGCCCTTCGATCATCATGAAATGATCGCGGCCATTGCGCCGCGCGCCGTCATCATCGATAACACGAATGACGATTACGCCGATAACGCGGAAGGCGACTCGATCGGCTTCGAAGGCGCCATGCCCGTGTTCCGTATTCTGGGCGCGCCGCAGAATCTGGCGCTCGATATTTTCATGGGCGGCGGTGGGCATTCGCTGAAGCCTTCTCAGGCGGCTCACATCGTGCAGTTCGCCAATATGGTGCTCTTCGGCAAGCCGCTGGCGGACGACGTGAAGAAGCAGTTAAGCACCGATCCGTATCTGGATGCCGGAACCTACAGCCGCTACTACGGCGGGCTGCAAACGATGATGCCCTGGCAAACGAAATAGCCGGATCTCAATGGACCGACCTTTACCGGGACCAATCCCGCAAAAATAATCTGAACAAAAAGCACTGTCGCGGATTATTAAACATATGGCTTCAGTGCGTCTTTCCTCCTGGCTTTGCGGTGCGATCCTCTCCTCGCTGGTATTGGGCACCGCCTTCGGTCAAACCAATGGCGAACTGAAACTCACAGTCAAAGATCCTTCGGGGGCGGCGGTGGATGCCTCCGGCAAGCTTGAAAATATTTCTTCCGGAGCTTCCCGCAAGTTTCAGACGAGCAACGGCGCAGCGGACCTGACTGACATTGCTCCCGGACGTTACCGGCTGGAACTCACGCAGAGCGGTTTCGCAACCTGGGATGGTGCAATCGACGTCACGCCCGGAAATACCGTGACGCGTAACATCACTCTTTCAATTGTGGCGTCTTCGACGAAACTGGATGTGGTGGAAGCCACCCCGCTCGCGGGCTTTGACGTTCCCGCTTCGAAGATTCCGGCACCCGTGCAATCGGTTACGTCGCAGGATCTGCAGCAATCCGGGGCGCTCGATCTCTCCGATTACCTGAATAAACGGCTGGCCGGCGTCAACGTAAACGAGAGCCAGGAAAATCCGTATCAACCAGACGTCAACTATCGCGGCTACACAGCCTCGCCCTTGCTGGGCACGCCGGAAGGCATCTCCGTCTATTTCGACAGCGTGCGCGTGAACCAGCCGTTCGGTGACGTGGTGAGCTGGGATCTCATCCCGAAAGTTGCAATCGATGAAACGACGCTGATGCCGGGATCGAATCCGCTGTTCGGCCTCAACACGCTGGGCGGAGCGCTCGCGATCGAAACGAAGGACGGCAATAGCGCGCCGGGCGGCTCTGTCACAGTCACCGGGGGCAGTTTTGGGCGTCGGGCGTTGGAGTTCGAATACGGCGGCTCCAACAAGCACGCCTTCAACTGGTATGTGGCCGGGAATACTTTCTATGACGATGGCTGGCGGCCGCTTTCGCCTTCCGGTGTCAATCAGCTTTTCAGCCACGTGGGCTGGCAGACGTCCACCACCACAATCGGCCTCGATGTCGCATACGCATACAACGATCTCAAGGGAGTTGGTCCCCAGGATCAACGGCTGCTGAACTCGCTTGGTTATTCGAGCGGCTACACGCTTACCGACGAAACATTCGACCGTTCCCCATTCCTGAATCTGCGCCTGCGCCATGCGGCAGGTACCCACCTGACGCTTTCCGGCAATGCGTACTTCCGCAACGTCAATTCCTATACGTTTAACAGCGATTTCAACTCGGATGCACTTGAGGAATCGATCTACCAGCCGAGCGCGGCGGATCAGGCAGCGCTTACAGCCGCGGGATATACCGGATTTCCGACCAGCGGGGCCAACGCCTCCAATACGCCATTTCCCTCCTGGCGCTGCATTGCGCAGGCGCTCCAACTCGCCGAAGCCGCGGAGAAATGCGACGCCTTCCAGACGCGCTCCTGGACGAACCAGAATAATTACGGCGTCGCCGGGCAGTTGACGTACTCGAGCGGTGGCGCCGCCAACCGCAATCAGTTCACCGCGGGATTCGCCGTGGACCACAGCGATCTTTCCTTCATCCAGAACCAGCAGTTCGCCTATCTCAATCCGGATCGCACGACGACCGGCATCAGCGCGTGGGCCGACGGCTCCACGAACGTGGATGGCACGCCGTTCGATACGCGCGTCAATCTGGACGGCACGCCGACCACCGGAAGCCTCTTCCTGGCGGATACACTCACGGCCGGAAAATTCAGTTTCACCGGTTCCGGTCGTTACAACCACACGACATCCAATAACGTCGATCTTCTCGTCCCGATTGGAGGGCCCGGATCGCTCACCGCGAAGAACACATTCCAGCGATTCAACCCCGCGGTGGGCATGACATTCGCCCCGGTATCGGCGTTCAACGTGTACTTCGGCTATACGGAATCGAATCGCGCGCCTACATCGATTGAGCTGGGATGCGCGGACCCGAATAATCCATGCCATCTGCCGAATTCCCTGGTGAGCGATCCGCCGCTCAAGCAGGTGGTGGCTCACACGCTTGAGGCCGGCATCCGCAGTTCGGCGGAGAAGCGCCTGAACTGGGGCTTCAGCTGGTATCGCGCGCTGAACACCGATGACCTTCTCTTCGTCTCTTCCCCGCAGGCCAATAACGGCTACTTCCGGAACTTCGGTGAGACGCTGCGTGAAGGCGTGACGGTGGACGTGAGCGAGCGCATCGGCAAATTCGAGATTGGCGGCGACTATACCTACATTGAGGCTACGTACCAGAGCAGCGAAACGATTGACGGCGCCGCGAACAGCACAAACGATTCCGGGATTCCTGGTATCGACGGTAATATCCAGATCGTCCCCGGCGACCATATTCCGGATATCCCGGATCATGTACTGAAAGCCTATGCAGGCTGGAAACCGAACAAGCGCTTCTTTATTGAGCTGCTTCTGAATGCCCAGACCAAATCGTTCGCCCGCGGCAATGAGAACAATCTCGATAAGCCGGACAACGTCTACTATTTCGGCAATGGCGTAGCGCCCGGATTTGCGACCCTCGGACTGGCGTCGCACTATCAGGTGAACAGACACCTGCAGATGTTCGCGCAAATCGACAATCTGACGGATCGCCACTACTTCACTGCCGCGCAACTTGCGGTCACCGGCTTCACGACGCAGGGAACGCTGATGGCGCGACCTTTTCCGCCGGATGCCAACGGCGACTACCCGCTGGTCTATTCGACATTCCTCTCGCCGGGTGCGCCGATCACCGTTTCGGGCGGCCTGAAGTGGACGTTCTGAGGAGCCGGATTTCCGGATTTCCCGTTTAACCGGGCTTTTTTCTGGTATAGTTCCTTAACGCGCATTCGTGCCGCGTGGGAGGAAATTTTGCCTGAATTCGACCTTCGCCCCCTGTCGCTGGGTGAAATTCTCGACCGGACTTTCACCCTCTATCGAAAACATTTCCTGCTTTTTTTCGGAATCGCGGCGATACCACAGATACTCGTGCTCGCGCTGCAACTCGGAATATTGTTCCTCGCGCCGGCGTCGCGGACGAGTCCGTCTCCGCTCTCGAATTTCACCGGCACGGTGATCGTGGTCGGGCTGCTCACATTCATCGCCATCATGATTGCCACTCTGCTCGCCGATGGCGGCACAATCTACGCCGTTTCGGAAATCTATCTTGGCAGGCAAATCACGATCGGCGAATCTCTGAGGAGATCCCGGAGCAATCTTGGATTTCTGGTGGGCGTATCAGTGCTCAACGGTCTGGTAATCGGACTCTGCACTCTCCTGCTGGTGATTCCGGGCATTTACATGGCATGCCGCCTGATTGTCTGCGTCCCCTGCGCCCTCATCGAAGAAAAAGGACCGCGGGATTCTCTTTCCCGGAGTTTCGCGCTGACGAAAGGATTCGCGGGCCGCTCATTCATGATTTACCTGGTCTATCTCGTGATTGCGATTGTATTGAGCCTGCTGTTTTCGGTTCCATTCGACGGGCTGATCGTGGCCACCGGCGGGAATCCCGGAGTTGTCCGAATCTGGGCGTCGCTGGCGCAGATGGGGAGCACTTTATCGACCGCGCTCACCATGCCCCTGATTCTGATCTCGACAGCTATCTTTTATTACGATCTCCGTGTGCGCAAAGAGGCGTTCGATATCCAGTTCATGATGAATCCGGAATTGAATCCGCCCAGCCCGCCGAGCATTCCGTCCATTCTTTAAGACGATTGCGCTAAGATTCTGGTCGTCGATGAAAACAGCGGAGCGCCGGATCATCGCCAGCGTTGTGATATGCGGGATCGCGGCTTCCGGCGCATCCGTCTTTGAGAATCCGCACGCCCTTGCGCTCGAACTACGGCGCATCGAAACGTCAATCAAAGAAGGACACCGGCAGGGGGTTGAGGATACGCTGCCGCTCGCCTGGGTAGTGTCCTCCAATAAGCGCGACTATCCGATTCTCACCGCGCCGCTGAAATCCGAACTCGAATCGAAGGATGACGCGGCGGCGGTAGCGTGGCTCGAACAAACCGCGGAGCAACTGGAAATCGATTCGCCGCCGCCAAACGGCCGGTCCACAGACGATGCCCGCGCGGACCTCAGCCGGATTCTCTCCCGCCGCGAATTCGCGGATATTCGTCCGCCCTCTCCGTGGGAGCGATTCAAGGCCTGGCTCCAGAGCTGGATTGTCAATCTCCTGGGGCGTCTGTTCGGGTTTGCCGGACCCTCGGCAGGCCGAATCATTTGGGGACTCGGCGCGGTTGCGGTCGTATTCCTCGCATTCCGGCTATATCAGACGCTGCGAAAGGGAACGCAGTCCTCGATGCACCTCACTGCGGCCGGGGCGCAACCGCTTCGCACCTGGGAGCAATGGGTGAGCGCGGCGCGCGAGGCGTTCGCGCAGGATGATTTTCGAACCGCCGCACATGCGGCCTATTGGGCCGGAGTATCGCACCTGCAGGACGAACGGGTGCTGCCGGCGGATATCAGCCTCACCGCGCGCGAATATTTACGGCTGATTCCGGAGAATCGCCGGGCGCACGATTCGTTCGCGGTGCTGACATCGGGACTCGAACGGTTCTGGTATGCGAATCGGCCAGCCACATCCGCGGAGGTACAGGAACTTTTCGGAAGCATGGAGGCGCTGGGATGCCGGCCGGACTGAACCCCGCTGACCGGCGCCTCCTCACGATCGCAGGCGGCGCCGCCCTGATCCTGCTGCTCGGCACAATCGTCGCCGGTCCTTCGCAATCGGATGAGTCGCAGATCCCCTCCATCTATTCGAGCGGCAGGGCCGGCGCCCGGGCCGCCTGGCTGCTGCTGGAGGATCTGCACTATGACGTCCGCGCGTGGGAGGAGGCGCCATCGGCGCTGCCCGCGGAATCGGCCGGAACCCTGCTGATTCTCGCGGAACCGGCCGAGGCTCCCTCCGCGCATGACCGTGAGGCGCTTCGCGACTTTGTGAATCGGGGTGGCAGGGTGCTGTTTTGCGGGGACGCACTTGCTGCATTTTTTTCGCATGCGGGCACAGCCTACGCTCCACCCGATTCCGGCTGGGCGCAGTTCCACGCTATCTTTCCCGGCCGCGTGACGCGCGGCGCCGAAACGATAACGATGCAGGCGCAATCCATCTGGAAGAAGCGGGACGCGTCGCTCTTATGGCTCTACGGAACGAACGATTGGGCCACGGTGGTGGAGTGGAGGATCGGCGCGGGAAGCGTGCTCTGGTGGGCCGGCGCAACGCCGCTGACCAACGCCGGCATCACGCAGACCGGCAACCTGAATCTGTTCCTGAACAGCGTCACGGATTCGCCGCGCGGACGCCCTTCGGTCATCCTGTGGGACGAATACTTTCACGGGCAGCGGACCGGGCTCATCAGTTACGCGGCGCAAACCCCCGCGCTGTGGGCGGTGGCTCAGGTACTTCTGGTAGGGCTCGCGGTGCTTTTTACTTTCAGCCGCCGCAGCGGGCCGATCGTCTCGCCGGCCGCGCCCTCCCGGCTTTCTCCGCTGGAGTTCGTGGATACGATGGGGGGCCTTTACCGCCGTGCGGGCGCGGCATCGATCCCGGTCGAGGTTGCCTACCGGCATCTTCGTGCGGTGCTTGTACGCCGCCTGGGTGTCGCGGTGACGATGAGTGAGGAAGATATCGCGCGGCTGGCCGAGCGGCGATTCGGATTGCCGGGCCGGAACCTCGCGGAAGATCTGCGGCACGGAAGTTCATACTGTTACGATCAGCGCATCCTGCCGAAAGACGCGCTCGCGCTCGTCAAGCGGCTCGCAGGCTATGCAGCCCGGCTTGAACCGGCGCGTTCAGCGGAAATCCCAAAGGAGAATGGTTGAGAAATGGAACATCTGGCAGCGCTTGCGGCGCATGTGCGGGGAGAACTCGCCAAAGTGATTGTGGGGCAGCGCGAGGCAACGGACCAGTTGCTGCTGGCGCTGGCTTCCGGAGGGCATGCGCTGATTGAGGGCGCGCCGGGTCTCGCAAAAACGCTCGCCGCAAAGTCGCTGGCGAGAATCTGCGGACTCGGCTTTCAGCGCGTGCAGTGCACAGCGGACCTCATGCCCGCCGATATCACAGGCACCAACATATTCCATCTCGAATCGAGCGAATTCCGGCTGCATCAGGGGCCAATTTTCACGGGGCTGCTGCTGGTGGATGAAATCAATCGCACCGCGCCGCGGACCCAGGCGGCACTGCTCGAAGCGATGGAAGAGCGCCAGGTGACGATTGACGGGGCGCGCTATCCGCTGCCCGAACACTTCACTGTTCTCGCGACGCAGAATCCAATCGAATTTGAAGGGACGTATCCGCTTCCGGAAGCGCAACTCGACCGTTTTCTTCTGAAGATCCGGATCCCGTATCCCACGGAGGAAGAAGAGATCGACATCATTTCGCGCCATGGCTCTGGTTTCGATCCGCGCCTCCAGGAAGGGATTGCACTGGCACCGATCGATCCATCGCTGCTCGGCGCGGCGAAGGCGGAGATTGCGCAGATTCGGATTGAGCCCGCACTCTACCGGTACGTCGTCGGGGTGATCCGGCGGACGCGCGACTGGCCCGCCGTCTCGCTCGGCGCAAGCCCGCGCGCGGCGGTTGCGCTATTTACGGCCGCGCGCGCTCTGGCCGGCCTCGATGGACGCGATTATCTACTGCCCGATGACGTGAAAGCGGCCGCGCCGCCTGTGCTGCGTCATCGCCTGGTGCTGAAGCCCGAAGCCGATATGGAGGGGATCACGCCCGATCTGGTAGTACAGCAGGTGCTGGAGAGCGTCGAGATTCCGAAATGACACCGGCGGCACAGAGTTCGGCGTTGCGCGCGAAGGGCCGGCTGGCGTTCACATTCGGGCCGCGTTTCTTCCCTGCCCTGCTGCTCGGGCTGATCTGGCTGATCCCGGCATGGCGCGATTCGCGGTTTGTTGCCGCCATGTTTCTGTGGGACGGGCTTGTGCTCCTGGCGTGGTTCGTGGATCTGCGCCATCTGCCCGCCGCCACGAAGTTGAAGGCTCGCCGGGTCTGGAGTGCCTCGTTATCCCTGGCAGAACCGGCACAGGTGACGCTGGAAATGGAAAACACGAGCGCACAGCCGGTCGACGCTCTGCTTCTCGATGAACTGCCGCCGGTACTGCGCGATTTTCCGCCAAGCCTCCCGGCAGCCGTGCCCGCCGGCGCAGTCACGCGCGTAAATTATCCGATCCTGCCGCGCGCCCGCGGCAACACACCGGCGGGAAGACTCTACGTTCGTTACCGTTCCCCTCTCGGACTCGCGGAAAAGTGGGCTGTCGCGGACGTTGCCCAGACCGTGCGGGTCTTGCCAGGCATGACGCAGGCGCGAAAATTCGCGCTATTTCTGATCCGCAGCCGGCAGATCGAAATGGAGAAGCGCCGGCGCCGGGAGCGCGGCCACGGGCGTGATTTCGAATGCCTGCGCGACTATCGCCCTGGCGACGAACTGCGCGACATCTGCTGGACCGCAACTGCCCGCCGCCATCATCCGATCGCACGCACTTATCGAGTGGAGCGCAGCCAGACGGTCTGGATCGTGGTGGACTCCGGACGCCTTTTGCGAACCCAGGTGCAACTTGCCGGGCGTCCATTTCCGTCGTCCAAACTCGATTTTTCAGTCGATGCCGCGCTTTCGCTTGCAATGGTGGCGTCGCAATCAGGAGATCGCGCGGGGCTGATCGCGTACGGACGCGGCGTGCAGAGCTCAGTCGCCCCGGGCCGCGGAGCGCTCCACATGCGCAGCCTGGTGGAGGCGCTTGCCGACGTGCACGTCGAAAGTGCGGAGGCGGATCATGCCAAAGCTGTGCGGACGCTGCTGCGAGCGCAGACGCGGCGTTCGCTGATCGTCTGGCTGACGGATTTCGCCGAGACGGCAATAACGCCGGAAGTGGTGGATTATTCTCTTCGCCTCGCGGCACGGCATCTGGTAGTGCTGGCGGCGATCGGACAGCCCGACCTGAACGCCCTGGCGAAATCGATCCCGCAATCGGAAGACGACATGTTCCGTCAGGCAGCGGCGCTCGAGGTGACGCAGCGGCGCGAACGGCTGCTCCGCATACTGCGCGACCGCGGAGTGCTGGCGATTGACGTTCCCGCGGCGGCCCTCGCAGCAGCTTTGGTCAATCAGTATCTCGAAGTGAAGGACCGGAATCTGATCTGAAGAGGTAAACCGCGAGGGCGCTGCCGAGGATCGCCGCCAGCGTGAATTTCGCAGTGACCGGCGCCGGACCGGGGGAGAAGAAACCTTCGATTGTGCCGGCGATCAACAGGAGTGGAATGGTAGCCAGCAACAACCGCGATGCGCGCGAGCCGGCGCGAGCCAGCGATTCACGGCGCGGCAGCAATCCGGGGAAAAGCAGGCCGCGCGAAATCTCAAAGCCCGCGCCGCCGGCGATGAAGATAGCCGGCAATTCGAGCACGCCGTGCGGCGCCACGAAACTCCAGAGGGATATCGCCATTCCGGCATGCCAGGTAGCCGCGCCAATCACCCCCATGAGGAGTCCGTTCAGCAGCATCATCCAGATCGTCCCCACCACCGTGATCCCCAGCGCGAAAGTCGTGAACGAAACGGTGAGGTTGTTCGTCATGATTCCGGAAGCCGCCAGCGGCTGGATCGTGAGAACCGAATGAGTCCACATCTCGCGTTTTGCGATCGTATCCATCATCTGTTCACCGAGCATGCGGTGCGCGAACGCGGGATTGTAAATCGTGACCGCCCAGCCGGCGATCATGGTGAAGAAAAATATGGCCACGGCCACCAGCGTTCCGGGCAGCATTTCGCGAAAGAGGCGCGGATATTCATCGCGATAGAACGAGAGAATCCTGCTGAAGGCGCGCGGCCGGTGCCCCATATAAACAATGTTGTGACTCTTCCCAAGCAGACGATTCAGGTAAGCTGCTATGTGCGCCCCGGATTCGTCCTCATGCGCCACCGCGAGGTCGGCCGCCGTTTGCCGGTAAAGAAGCCCGAGTTCCCGCAGTTCGGAGTGGCCCAGCCCGTGGAGACCGCGTTGCGCACGCTCCGTGAGCCGGTCCAGTTCTTCCCAGTGCCTGCGCCGCTTCTCAATCCAGGAGACTGAAAGCAATGTATCCTCCGCCGCCAGAACGCCCCGCCTTTGACGGAGCAGCCTTCGACAAGCATACTATCGAAACGCCGGAACAGATCGGGCTGGATTTCGCGGTGGCGGGAGTCGGCAGCCGGTTTCTGGCAATCCTCATCGATACCCTGATTCAGACCGGTATCGGGATTGCCGTGGCGATCGCCGTTTTCGCAATGACCTTCGCCATTGGGCCGGGAGGCGCACCGTCGGTCTGGCTGCTGGCGCTGGCGGCCTTCGGGGCTTTTCTCCTGCTCTACGGATACTTCGCGATTTTCGAAATTATCTGGAACGGCCAGACTCCCGGCAAACGAATCATCGGGCTCCGCGTCATCAAGGACTCCGGCCGCCCTCTGACACCTGCCGAAACGATTGGCCGGAATCTGATGCGAATCGTCGATCAGATGCCGGCGATGTATGCAATCGGGATCGTGACGATGTTCCTCAACAGCCGTAACAAACGGCTGGGCGATCTGGTGGCTGGATCGATTGTGATCCGCGAATCGAAGAAGGACAAAGAGGCGCCCTGGCTGGCGGCCGGGACTGTACAGCAGCAGCCACCGGCGCCGCAGCCGGTAAGCCACGGAGCGCACCGGATCTCGATCGACGATCTCCGTCTGATGGATACTTTCCTCAATCGCCGCAACGAGATGGAGCCGGATGTGCGGTCGCGCATGGCAAGCCAGATTCTCGCGCGGCTCCGGGCGCACACGGAGATTCCCGAAGACGGACGGCCGGCGGAAGAAATCATCCAGTCGCTGGCCCGGGAGCGGCGGGAAACCTACGGCGGTTAGACTACCGCTCAGTTACACTTTCAATAGATGCGCAAACCATGGACCGAACCACGCTGGGCCGACCCGATCCGGACCCAGATGCACTACGCCCGCAAGGGACAGATCACCGGCGAGATGGAGTATATCGCGCGCCGCGAGAAACTGGCGCCCGAACTGGTGCGGGATGAGGTTGCGCGCGGCCGGATGATCATTCCGGCGAACATCAACCATTCATCGCTGGAGCCGATGTGTATCGGCGTGGCGTCCTCGTGCAAGATCAACGCGAACATCGGAAATTCGGCGACGACTTCGGATATCGCGGGCGAGCTCGACAAACTCGATTACGCGGTGAAGTTCGGCGCCGATACCGTGATGGATCTTTCGACCGGCGGCGACATTCCGGAGATTCGCAAGGCGATCATCGCGCAATCTCCGGTGCCGATCGGCACGGTGCCGATTTACGAAGCGCTCAGCCGCGTGCGGCGTGTGGAAGACCTGAACATCAATGTGATGCTGGAGGTCATCGAGGAGCAGGCCGAACAGGGCGTGGATTACATGACGATCCATGCGGGCGTGCTCGTGCAATACGTCCCGATGGCCGCGAAGCGCATCACCGGAATCGTGAGCCGCGGCGGCGCGATTCTGGCGGAGTGGATGGTGAAGAATCATCGTCAGAATCTTCTCTACGAACATTTCGACGAGATCACGAAAATTTTCCAGAAGTACGACGTCAGCTACTCCCTGGGTGACGGACTCCGCCCCGGCTGCATTGCGGACGCGAGCGACGAAGCGCAGTTTGCGGAGTTGAAGACACTGGGCGAGTTGACGAAGCGGGCGTGGGAATCGGATGTGCAGGTGATGATTGAAGGCCCTGGCCACATTCCGCTCGATCAGATCGAACTGCAGGTGCGCAAGGAGCGCGAGATGTGTTTCGAAGCGCCGTTCTACACGCTGGGGCCGCTCGTGACCGATATCGCCCCTGGCTACGACCACATCACGTCCGCCATTGGCGCGGCAATGATCGGCTGGCATGGCGCATCGATGCTTTGCTACGTGACGCCCAAGGAGCATCTCGGGCTGCCGAATCGCGAAGACGTGAAGCAGGGAATCATCGCCTATAAGATTGCCGCGCACGCGGCGGATCTCGCTCGGCATCGCCCGGGTGCCCGCGATCGTGACGACGCGCTTTCACGCGCGCGTTACAACTTCGACTGGAACAAGCAATTCGAGCTTTCGCTCGACCCCGAAACCGCTCGTGCCATGCATGACGAGACGCTTCCGGAGGAGGGCTTCAAGGAAGCGGCGTTTTGCTCGATGTGCGGACCGAAGTTCTGCTCGATGAACCATTCCTCGAAGGTGGAAGGTTTCACCGCAGCGCAGGCCGAGCAGGTGCTGCACAGCATCTCGGGCGCGGATTAGGTGTGACATCAGCACATGCATGTGCATGTAAGCGTATACGGACCACAATTGAGATGAAGCCGGAACATCGTGCTCGTGGCTGGAATTGGCGGCGCTGGACGTTCGATCGGCGTGGCGCATAGCCCGATCGCGGAATTGTGCAAAGCAACGGCGGAGCGCTGCTGGAAGGGTGGAAGGGCTCAAACTGGCCTGATCAGGCGCGAGCCGCGCGCATCAGTTCTTCCGCATTCCGCAGCGCTTCCGGGGTAAGCTGCTCCCCGCTCAGCATCCGGCCGATCTCTTCGGTGCTGGCGTTGCCCTTCAACTCGGTGATCTCCGCCACGGTACGGCCGTTGCGTTCGTGCTTTCCAACTACATAGTGATGATCTGCAAAACACGCGATCTGCGGCAGGTGCGTCACACAGATCACCTGATGCTCTGAGGACAGCCCCTTCAGCCGCCGCGCAACGCCCTCCGCCGCGCGGCCGCCCACGCCCGTATCGATTTCGTCGAACACCAGCGTTCTCGCCGGCCCGGCTGCTTTGGCGCCGCCCCCCACCAGACAGGT
Organism: Bryobacteraceae bacterium; assembly: GCA_035546955.1. Lineage (GTDB taxonomy): Bacteria > Acidobacteriota > Terriglobia > Bryobacterales > Bryobacteraceae > BOG-234. The sequence goes on from DASZVV010000140.1 coordinate 21,781, forward strand.
CTTCAGCGCAAGTGCAATACGCGATAACTCGCCGCCCGAGGCGATCCGCTCCATCGGTTTCGGCTCTTCCCCCACATTGGCGGACACGAGAAACCGCACAACGTCCGCGCCGGACTCGCTCCACTCGGCCGCAGGCTTAATCACCACGCGGAAAACGGTGCGATCCATGGCGAGCGGTTTCAGTTCCTGTTCCACCCGATGTCCCAGTTTTCCGGCCGCGATGGTTCGCTGCGCTGTCAGTTCCGCGGCTGCTTTCCCGTATTCAGCCGCCACACGCGCCTGCTGGCGTTTCAGATCTTCGATGCGCTCGCCTGACGTTTCGACATCATTCAGCTTGCGCGCCACGTCCGAATCGAACTCCAGAATCTCGTCCACTGAACTGCCGTACTTGCGCTTCAGACGATCAATTGAGGCGAGCCGGTTCTCAATCTCTTCGAGGCGCGCCGGATTGGCCTCCAGGTTCCCGAGATAATCGCGCAGCGAGTAAGAAACATCCTGCATCGCGATCAGTGCAGGCTCGAGCGCCTGCCGCACCGGCTCCATCGAAGGGTCGATGCGCGCCAGATCGTCCAGCTTTTTCGCCACAGCGCGTGCGGTGCTCCAGGCGGATTCGGGCGCGTCGTACAGCGCATCGAACGCCGCACCCGCGGTCTCGAGGAGCTTTCCGGCATTCTGCTGCACCCGCCGCTCCGCTTCGAGCTCAGCATCCTCGCCAGAACGCAGCGCCGCGCTGTCAATCTCCCGATGCTGGAATTGCCAGAGATCGAGCAGCCGGTTCTTCTCCTGCTCGGATCCTTCGAGCTGCGCAATTTCCGCACTCACGCGACGCCATTCCAGAAACAGATCGCGCACCTTACTCCTCTGCTCGCGAACCTTCGCGAACGAATCGAGCATCGCCAGTTGCGCCGCGGGATCGAACAGCAATTGCTGATCGTGCTGCCCGTGGATATCGCCCAGCAAGGGCGCCAGATCCTTCAACACAGCCACAGTCGCCGGACGGCTGTTGACGAAGACGCGGCTTTTGCCGTTTGAAAGAATTTCGCGCTCAATAAGGATTTCATCATCATTGGTATCGAAGCCCGCGCCGGCGAGAACATTCGCTGCGCGCTTGCCGGAATCGAAAACACCGGAAACGCGCGCGCGCTCCTCGCCGGAGCGGATCATATCCGCGGACGCGCGGCCGCCGAGCAGCAGGCCCAGCGCATCCACCACGATCGATTTTCCGCTTCCGGTCTCGCCGGTCAGCAGGTTAAGACCATTGTGGAACCGCACGCGCAGGCGGTCCACCACGGCATAGTTTTCCACCACGAGCTCGTGCAGCATCCGTTGAAATTATAGGGCAACGGAATGCACGTCCGGCGCGGCCCACTCTGCCGAAGTAGGGTGCCACAAAAGTATGAAAACACTCTGTTGGTATTGGAATTGCGTGTTAGATTGAAGTTTGGGAGCCATATTGCAGGGTCCGTTCGAGACACTCATTCTTCAAACAGGCATTCTGGACATGCTCGGCCATGGTTCGATTTATACCTATGCCGTGCTGGGGATCCTTGTATGTTTTTCCATCGTCTCCCTGACGATCGCTTTCGCCAAATGGTCCACGTTCGGCAGCGCCATGCGCACCGATGCGGGATTTGCGCGCGCTTTCCGCAAAGCCAACACTCTGGATGCGATTGTTGCGGCGGCGGAAAGCTTTCGTCCCACGCCGCTTGTGAAGGTGTTCGACTATGGATACGGCGAAGCGGCGCGGCAGCTCAACACGCATCGCCGGCTGATTAACAAAGAAGCAATCAACCGCAGTCTGCAGGTCGGCATCAACGAGCAGCTATCGCGGTTCGAACACAATCTCAACTGGCTCGCAACCATCGCGACAGTTTCTCCGTTTATCGGATTATTCGGAACTGTGATCGGAATTGTGCGCGTATTCAATACTCTGGGCTCAACAGGCAGCACTGCGCTCAATGCGGTTGGCCCCGGCGTCGCCGAAGCGTTGATCACCACGGGCGTCGGCCTTATTGCGGCGATTCCGGCGGCAATTTTCTACAACATTTTTGGGCGCAGACTAAAAGAGATGGGTGACCGCTTCGATAACTTTTCATTCGAATTCATGAATATGATCGAACGCACCACGGGCGAGTAGAAGTAACGTAATGGCGTTTCAAATGGCAAGCGGCGGGGCGGAGGGAAGGCGGTCGCGTGGAGTACCCGCGATGGCGGATATTAACGTCACACCTTTCGTCGATGTTGTTCTGGTGCTGCTCATCATCTTCATCATTACCGCGCACGTGATGGATTACGGCATTGAGGTCCAGGTTCCGAAAACGAAGACCGTTGCGACAAGCACGAAGGATCTCCCCGTAGTGCTGCTCGGAGCCAAGGGAGATCTCTATCTCAATCACGACAAGGTGCAACTGGTGGACCTGGTGAACACGATTCATACACGCTTCCCGGGCCAGAATTCGGTTTATGTCCGCGCAGACGGGCAAGTGACCTGGGAACTTCTGGCGCAGGTAGGCGCGAAGCTGGGCGAAGGAAAATTCAACATCCAGTTGGTCACCGAGCCCGCGAATTCGGGTTCGCACCGTTAACCATGCAGACGATGCCGCAATACGATCCGCTCGGCAAATACTTTGCCGGATCGCTGGGCGTGCACGCCGTCATCGTCGCCGCACTCGCTGTTTCGGGCGTCTGGAACCTCACGAAGAATACGTGGGGAGCGGAGCATGCTTCTACCGGTTCGGTGGGAGTCACCATGGTCAAAACCATTCCGATTCCGCAGAAAGACGCACCGGAAAATCCGCTGGCGAACGATTCAGCTTCCACTGTCCCGCAGGCCCCGGAACCCGTCAAGCTGGCGCCGAAGGTGAAAGCGCCGGAACCGAAAGCCATACCGATTCCGGACAAGGTCCGCAAGGTTTCTCCGCGCGAGCAGTCGCGGACGGCTTTCCGTCCCCCCGTAGCGGACTACCGTCCCAATCAGGTTTATTCGAAAGCGCCGCAGGCGTTGAGCTCAGAGATGTACGGCATCCAGGGCACGAACGGAATCGATATCGGACCGGCTTCTGTGCTGGGCTACCAGTTCGGCGCGTATGTCAGTCAGATGAGCAACGCCATCGCGAGCAAGTGGAACCGGTCCGGCGTACACGCCAGTCCAGCGCAGCGGGCCGGAGTTACTTTCACCATTGCGCGCAACGGCGCGGTGAGCGACGTGAAACTCTCGAGTCCGAGCGGCAGCTACGATCTCGACATCTCGGCACAGAGAGCGGTTCACGACGCGAGTCCGCTCCCGCCGCTTCCGAGGGAGTTCAACAAAAGCGAGGCAACTGTGGAACTATGGTTTCAGTTGAAGCAATGACGCGGGAATTGTCATGAAGAAACTCATCGTCACAGGCGTTAGCCTCGGAACAGCGCTGGCAGCAGCGCTTCTCTTCGGTCAGGACATCAAAAACACCATCGTCAGCAGCGGCGCGAAGCCGGCGCTGGCAGTCATCGACTTCCACGGCGCCGGGGTTGCGGACCCCGTCATGAAGGCATTCAACACCACGCTCATGGCGGACCTGCAGTCCTCCGCGCTGTTCGATCTCAAGTCCAAAAGCTTTTTCCCCGCGAGCTATCCCCAGCAGCCCTCCGACCTGGTCCTGGACGATGGCGGCCAGGGCAGAGCGCTGCCCGACTGGGCCGGACCGCCGGTGAGTGCATCGCATCTGGTATTCGGATACGGCGCGGTTGTGAATGGCGTTTTGGCGATCTACGGCAATGTCTACGATACCCGCCAGCCCATTGCAGGGGCAAAACTTCTGGCGCAGCGCTACGCCGGCACGCCGGACGAAGCGGGCGCGGTTCACCTGGCCCATGAGTTCGCCAACGACATCATCCTGCAGTTCGGCGGTACTGGATCACTGCTGAATTCCCGCATCTATTTCGTCTCCGACCGCGGGGCGGCGAGAGGCGGACGTGAACTGTGGGTCATGGACTGGGACGGCAAGAACCAGAAGAAGCTCACTTCGCTCGGCGCGCTGATTGCTTATCCGGCAATTTCTTTCGACGGATCGCGGCTCGCAGTTACGCTCTGGCCTCTTCACGGCGACCCGAGTCCGCAGATCGCGATCATTGACAGCCAGACCGGCCGCAAGCTTCCCTTCTACAATCAGAAGGCATCGCTGAACGCCGCCGCCACATTTACGCCGGATGGCAAGACAGTCTTCTATTCCTCCTCCGCTTCCGGAGAGGCGCAGATCTACAGCGCGGGAATCGACGGCCGCAACTTCACCCGCATCACGCAGAGCAAAGGCAATCCGACGGAGCCGAAAGTCAATCCCACGAATCCCGATTCTCTGCTCTTCGTGCAGGGATTCCCGAATGTGCAGGTTTACCGGATGACGGCGGAGGGACTCAATATTCAGCTTCTGACCGCCGGGACCGGCGAAGCGGCAAATCCCGCCTGGAGTCCCGATGGACAGCACATCGCGTTCGCGTGGACGAAAGGCTACGCAGCCGGCGATTTCAATATATTTGTGATGGATGTGGGTTCCCCCGGCTCGCCGCAGCAACTGACGCACAGCGAAGGCAAGAATGAAAACCCGGTGTGGGCGCCGGATGGCAAGCACATCGTCTTCATGAGGACGACCAAATCCGGCAGGTCGCAGATTTTCACCATGCTTGCGAATGGGCAGCAGGTTACACAATTGACAACAGAGGGCAACAACAAATATCCCGTTTGGGGAGTGAAATAACAATGAAGATTCTTTCGGTTCGAGATCGTAACCTGACGCTGGCCGTTACGGCCGTTGCGGCGCTCACCCTGTTCGCCGGAGCATGCGGAAAGAAGCAGATTCCCACCCCGCCTCCGCCCGTGGCGCCCACGGCGCAGACGCCAAATACCCCCAGCGCAAACCCGCCGGGCTTCCCGACCGCAACCCTCACGGCCGAGCCGAGCCGCATTGAAGCGGGCCAGTCAGCCACTCTTCACTGGACCACCACGAACGCGAACGACGTCTCAATCAGCGGCGGCGTAGGGACTGTAGCCGCGACCGGCAGCCAGCAGGTCAGCCCCATCGATACAACAACCTACACTCTCACCGCGGCCGGCCCGAACGGCAGAACCACGGCCACCGCCACTGTAACCATTACGGCGCCCCCGCCGCCACCCGTGGAGGCCCGGCCCACGAGCACCATGGGCACCCTGGAATCGCGCGTGGAGAGCGATCTCAAAGACGCTTACTTCGACTACGATTCCGTGAGCATCCGTGAAGATGCCCATGCCGCGCTGCTGGCCGATGCCGACGCGCTCAAGCGAATTTTCAATGATTTCCCCAACGCGACAATCAACGTGGAAGGCCACTGCGACGAGCGCGGCTCGGCCGAATACAATCTGGGCCTCGGCGACCGCCGCGCTTCAGCCGCGCGCGATGTTCTCGTGCAGCTTGGCGTCCCTGAAGCGAAGCTCCGCACCATCAGCTATGGCAAGGAACGCCCGCAGTGCACAGAGGCCGATGAGGCGTGCTACCAGAAGAACCGCCGGGTTCATCTTTCCGCGGGACAATAGAGACAGGTACTTCAGAAGGGAGATATGCTTATGCGCTTCACACGATATGCGACCCACGCCGCGGTAGTCTGTGCAACGCTTCTTGCGCCGTTAGCGGCTTCGGCGGCGCCAAGCAAGGAAATGCAGGATCTCCAGCGCGATGTCGCGTTGCTCTCCGATCAGCTGACACAGCTGCAGAAGTCGGACGCCGCAGCGATCGCTTCGCTGCAGTCCGCGATCCAGCAGTTACAGGACAGCCAGACGAAAACCAACAGCACTGTCACCGGTCTGAGCACGTCGCTGATGCAGACGCTGCGTAACGAACTGAAGAACACGAACGATCAGCTCCAGACCGTCACGGGACTTTCAGTAAAAATCAACAACATCTCTGACGAAGTTTCCGATCTGGGTGGGACCGTGCACGGGATTCAGGACACGCTGACCAGGCAGAGTCAGATGATTTCGGATCTCGCGAGTCAGATCAAGCTCATGCAGGCTCCCGCGCCCGCTCCGCCTTCGCCCGATGGCAGCACGCCTGCTCCGACCGCTGCTGCCGCGGCCCCGCCGCAGCCGAGCGCTCAGACTTTGTTCGATGGTGCTCAGCACGATCTCAACGCGAGCCGTTTCGATCTGGCCGTCTCAGGATTCCAGAATTTTCTGCACCTCTACCCGAATGACCCCAACGCTCCCAAAGCGCAGTACAATCTCGGGCTCGCCTATTACCAGCAGGGCAATCTGGACGACGCCGTCAAGGCTTATGACGCAGCCATCGAGCAGTACCCGCCGGACGAGGACACCACACCCAACGCCTATCTCATGAAGGGCATGGCGCTGAAGAAACTGAAGAAAACGCAGTTGGCGAAGACGAGTTTCGAAGCCGCGATCAAAGCTGCGCCGAAGAGTCAGGCAGCCTCCGACGCGAAACAGCAACTCACTTCGATGGGCTTTACGGTAAAAGGCGCTTCGTCGAAAAAGTCCGCGCGCTGAGCGCTCAGACGATATGCATCCCGGCGTCCACGAACAGAACGTTCCCGGTGACGCCGCGGCTCAGATCGCTTGCCAGAAAAACGGCAGTATCTGCCACTTCGCCCGGATCCGTGAGCCGCTTCATGGGCGCAAGATCCTTCGTCCATTCCATCTTGGCGCTCAGGTCCTTCACGGCGCGTGCTGACGCGGTCTTGATCGCTCCTGCCGAAATCGCATTCACCCGGATATTGCGCGGCCCCAGATCGCTCGCCAGATAGCGCATCGAGGACTCGAGCGCAGCCTTGGCAGTCCCCATCACGTTGTAATGCGGCATGACGCGCGTGGCCCCCAGATAGGACAGCGTCATCACCGATCCGCCGGAAGGCATCAGCGGCGCGACGGCCCGCGCCATCGCCACCAGCGAATACGCGCTCACATTTTGTGCCAGCAGAAACCCTTCGCGCGAAGTTTCAATAAACGGATTGCTCAGGTCTTCTCGGTTGGCGAACGCAAGACTGTGCACCAGCACATCGATGGGCCGCCCCAGCTCTTTCAGGCCTTCTCCCAGACCCTGGAGGTCTTCATCGCGCGTCACATCGAGAGGCAGCATCTTCACCACGCGCATATCGCCGGCAATCGATTCGATCGTTTCCTTCTGCTTCTCGTTCAGGTAAGTGAGGACGACATCCGCGCCTTCCCGCGAGAACGCCTGCGCGATCGCATACGCAATGCTCCACTTGTTCGCAATCCCGGCAACAACGGCCGTTTTCCCCTGTAATATGCCTGACATGAACTATCAGCGTAGCGCAGCACCTGGGGCCCGCGTGCGAGACTGACGTTAATCCCATGTCACAGGTCAAAATCTTCGGGCTGCGCAGTTCGCTTGCCCCCGTGATGCGTCAGGTGTCGGACGTGATTCATTCCTGCGTGGTCGATGCTCTCGAATATCCGCAGGACAAACGCGCCCATCGCTTCTTCCCGCTCGAGCGGGAAGAATTCTACTATCCGCCGGGGCGGACTGAGCGCTACACCATCATCGAATTCAGCATGTTCAAAGGCCGCAGCGTGGAAGCGAAGAAAAAGCTCACCCGATTGCTGTTCGAGCGCTTCGAATCCGTGCTCGGGATCGGCCCCAACGATGTCGAGATCACGATCTTCGAAACCCCGAAGCACAACTGGGGTTTCCGCGGCCTGCCCGGCGATGAGCACGCCCTGAATTACAAGGTGAACGTATGATGTCTACTTGATCAGCTGGTGCAGCCGCATCCAGTTGGTCAGCAGTTTCGACCATTCGGAAAGCGCCGGATCGTCCATCGCGAGCCCCACCCCATGCGGGCCACGTTCGAAAATGTGCATCTCCGCCGGAACGCCGTTCCTGCGGAGAGCCAGATAGTAGTATGTTGCGTTTTCCGCAGGTACCGTTGTATCGGCGTTCGTCTGGAAGATAAACGTAGGCGGCGTATCCTTCGTGACGGACTCTTCGCCCGAAAGGCTCTTCGCCAGATCGGGATCGGCGTTCGGGCCGAGCAGTGCGTTCTTCGATCCCTGATGCGTCCACGGCGCGATCATCGAAATCACGGGATAACCCAGGATCGAGAAATCCGGACGGCTGCTCACGCGGTCGATCGGATCGGCGGCGTCCGCCTTCCCTGCATCGAAATGCGTGGCAGCGGTCATCGCCAGATGTCCACCTGCGGAGAACCCCATGAAGCCGATACGGTCTGGATTAATGTGCCAGTCGGTTGCGTTCGCGCGCAGCATCCGGATCGCGCGGAGCGCATCCCCCAATTCGATCGGGTGATGATACTTCGGCCCCAGCCTGTACTTCAGAACGAACGCGATCACGCCCTGCGAATTCATGTAATTCGCCACCTGGCGGCCTTCGTGATTCATGGCAAGACCCGTGTAACCGCCGCCGGGCGCCACAATCACCGCTGTCATTCCCTGCGGGGTCGTCCGCGGCAGATAGACCGTGATCGTCGGAATATCTTTATCCTCGGTGCCCTGCGCGCCGGGCGCGCCGTTGGGCCAAAGAGGGAGAATCTGTCCGTCCTGAATGGGCATACGCTGAGGCTGCGCAATGGCGGAAGCCGCTAACGCCAGCGCGGCAAAAAGAAATTTTTTCATGGCGAACGAGCCGATCATATCAAAGGGCCGCGGATTGCTAACATCGGAGTCTGTTCGCGCTCTTCATCGCGGTCCTGGCGCTGATTGCCTGGGGATGCCTGTATCCCTGGCATTTCGCCTCAGTACCGCTGGCGCACAACCCGCTCTGGATCCTTCTCCATTCCTGGCCGTCGCATTTCGATCTCCCGCTGCTGCGCGACGTTGCCGTCAATGTGGTCATTTACGTCCCGGCTGGCCTCACGGGACACCTCGCCTTTCGCCGCCGCGGCTATCGATGGCTGGCGTACCTGGCCCCGGTTGCGATCTGCGCGGCATTCTCCGCCACTATCGAAATGATCCAGCTTTGGGTGCCATCACGCGACACCAGCCTGCTCGATTTCGTCACGAACGTCTCCGGCACTCTCGCGGGCGTGATTCTGGCGGTCTTTCTCGAAGACTTCTCTCCGGCTCGCACATCCTCCGGCAAACCGGTTGACCGCTCGGCGCTCGCCCTCCTCGGCAGCGGCTTCCTCTGGATGCTGTTCCCGCTGATGCCGATCCTCGGACGCACAGCCCTGCGCTACAAGTTTTCAGTCTTCCGCCACGCGCGCTTCTTCGATCCCATCGCCATCCTTTCGATGGCGATGGTCTGGTTCGCGGCGGGGGAGCTTCTGGACGCTTCGCGGCTGCCCGCGGCTCGAAAGCTGATCCTGTTCTCGCTCCTCGTCTTGCCCATGCGTTTCCTGATCGTGGGGCAAATACCGCTGCCGGCCGAAATGATTGGAGCTATCCTCGGGGCGGTTGCCTATTCGAAGCTGGGCTCGCCGAACCGGTGGATCACGGCGGGCGTGTTTCTCGTAACGATCGCGGCGCGCGGCCTTACGCCATTTGTCTTCACCCGGCAAAGCCTGCCCTTCTCCTGGATTCCTTTCACCGGCTTCCTCGCAATCCCCTGGCAGCGGGGAGTCATCGTGGCCGCGGAAAAATTCTACTGGTACGGAACAGCCGTCTGGCTGCTGCGGCGCGCGCGATGTCCGAAGCCCGCTGCGCTCGCGATCGTTGTCGGGATGCTTCTCGCCATCGAAATCGCCCAGATCCATCTCCCCGCCCACTTCGCCGAAATCACGGATCCTCTGCTGGGCCTCGCGGCAGGATGGTCAATCTTCGTTCTCGCGGAGAGATGACCGGCTGTGCGGATGCGCGCTGTCGTACACCTTCATCAGATTGTTCAGCGATACTTTGGTGTATTTCTGCGTCGTCGAGAGCCGTGCGTGTCCCAGCAATTCCTGGATGGAGCGAAGATCGGCGCCGTCGCTCAGCAGATGCGTCGCGAACGCATGCCGCAGGGTGTGCGGATGAATCGAGGAATCGCCCGTGATGAAGGCGGCGTAGAATTTCACGATTCCGCGCGCTCCGCGGTCCGTAATCCGCGCGCCGCGATGATTCAGAAACAGCGCGCGCGATTCGTCTTTCGGCACCACCCGCTCGGCCAGATACGCTTCAAGCGCCTCGGCCGCCTTCGATCCATACGGCACCTGCCGTTCCTTCTTCCCCTTACCCCGAATCCGCAGCCAGCGCTCGCTCCGGTCGATGTCGTCCGTATTTAAGCCGACCGCTTCGCTGATGCGCAGACCGCAGCCGTACAACAGCTCGAACAGCAGCCGGTCGCGGCGAGGATAAGGCCTTTCCAGATCGGGCCGGGACGTCCCGTCCACCAGCGCATTCGTCGTCTCCGCGTTCGGGACTTCCGGAAGCGTCTTCGGCATCTTCGGCAGCCGCAGCAGCCGCGCCGGATCCTGCGTGATTCTGCGCTCGCGCGAGAGGTAATGGAATAATCCGCGCACGGCCGCAAGCTTACGCCGGAGCGTCGCCGGCTTCAGGTCCTTCTCGTACAGATTGGCGAGCCATTCCCGCAGCGCCAGCAGATCGAACTCCTCCGGTACCGGCGGCTCCGTCCCAGGTGGCGAGAAATACTCCGCGAACTCGCGGAGATCGGCGCCATAGTTGCGGAGCGTGTGGGGCGAATCGTCGCGCGCCGCAAGCGAATCCAGATAATCGCGGATCGCGTCACCGAGCTGCGGCATATTCTTCGAAACTCCGCAATGCCCGGCCGCACACGGCGATCTGGCGCTCCCGCCGGTCGCGAGACGGATTCTCCAGCGGCGGCAGCAGATCGAACGCGATGTTCGCCGGCTGGTATCGCTTCGGGTCCGCATGCGAAATGTAGTGCAACAGTGAGCCAATCGCCGTCTCGCGGGGAAACGGCTTCAGCTCCCGTCCCGCAACGAACTCCGCCGCCAGCCGGCCGGCCGCCAGCCCCGTAGCAATCGATTCAACGTATCCCTCCACTCCCGAAATTTGCCCGGCGAAGAACACATTCGGATGATCGCGCAGTTGCAGCGTGGCGTTCAGCAGCTCCGGCGAGTTGATATACGTATTCCGGTGAATTTGCCCAAACCGCAGAAATTCCGCATTCTCCAGGCCTGGAATCAGGCGCAGAATCCTTTTTTGCTCGGCAAACCGCAGATGATTCTGGAATCCTACCAGGTTATAGCTGTCGGCCCGCAGATTTTCCTGCCGAAGCTGCACGGCCGCCCATGGACGCCGGCCCGTACGCGG
>DASZVV010000141.1:0-9546 GCA_035546955.1 Bryobacteraceae bacterium
GATATTCTCCGCTCCGTCCTTCGCGACGGAGCGGAACGCCCCGAGATAGAGGTTCTTCCGGGGTGGCTTCCCGCGATATCGGTGGAAACCTGGAGTGACGCGGCGATTGAGCGATTCTTCGGTCTTCCGCTGGAGCCTTCGGCAGCCCTACCCGCGAGAGTGGCAATCTTTCGTAAGACCGGCGATGAACATGAGGTCTGCCTGCACCAGCATCACTTCTTCACCGATGGAATTTCCCTGAGTATTTTCTGGAAAGAGGTGATTACGCGGTACCTGGGAGCGGCCGTTCCCGGCCCGGGGCCAACGTTCGAAGAGTATTGCCGTTCCGTCGACCGGTGGCTGGAATCCGAGAGCGGCCGGGCATCACGTTCCTATTGGCGGCAGAAGCTGCGCGGCGCGCAGCCCACGCGGCTACCGCTCGATTACCCCAGAACGGAGCCCGCCGATTTTCGCGGTGAACACGTGGGCATGCGCGTCGAGAGCGGGGTACTCGCCGGGATCGATGAGTTTTGCAGGCGCGAGTCCGTGACCCGATTCTCGGTGCTGCTCTGGGCGCTCGCAAGGAGCGTCCATCAGGAGACGGGGCAGGACGATGTACTCGTCTCGACTTTTCAGGCCAATCGCGCGCTCCCCGGATTTCAGCGAGCGTTCGATGTTGTGGGCCCGGTAATTGAAGAGCAGGTGCTGCGATGCCGGATCGATGCGGAGAAATCGCCCGGTGAGCAGTTGCTTGAGACGCATGAAACCGTGACTGAATCCATGGCGCACAGTTCGGTTCCTGTGATGTACCTGCGCGAATCCGGGGAATGTCCGATACCGCCTACCGCGGTCAGTCTGGTGTATCAGTCCTTTGTTTCGCCCGGCGATTTGACCGCGGGGCCACTGAAGCTCAGGCTTCGCGAGGCCATCGGTTTCGGGAAAGGTCATGCGTCATTTGAACTGGAGCTGGTTCTTTGGCCTGTGGGTGATGAACTCCTTGGCGTGGCGGCATTTTCGACGCAGGTTTTCCGGCGAAGCACCGTCGAACGGATACTCAGCCGCTTCTACGGTGCATTGGCTGAGGTAAGTTGACCTGAGTTGATGCTTTAAAATCCACCGCGCGGAAATACAACGCCGCTGCGTCGGCGGAAACGGCCTGCTCCGCGCGGTTAGTCTGCTCGTTATTCGCACAAATCGTATACAGTATGCAATCGCCGCGGACTTGCGGTACTATGAACCCTGACCCGGCGACGTGGGGCAGCCTGGCAGAAAGAACAAAGGGGATCCAAGTATGAAGATAAGATTTGCAGTGTTGTCATTACTCCTCGCTTTGGCAGCGTACGCACAGCAGCCTGCAATGCCTGGCGGAGCGTCGGGGCGAGGGGGAAGAGGGATGGGCCGCGGGCCGGCCCTGCGTTCGCCCGAAATCTCCAGCGACCAGAAGGTCACGTTCCGTCTCCGCGCGCCGAAGGCGAACGAAGTCGTCCTCAACGGCGATTGGCCGGAAGGCCGCAACATCGCGATGACGAAAGATGACGCCGGAACCTGGTCCGTTACCGTCGGGCCGCTGAATCCGGAGTTATGGAGCTACACGTACGCCGTCGATGGCGTGAGTGTTCTCGATCCTTCCGATGCGAATCATCTCCGCGACGGGACGCGTTACTCCAACTTTTTTATCATCGAAGGACCGCTATCGGAAAACTACATCATCCACGATGTTCCGCACGGTAACGTGAGCGAGGTCTGGTATCCTTCGCCGACCCTGCCGGCCGCTTCGCCCCGGCGCATGTACGTCTATACTCCGGCGGGCTATGACACAGGGAAGCAGCGGTATCCGGTGCTGTATCTGCTGCATGGCGCAGGTGGAGATGAGGACGCATGGAACAACATGGGACGCGCCAGCGTGATCATGGACAACCTGATCGCATCCGGAAAAGCGAAGCCGATGATCGTCGTCATGACCAACGGCAACGCCAATCAGAAGATGGGTCCCGGCTACGGTGACGTTCCCGGACAGAGTATCGGAAACACCGGCAACCCCGGTGAAGTCGGCGTGGTGGGAGCATTCGCCGGTGGCCGTGGCGCTGGCGCAGGGAGCGGAGCAGGACGCGGCGGCGGCCGTGGCGCGTCCGGCGGACGCGGCGGTGGATTCGGAAGTGCGTTTCCGGAAAGCCTTGTCAAGGATGTGATGCCCTACATCGAGAAGAACTATCGCGTGATCAGCAATAAGGACGACCGGGCGATCGCCGGGCTTTCGATGGGCGGCGGACATACGCTTACGGCGACGAATGCGCACCCGGACACGTTCAGCTATATCGGCGTGTTCAGCATGGGCACAGCAGCCGATATCACCGATAAGCTCGAAGCGCTGAAAAAAGACGGCGTGAAGTATTACTTCGTCGGACACGGCAAGGACGATCCGGTAGTGAAGGTGTCAAACGGCGAGAATCTTGCGTCTCAGCTCCAGAAGGTGGGGATCAACTACCACTTCGATGAGAGCAGCGGCGGCCATACGTGGTCGAACTGGCGAATTTATCTGAACGAGCTGGCGCCCTCGTTGTTCCGGTAGGCTTTCCCCATTGCAGCGAAGCGGCTCCGTGAGCTTTCAGCCCGGGGCCGCTCTGCTGTTTATTCACACTCCGATGCGTCCCACTGAGTGGGTGACGCCTGCCTCCCGCTCAGTTGTCGGTCGGCATTTTCCGGCACTGATCGACAACGATGATATCGAGCGGCCTCACGCGCGAGGTCAGCTTGAGACCGAGCTTTTCCACGGCGTCGAACATTGTGGGGCCACCTTCGCTCTGCGATACGGGCTTCATGGCCCACGTCAATGAAAAGTCGTAGAGGCCTGTGAGGCCTGTCGCATCCACGGCCGGTTTGTCGAAGTAACCCGGGGCAAGACTCTGGATGGACCGGACCAGATCGGCGGAAGACAGGCGACGGCAGTTCGCAATGAAATAACCGGGCGCCTCGCCGTAGGAGCGCACACAGCCGGAAGTTTCCTGGACGTCCGGGTCTACTTCCTTCAGGTTTGCGCTGGGCTTGCTTACTTCGAGAACATACACCGAAGTTTCCTTCTGCTGATGGTGCACGGCGAGCCCAAAGCGTTCGGCGAGCAGGGTTTGTAACATCACCGGGAGTTGCGCTCGCGTTGCGCCGACCGAGACCTTCGCCACAATGGAAAACCGGTTGGTTGCCCACTCCGGATCCCCGCTCCACGCAGGGGTGAGGATTTGCGCACCCCCTACCTGATAGGCGAGCATTATCAGATTTTTCAGGTTGAGGTTCTGGATCGTAACGGTGGAGCCCCGCTGAACGTTCAGGTTAGGAATCTGTGCGTCCACAGTGCCGGGGCGAGCTGCGGAAGCGTCTGTAATGTACGGCCGAATGGAGGCCGCTTCAAAAGACGGCGGAGCGGGCGACTGAGCACGGGCAATCGGGATGGCCGCAATCGCGAGGAAGATTGCCGGGGAAAACCTGAGTTTCCGGACCATCAGACTGGTATAGCATAATTTGACACGGGCATTATAGGCTGAGGCAATGGAAGTTCCCTACGCAAAGAAGTGGCAGAAGGAAACAGATCAACTGCGCAAAATTGCTCTCGATTGCAATCTGCAGGAAGGGCTGAAGTGGGGGAAACCCTGCTTTACCTTCCGTGGAAAGAATGTGGCGATCGTGATCCCTCTCAAGGAATCGTGCGCCTTCTCACTCTTCAAAGGCGCCCTGCTCAAGGATCCGGAGGGCATCCTTCAAAGGGCCGGGGAACACACTCAGGCGGGGCGATGGATCAAATTCACATCAGCCAGGGAGGTCACGGCTCTTGGGTTAACCCTGAGAGATTACCTTCATGAGGCCATCGGGATCGAGGAATCCGGGCAGAAAGTTGAACTGAAGAAACCTTCTGAGTACACGATTCCGGAGGAGTTGCAGGCCATGCTCAAAAGGAATCCGGCTCTCCAGAGAGCGTTCGAGGCACTGACGCCCGGCCGGCGAAAATCCTACATTTTCCATGTTTCCAGTGCGAAGCAGGCAAAGACCAGGGTAGCCCGAGCGGAGAAGTGCGCGCCGATGATCCGGAGCGGACGAGGCTTCAACGAGCCACTGACCTGAGATTCGAAACCGAGGTGCTGCCACATCCCGGCCGAATAGCGGCCGTGTCTCCGTTGCGCCCTCCTGAGCCGTGCGCTCGAATCAACCTTTCCAACGATTAACGTTTGATATCACAACAGATATGTCGAAAGTAGCTCGAAATTTCCACAGTATAAACTTACAATCATAGCTGGCGGCATCCTAAAGCTGTATCAAATACTGCCGATATACGGGAATCGTAGCCATGAAGAATACAACGGTGCGGTCGCGAATCGTCCTTGGATTTTCCTCGGTCATCCTCCTTATGGCCGCGCTCTGCGCATTTGCGTGGATGGAATTGCACGGAATTGCGGGCCAGGTGGACGCGCTTAACACGGATTCACTGCCGGGACTCTCCGTTGCAGGCCGTCTCAACACAGCCTCGGCAGAAAGCTACGCATCACTTGAACAGTGCCTGTTCGCTTCGGATGCCGCGACCGTCGCGCAGTGCGTCGCCACCTCGCGCGGAAAAGTTGCCGAGGTAAGAGAATTGGCAGCGTCGTATGAACGGACGATCCAGACGCAGGCGGACCGGGATTTATATGAATCGATTAAGGCGGCTATTCCGCCGTATGTAGCCGCGGGGGAGCAGACTCTCGCACTCTACGCCGATGCGAATACCCGATCGCGAACGCAGGCCGTTTTTCTCTCACAGGTCACACCCGCGTGGCGCCAGTTGCAGGCCGCGATTGAAGCTGAGGTGAAATCGAATAAAACGAATGCGGATCTGGCCGGCGGCCGGATTGTCGATGCCGTCTCGCGGGCCACCACGGGACTTCTGCTCAGTCTGATCGCAGGACTGCTCCTCGCCGGGACCGCGGGGTATTTCCTCGTTAAGGCCGTGAACAGCCCTCTCGCTCTGCTCGTGAAGGCCATGGAGCCGATGCGTTCCGGCGATTTCTCCCGAAAAGGCGACCTTCCCGTGGCGGCGGAATTCGGTATACTCGCAGGCGGCCTGGATGCCATGGCGCAATCGCTCTCCGCGCTGATCCGCCGCGTGCAGACTTCTGTGCTTCAGGTGAACACATCCGCCACGGAGATTGCGGCGACCGCACAGGAGCAGCTCACGACCGCCAATGAAGTCGCCGCGACCACGTCCGAGATCGGCGCGACTTCCAAAGAAATTTCCACCACGTCGAAAGAGCTCGTGCAAACAGTAAAGTCGATCGCCGACGTCGCGGCTACGACCGCCAATCTCGCCGGCAGCGGCCATGCCGGATTGACGCGGATGAAATCGACAATGCAGCAGATTGCGGACGCCTCCACCAATATCAACTCGAGGCTCAGCACTCTGAGTGATAAGACAACCAACATCGGCATGGTTGTGACCACAATTACCAAGGTTGCCGACCAGACTAATCTGTTATCGCTCAATGCGGCAATCGAAGCCGAAAAAGCCGGCGACTATGGCAGGGGCTTTGGCGTTGTGGCCACGGAAATCCGCCGCCTCGCCGACCAAACGGCGGCCGCCACAAGCGACATCGAACAGATGGTGAAGGAAATGCAGTCCGCCGTTGCCGCCGGCGTGATGGGGATGGACAGATTCTCCGAAGAAGTGCGTCAGGGGGTTCAGGTCGTGCAGCAGGTCAGCGAAGAATTATCGCAGATCATCCAGCATGTCCAGGCTCTTGCCCCCAACTTCACCATCGTCAGCGAGGGCATCCAGTCGCAATCGATTGGCGCGCTCCAGATCAGCGACTCGCTGTCGCAGTTGACCGAAGTCGCCAGACAAACCGTGGAGTCGCAGCGCCAGTCGAATTCGGCTATCGAAAGCCTCCATGAAGCGGCCCGGGTGCTGCAGGATGGAGTCGCGCGTTTTGTCCTCAACACCTGAGCGGAGACCACATGCTTTTTCTCATCTTCAGCCTGGGGAACGACCGCTACGTTGTCGATGCCACGCGGACCGTCGAGATTCTGCCGCTGGTGAACTGGAAATCACTGCCCGGCGCGCCGCGCGGCGTTGCCGGGATCATCGACTACCGTGGTAATCCCACGCCCCTGCTGGACCTCAGTGAACTCTCCGTCGGCAAGCCCTGCCGCAAGGTGATGAGCACTCGTATCATCATCATCAACTACCAGGACTCGGATCCACCCCGCCTGCTCGGCCTCCTCGCCGAAGGCGTGACCGGAACGATACGTCGCAACGAAGAAGATTTCCTGACGCCGGGCCTGAGATCAGACGAAGCGCCTTATCTCGGACCGATCGCCAGCAGCCCGGAGGGATCTCTTCAGCGGATTGATATCCGGCATCTGGTGCCGGGACACATTCACGACCTGTTATTTGCCAATTCGAGTGAGCCCCGGAATGGATTTTGAACAACTGCTTCGCGAAACGATTGGACTCGATGCCGGCTCGATCGGCAGTTCGACGATTGATCGCGCCATTCGGCGGCGCGTGGCCGAAACGGGAATCAGCAGCCTCGAAGACTACTGGATAAGTGTAAAAACCTCGAAAGAGGAATTGCAGGAACTGGTGGAGTCGGTGGTGGTGCCCGAAACATGGTTCTTTCGCGATCCGGAAGCATTTTCGTGTCTGGTTCGCCTCGCGCGAGAGAAATGCCTGACCGTGCCGGGAAAGCGTCCGTTTCGAGTGCTCAGCGTCCCATGCTCCACCGGGGAAGAGCCTTACTCGATCGCAATGGCGCTGCTCGATGGCGGATTTTCCAGTGACATGTTCCGCGTCGACGCAGTCGATATCAGCATACGCGCATTGGCTCGCGCGCGAGCGGGCGATTATGGATCGAACTCGTTTCGTGGAAATGATCTGGCGTGGCGCGAACGCTGGTTCCGGAGCACGGCAAGAGGTTACTCGATTTCGGAAGCCCCACGGAATCAGGTCCGGTTCCGCCAGGGAAATCTGCTCACCTCGGATCTGAAGACAGACGCAGATCCATACGATGCCATCTTTTGCCGCAACCTCCTGATCTATTTCGACCAGCTGACTCAGGAGCGAATCATGGCTCTCCTCCATCCGCTTCTTTGCGCGGACGGCTTTCTGTTTGTCGGCGCATCGGAAACCTATCTCGCCTCGCGGAGCGGCTTCTCCGCTATCAGACATCCAATGGCGTTCGCCTTCCGTAAGGGGGAAGGCGGCGTGAGCGAGAGTTCGCTGCCCCCGCTCCAACGAACCGCTCCTCCGCCGAAATTCAGTCTGGCGCCTCCGGTTGCGCCCGTCCCCAAACCGAAAGCCGCGCCGCCGGTTCCCATAGCGAAGGCGATCGATCCCGCCGCCATCCAACGCCTTGCCGATGCCGGAAATCTTCGCGAAGCCGTGGAGCAATGCGAGCGGCATGTGCGGCAATCGCCGTCGTCTCCGGGCGCCTGGTATCTTCTGGGCGTTTTGAAAGAAGCCCTGGGAGACTCACAGAGCGCGCTCGATTGCTATCGAAAGCTGCTGTACCTCGACCCGGAGCATGTCGAAGCGATGAGCCACATGGCGCTGCTTATCGAGCGCCATGGAGATCCGGAAGGAGCTGCGCGTACTCGCGAGCGCGTGCGGCGAATCGAATTGCGCCGCAAGAAGGCTGCCTTGCCGCAGCGATGAGATCTGGTCCCCGATGACTCCCCCGCCACAAGACGATTCCCTCGGATTACTGGACCGGCCCGTCTCTTCGGATCTGCTGGCTGAACGAACTGCGGAACTCGCCAGACCGAAAACTCTGGCTCACAGGGGCGAAAAATCTGCAGTCATATTTCGTCTCGGGGGCGAATGGTTCGCACTGGCCACCGGCGTTTTCGAAGAGGTGGCTGAAAACCGCGTCCTGCATAGTCTGCCTCACCATCGTGGGGGCCTGTTGAAAGGCCTGATCAATGTTCGCGGCACCCTAATGCTTTGCATCTCGCTGGAGGCGTTGCTCGGCCCCACCCAACAACCCGCGGCCTCGAAGACAGCGTCCGGCCGGGTTATCGCTGAACTGCTGGTCTGTAAACGGGACGGCGGCCAGCTTGCGTTTCCCGTTGATGGGGTTGCCGGCGTCGTTCGATACAACGAGGAGGATCTGCGGCCGGTTCCGGCCACTCTGGCCAGCGCAAAGGCCGGCGCCTTCACCACGGGCGTGTTGCCCTGGAATGGCAAAATGGCCGGCTGCCTCGATGACCAGCTGCTGTTCTATGCCGTGAAGAAAGGTCTCGCATGAGCAGAACCGGCGACATCCCGGGCGAGCTCTCGCTGCTCGATCTTTTCCGAATGGAGGTCCAAAGCCAGGCAGCGCTTCTGACGGAAGGGATCCTCGCGCTGGAGCGCGGCGCAAACCCGCAGGAGCGCACTCCGGAGATGATGAGGGCCGCACACTCGCTGAAAGGCGCGGCGCGCATCATCGGCCGTGAACCAGCCGTTCAACTCTCGCACGCCCTTGAAGACTGCATGGCCGGTTTTCGGGGGACCAGGTGCGGCTTATCGCCGCCGCTGATCAACACTCTTCTTCGGACAGTCGACATGCTGAACCTGATCGCGCAGGTTTCAGACGAGGACTTCGACACATGGAGGCAGGAGCAGCAATCGGCAATGCAGGCGCTGATGGAGGAGCTATCGCTGCGGGCCACGAACACACCTGGCGAGCCTGCTCCGGGGGAGTCCATTCCGGCAGTGGAGCCGGAACCTCCGGCCGGGCCGGACCCACTTGCCGGCCCGGCCACCGCCGCGCTGCGCGTGACGGCGGGCAACCTCAATCGCCTCATGGCTGTGGCCGGAGAAACCGCCGTGGCCACTCGCTGGCTGGATTCGCATCTGGCGAACATGCTGCGGCTGAAGAAGCTGCAGCAGGAGATGGGCAGACGGCTCGAAGAGATCCGTTGCACCCTCCCGCCATCTGCCCTGAGCGACGAACTATCGCGAAAACTGCTTCTTGCGCGCGATCAGGAAAATGAATGCAAGGCATTCCTGGCGGAACGAATCGACGACGTTGATCTGTTTTCGCGGCGCATGACGGCCCTCTCGCGCCGGCTCAGCGATGAGGTCCTCGACTGCCGCATGCGGCCCTTCGCCGACGGCATCGGCGGGTTCCCGCGCATGGTCCGCGATCTGGCGAATTCCCTTGGCAAATCCGTGAAGTTCGAGATCGCCGGCGAGTCGACTCCTGTGGACCGGGAGATTCTCGAAAGGCTTAAGCCTCCTGTCACGCATCTGCTCCGCAACGCCGTCGATCACGGAATCGAATCCTCCGCCGAGCGGGCGCGCGCCGGCAAACCGAAAGAGGCGACTCTGCGCCTCGAAGCCGTTCACCGGGCGGGCATGCTGGTGGTGACTGTTTCGGACGATGGGAGGGGCCTCGACATAGAAGCTGTTCGAAGCGCCGTGGTCCGGAAAAAGCTCAGCACGCCTGAAATCAGCCGGAAGCTTTCCGAAGCGGAGCTACTCGAGTTTCTCTTTTTACCGGGCTTCTCGCTCAGGGACACGGTTTCTGAAATCTCCGGCCGCGGCGTTGGCCTGGACGTGGTGCG
>DASZVV010000142.1:0-3075 GCA_035546955.1 Bryobacteraceae bacterium
GAAGTGTTTCTGGATAAGTATGCTTCGGAAGCAGGCGGCGTGTTTCTGTGCGGCCGCGTGAAGCAGCATACGGACTTCGCAGGCAAGATCGAGAGCGGCCTCTACAAGATGATGGCAATCGGGCTGGGCAAGTGGGCCGGCGCGAAGAACTATCACATGAACGCGCGGCGCATGGGGCTGGAGGCTGTGATTCGCTCGGTGGGACGGCAGGTGAGGGGATCCGGCAAGATCCTGGGCGGTCTCGCGATTCTGGAAGACGCATTCCACAATACGGCGAAGCTGGCGGCGGTGCATTCGGCCGACATGGAAACGCGCGAAGAGGAACTGCTGGCGCTTTCGAAGACATGGGCGGCGACGCTGCCGTGCGACCTCGACCTGCTGATTGTGGATGAGATGGGGAAGATCTTCAGCGGCGCGGGCATGGATACGAAGGTGGTGAATCGCGGCGTGGACGGCGAGATTAATCCGTGGCCGCTGCCGCACGTGGAACGGATTTTCGTGCGCGGGCTAAGCGATCAGAGCTACGGAAATGCGTCGGGCATCGGGATGGCGGAAGTGATTACGGACCGGCTGGCCGCGGCGATCGACAACAACGCAACCTGGCTCAATGTGCTGACGGCGACGACGCCGCGCTGCGGCAAACTGCCGATCCACTTCGCAACAGACCGCGAGTGCATCGAGCGGATTGTGCCGACGCTTGGCAAACCGAATTTTGAAGATGTGCGGATCGGATGGATCGCCAACACGCTGGCGCTCTCGCCGATGGGACTGAGCGAAAACCTGCGGGCGGAGATTGAGGCCAATCCGCGGCTCGAGATTCTGGAAGAAGCGCACGAC
Organism: Bryobacteraceae bacterium; assembly: GCA_035546955.1. GTDB lineage: Bacteria > Acidobacteriota > Terriglobia > Bryobacterales > Bryobacteraceae > BOG-234. The sequence goes on from DASZVV010000142.1 coordinate 838, forward strand.
CTGCCGTTCGGTCCGGACGGCAATCTGCCGCTTGACGCATTCCATCTGGCTGCCACGCACTGATGACGGCGAACGGATTCGATCTCGCCGCCGCGGCGCGGCAGACGATGATCGACGAGGGTTTCCATCCGGACTTTCCGCCCGAAGCGCTGCGGCAGGTGCAATCGCTGAAGGACCGGCCTGCGCCGAATGCGCAGGGCGACATCCGGGATCTGCGCGGGATGTTGTGGTCTTCCATCGATAACGACACATCGCGCGATCTGGATCAGGCGGAAGTGGCGGAACGTGTGGATAGCGGCATTCGCGTATTGGTGGCGATTGCTGACGTGGATACGGATGTGCCCGCGGGATCGCCGATCGACCGGCATGCGGCTTCCGAGACGACTTCGGTTTATACCGGCGCGCGCACGTTTCCGATGCTCCCGGAGGCGCTTTCGACCGGGCTGACATCGCTCAACGAGAACGAAGACCGGCTGGCGATCGTGACGGAGTTCGTGGTGTCGGCAGATGGGTCGGTGAGCGGCGGCTGCGTGTATCCGGCGCTGGTGCGGAACCGGGCGCAACTGGCGTACAACGGCGTAGGAGCGTGGCTGGAAGCGCGGGGCGAGGCCCCGGCGAAGGTGGCGGCGTCGGGCGATCTGGCGGCTCAACTGAAGCTGCAGGATGAGGCGGCGCAGTTGCTGGCGGCGGAGCGGCATCGGATGGGCGCGCTGTGTCTCGATCGGGTGGAAGCCGAACCCGTGGTGAAGGACGGGCACATTTCGGGGATCGAGGCGCGGCGGAAGAATCGCGCGACGGAGCTGATCGAAAACTTCATGGTGGCGGCGAACGGCGTGATGGCGCGGACACTGGCGGCGGCGGGCGTATCGTCTATTGCGCGCGTGGTGCGGACGCCGGAACGCTGGACGCGGATCGTGTCGCTGGCGGAGCGCTATGGCGGAAAGCTGCCGGCGACGCCGGATTCGGGCGCCCTGAATCAGTTCCTGCTGAACCGGCGGCAGGTGGATCCGGATCATTATCCGGACGTGTCGCTGGCGGTGGTGAAGCTGATGGGGCCAGGCGAGTACGTGCTGGCGAAGGGCGGGGATGCGAGTCCGGGGCATTTCGCGCTGGCGGCGACGGATTACACACATTCAACCGCTCCGAACCGCCGGTTCGCGGACACGGTGACGCAGCGGCTGATCAAAGCGGTGATCGCAAAGTGCGGGGCTCCGTATTCGGACAGTGACCTCGACCGGATCGCGAAGAACTGCACGGACCGGGAAGACGCGGCGCGCAAGGTGGAACGGCGGATGCAGAAGCGCATCGCGGCGGTGGCGCTGCGTCCGCGGATTGGCGAGACGTTCGCCGGCGTGGTGACCGGGGTGACGCCGAAAGGGACGTTCGTGCGCGTGGCGGATCCGCCGGCGGAAGGCATTCTGGTTCAGCCAGTTGGCGTGGATGTCGGCGATAAACTACGGGTGAAGTTGATCAGTACAGACCCGAGACGTGGTTATCTGGACTTTGCGCGGGCCGGATAAAGCGTTTTTCTGCTATAATTGGGTTAAATGATTGACCGTCACACAATTAACGAATCTTTCTACTGCGGACGATTAAGAGAAGACGGGATCATCAGTGTGATGACAACCGGTGCGTATGTCATGGCTGAGTATGACGATCAGACGGGGGAAACCCGCTGGTACCGGGTAGTCAACGCGTCGCAGAAAGAGAATCTGCAGAACTGGCTCAAAGTTCACTTTCCGCCGAAGGTTCGGGCTGCGAAGCCGCGACCGGGCGCGACGAAAAAATCTGTAGCGGCGTAGGGGTAGGGCGCGCGGCCGGCGCGTGGTGCGGATGAGAGGACTTGAACCTCCACCCTCTCTCGAGGACCAGATCCTAAGTCTGGCGCGTCTGCCAATTTCGCCACATCCGCAAGTGTTCCGACGTTGCGATTATAGCAGCGGAGTATGGAAGGGCTCGTGTTAATCTGAGCATGCGGGACATGGCGCGGGAGCCGCGGTTTCGTCGATTTCAGCCTTCATCAGAGAGCCGGTAGCTCAGTTGGTAGAGCATCGCACTTTTAATGCGGTGGTCGCGGGTTCGAGCCCCGCCCGGCTCACCATCGTTCAATAGCCAGAGTCAGCTAAGCCCGAGGCATCTCCGCGAATGACTGTTTGCGTTCCCCGCCTCTAGCTCGGATCGCGGCTCTTTGTGCTCGTGACGCCGAGCAGGATCCCGAGACCCAGCATGCAGACCACG
>DASZVV010000143.1:0-18888 GCA_035546955.1 Bryobacteraceae bacterium
TATGTTGCGCCGCCTGATTCCGCTTCTGCTGGCCGTCTCCTCGGCCCTTCTGGCCCAGTTTGGGGGGGTAATGATCCCCGGCGGCGGTGTCGGTTATCCCGGCGGCGTCGGCTACCCGGGCGGCCCCTATCCCGGCGGAGGCGTTGGCTATCCCGGCGGCCAGTATCCCACCAACAGCCGCTGCCCCGGCGGTCAGTACCCCACCAACGGCGTTTGTCCCGGCACTACATACCCCCAGGGGAATGGCGCATACCGAAATCTGAGCGGCAACCTCCGCGAGATCTTTTCCACCGACCTGGTGATTGAAACCGACGATTCGCAGATCATCCGGATGCAGATCGCGCCGCACGCGCGCTTCTTCACGAAATTCGGCCAGGGACGGCCATCCGATTTCAATCTGGGCGACTATGTAACGGTACAGGCCAGGCAGGACGTAAACAATAACTACTTAGCCGACGTCATTACCCAGCAGCGCGATGCCACCCCGGAGGAGCGCGCCGCCGCATCCCGGCCGCTGAACCAGTCGATGCACAGTCCCGACGCCTCCAACACCGACAGCAGCAAGAAGAAAAAGGACGATTCTGCCAGCCAGTCATCCAACACGACCGCGGACGATGACCCCGATCGGCCGCATCTGAAACGGGCGCCTTCAAGCGGCGGCAGCACCAGTTCGAACGCCGATGCGCCTGTCGAAACCGCCAGCAACGCACCCCTGATGGACGGCGACCCCGGTCCGCCGCACCTGCATCGCGGCACTCCAACGCAGGACGAGTCCGTCTCGGACGACGGCGGAATGGCTCCCCGCCCCAGCATTCGCGCACATGAAGTCAACGGCGTCACCCAGATTCCGGGCGTGACCGACAGCGCGCTGCCTGCACCCTCCGGCGTTGCCGCAACTAACGATCCGATTATCGATAAGGCGCGCGAAACGGCGTTCGAGTTCACCGAGACGCTGCCGGACTACATCGTGAAAGAGTACACGACGCGCTACGAATCCGACGATGCCACGCGCACGACACCCAACTGGCAGGCGCTCGACGTGGTGACCGCCGATGTGATTACCGAAAATGGCAAGGAGCGCTACCAGAACATCCTGGTCAATGGCAAACCGACGAAGGACGTGGAGAAAACCGGTTCCTGGTCGGAAGGCGAATTTGCCAGCACACTGCAGGCGATTCTCTCGCCCGCGAGCGATGCGCTGTTCACAAATAAACGCGCCACAACCATCGTGAACCGTCCGGCATGGCGCTACGACTTCATGATTGAGCAGCCGCGGTCGAGCTGGCAGGTCTACGCAGGCGGCTCGCGCTATCGCCCGGCTTACGGCGGCGCTGTCTGGATCGACAAGGAAACATCGCGCGTGCTCCGCATCGAGATGGATGCGCGCCAGATCCCGAGGGAATTCCCTCTCGACCACATTGAATCCGCCGTTGACTATGATTACGTCAATATCGGGACGAAGAAATATCTGCTGCCTACCCATTCGGAAGCGTTGAGCTGCAACCGCGGTACGACAGAGTGCACCCGCAATTCAATCGATTTCCGTAACTACAAAAAGTACGGCGCGGATTCGAGTATCACGTTCGATTCAACGGTGTCTTCGAAGCAGTGACCTGGCGCAGGATCGAAGCAGGGATTTCGATCCACCACCCCGCCGCGTCCTTCAGGGCGGTCCACTCGGCCCGCGACGTATCGACGATCAACTCGTTTCCGAAATCCGCGCGGACACCCTGAGTTCGTTCCGTAATGCGGAGCAGATCGGCGCGAATGCGATTCCCGCCGGGTTTGGTGGCAACCTGCAGTTCTTCGGGGCGCGCGCAGAGCGTGACGCGGTCGCCGAGGAAGCAGTCGCGCAGATGGGGACCATCCATCTCGGTATCGAGCAGCCGGACACGGCTGGTCTGGCGCGCCGGATCGAGAGCCAGCACTTCGGCTTCATAGATATTGAAATCTCCGAGAAGACGCGCCGCTTCGATTGATCCCGGATTCCGCAGCAGGTCGAGCGGGGAGCCGCGATGCAGGATCGCGCCGGCGGAATAAATCAGAACCTGATTCGCCAGCGCGAAGCATTCTTCCGGATTGTGCGTCACCAGCACGATGGGAATCGAAAGTGATTCCCGGATCTCCAGGATGATTGAATGCAGTTCGCCGCGCAGAATGGCATCGAGTCCGGTGGCCGGTTCATCCAGAAGCAGAACATCGGGGTTCGCAATCAGGGACCGCGCCACGGAGGCTCGCTGTTTCTGTCCCCCGGAGAGCTCATGCGGATAACGGCCCGCGAGGTCGGCGATGCGGAAGCGGTCGAGCAGCTCGGCGATCCGGCGATGCCGCTCGAGGCGCGGCAAACGGCTGGCCGCGAAGGCCAGGTTGGCCCGCACCGTCATGTGGGGAAAGAGGGCATCGCGCTGAAAGACATAGCCGCATTTTCGATCGCGCGGCGGCAGATGGACATTGGCGCCGGAATCGAACAGGATGCGGTCATTGAGCAGAATACGGCCGGACCCGGGCGTGGTGAAACCGGCAATGGAATCGAGAGTCAGGGTCTTCCCGGAACCGCTGGGGCCGTAAAGGGCAGAGACGCCGGCCGGCGCTTCGAATTCGACTCCGAGCGAGAAGCCCGCGGAGTCCGGCCCCGGCTCGAAGCGTTTCGCAATGGTGGCACGCAGCATACTAGCGGGTCACGCGCTTTCTTTCGAGGCGATTCGCCACCAGCACGACGGAGGCAGTCAGAATCGAGATGACGATCACGAGCACTTTGGCCGTCATCGTGTCGCCGGATTCGACCGCATCAAAGATCGCAATGGCCGCCGTCTGCGTGCGGTGCGGGATATCGCCCGCGACCATCAGGGTGGCGCCGAAATCGCCGAGCGAGCGGGCGAAAGCGAGAACGGCGGCCGCCGCGATGGGACGCCGCGCAAGCGGCAGGCTGATGCGCCAGAATAACCGCCATTCCGAAGCGCCGAGGCTGCGGGCCGCGCGTTCGCAGGCCACGTCCACCGATTCGAGAGCAGCTCGCGACGACCTGACCATGAGCGGTATGGCGTGCAGGGTAGAGGCGATCACGGCGGCTTTCCAGGTGAAGACCAGCGGCGATCCTGTGAGCGCTTCCCACACCCGGCCGATCCAGCTTGACCGGCCGATCACGACGAGCAGGTAATAGCCGAGCACCGTGGGCGGCAGCGCGAGCGGCAGCATGGCCGCGGCATCGAGAATGTTGCGCCCCGGAAATTCCCGGTTCGCCAGCAGCCAGGCGAGCCAGAGGCCGAGCGCGAGAGAAATGACGGTAGCGACGCCAGCAACTTCGAGACTGAGCCAGAGCGGAAACCAGTCGGCGCGCATCGGGATGGATACTTATTGTGGCACGCCCGCTACTCGACGACAGGCACGAGCCCGGACGCGATGATTCGCTGATCGGAAGTGACGAGACAGAGATCGTAAATGCGGGCCGTCGCCACAATGACGCGATCATTCGGATCTTTCAGCGAATCGCCCATCGCGGCAACTTCGCGGGCAACGCGCAAATTAATCGGAAGAATATCCAGCGTGTCCACCGACTCAAGCGTTTCGAGAATGCTCTCCGCCGAAAGTGGAGATCTCTTGCTGCCCCTTCCGAACAGGGTCGCGATTTCGATCAGCGTAACGGCGCTGACACTGATTTTCCCACGTACGGTGGCCACACGATCGAGCACCCGTCTCTGATCCCGCGAGAGCCGATGAGGCTCATCGATCCAGCGGACGAAGACGTGGGTATCCAGCAGGAGACCCGGTTTAGAGATCGAACTTCTCCTTCAGGCGCTTCGGATCCCACCTGGCTTTGCGGACGGCCCGTATGTCGGCATCCGTGATTTTCAGCTGACCGTTGAATATTCCTTTCAGGGATTTGTATTGCTTCGGCCTGGAAGGCGAAGCAAGCCCCACGGTAACCAGCGGCTTGCCGCGCTTCGTCACGGTGATCGTGTCGCCTTTGGCCGACACGTCCTCCAGAAGAGCAAGGCATTTTGCCTTGAATTCCGTGACTGATACTACGTGGGTGGCCATAAGCTCATTTTAATTCAGAAGTGGACGGCGCCTTCGTAGCCGGTCATTTCGAGATAGCCCACGCCGCGATTCGTCCCGTCGTAAGTCACCGCCCCTTCCCAGTAATTCGGGCCTTCGCTTTTGCTGCGCAGTTCCTGGTTGTCCAGAGCGGCGCGGCAGGTGACGTTCACCTTGAGGGACGGAATTTCGATCCGCCATTCGACCGGATACTTACCGAACTTCCGCAGCGGAGTCAGCGTGAAATCGCCCTTATTCAGATGATGCGCTTTACCCGCCGCGTCGACGAAAGTCCCGGACGAATGTGCGTCGATCGTTCCGTCTTTTCGCCGAAGATCGAATAACATCAGTTCGGTGTCGTTGTCGAACTGGACGCTGAACCAGTCCCATCCCTGCTCATCCGGAGAGAGTTGCTCGGTAAACCACTCGTGATCCATCCAGGCTTGTCCCGTGACCGGATGCTCATCGTTTCCAATGCGGATGTTCCCGGTCACCGCCAGCAGCGGGAATGAAACATAGTAAGAAGCGCGCCCCGGCCCATCGGCTTTCACGCTGAGTCCGTTCTCACCATTGATGACCGCCGGCTTCAGCGGCTTGAGATCCAGATGAAATCGGAAATCATCGGCAATCGCATCGAGCGCCTGCTCTTCGCCGTTCCACTGCACCTGCCAGTTCCCGTTCCAGACCCGGCGCTGGTCGAACGAAGCACCCGCAATCCCCGGCCCGGCGCGATTCGGCCGCTCCTCATACCAGAAGTGCCTGCCGTCAATATCGGTCAGGGCTGCGTGAGCCAGATACAGGTCCTTAATCGCCCAGACGGAGGGATTTGGGTTCTCCGGAAGCTCGCCCTGACGGAAGAAAACCAGCTCGAAACCGAACCGTTTACCGTGCGCGTCCACCACATTACCTGTGTAATACCACCACTCGGTGCGGAAGTCTTGATGCTCGAAGTGATCCCGGGGAAACTGGTAATGGTAGCCGGGGATGGCTTCACGCCACACCGGTCCAGCCGCCAGCGCGAGCGCCGCGGTAAACGCCAGGACGAGACGAATACTCAAATTCCAGCTTATTCCCGCACCCCTGCTACCATGAGGTTGCCCCGAGATGGTCGTTGAGACGAAGATAGCCAGTTTTGACAGCATTGCGCTCGATTGTGGCGCGTCGCTGAGCCCTGTCGACATCGCCTATGAGACCTATGGCCACCTGAACAGCGACGGCAGCAACGCGATTCTGATCTGCCATGCCTTCACCGGCGATGCTCATGCTGCCGGCGTGAGTCACGAAGGCAAGCCCGGCTGGTGGGATAACATGATCGGCCCCGGCAAGGCCTTCGATACCGACCGCTACTTCATTATCTGCAGTAATGTACTGGGCGGATGCCAGGGAAGCACCGGCCCCGGTTGCACGAATCCGGAAACCGGCAAGCCCTACGCCATGGGATTTCCGGTGATCACGATTCGCGATATGGTGCGGCTGCAGAAGATGCTGATCGATTCGCTCGGGATCAGACACCTTCTCAGCGTTGCCGGCGGATCGATGGGCGGGATGCAGGCGCTCGAATGGGCGATGAACTATCCGGAGATGGTGCGTTCCGCGATCCCCATCGCGACCACCTGGCGGCACAGCGCGCAACAGATTGCGTTCAACGAAGTGGGCCGCCAGGCGATCATGGCGGACCCCGACTGGAATAAGGGCGATTACTACGACACGAAGCCGCCGGCGCGCGGGCTTTCCGTGGCGCGCATGGTTGGCCACATCACCTACATGAGTGACGATTCCATGCGTGAAAAATTCGGCCGCCGTCTGCGGGAGAAGGAGAAGTTCGGTTTCGACTTCGGCGTGGATTTCGAGGTGGAAAGTTATCTGCGTTATCGCGGCTCGCAGTTCGTGGGGCGGTTCGACGCGAACTCCTACCTTTACATCACGAAGGCTGAGGATTACTTCGATCTGACCAACGGTACGGGCCGTCTGGTGGACGCTTTCCGTTCACTGAATTCGACCCGGTTTCTCGTGATCAGCTTTACTTCGGACTGGCTGTATCCGAGTTATCAGTCGCAGGAGATCGCGCGCGTGCTGCGGCGCGTGAATGGCGATGTGGCGTACTGCGATCTGCAATCGAACTACGGCCATGATGCGTTTCTGGTGGATATTGCCGAGCAGACCGATCTGGTGCGCGGCTTCCTCGAGAGCACAACGCGCGCAGTGGAGGCAGCCGCGTGACCAGTTCGGCTTCGCTCGAAGCGCGTCCGGATTTCAAGGTCATCGCCGAAATCATTCAGCCGGGGACGCGAGTGCTCGATCTCGGCTGCGGCGAAGGGGAGCTGCTGGCATGGCTCGTGGCGAACAAGAAGATCCTGGCGCGCGGCGTCGAGATCGACGCGACAAACGTGCGCAAGGCGATCGCCCGCGGAGTTTCGGCGTATCAGGGAGATATCGATGAGGGTCTGGCCGATTACCCGGACAAGGCTTTCGATTATGTGATTCTCAGCCAGACCCTGCAGGAGACGCGGGCGCCGCTGCGGGTGCTGACGGAGATGCTGCGGGTTGGCCGGAAAGCGATTATTTCGTTTCCAAATTTCGGGCACTGGCGGGTGCGGTCGTCAATGCTGTTTTCCGGACAGGCTCCGAAGACGAAGCTCTTCCCCTACGACTGGTACGATTCGCCGAATATTCATTTTCTTTCGATCAACGATTTCGAAGACCTGTGCCGGAATAACCACTTCCCGATCGAGCGGCGATATTTTCTTTCGGGGAGCAACCGCGTGAGCTGGCTGCCGAATTTGTGGGCGCAGACGGCGGTTTTTCTGGTGGGTTGATTTTCGGTTTTCAAAGATCAGGCTGCGATTCCATCAGAGCATACAGGTGAGACGACCGGCGGCGTGGTTCGTTTAAGTATGTTGACCGGGTTTGAGATAAAGTTCTCAAATCTCTGAACAGCGCCGACCGGAAAGCCGGCGGGGCGGAAGCCCGCCCCACGCAAGGCATAGAGCTTCAGAGGTTGAACTCGGCTAACTGAAGTGGACCCACAGGCCCACGATGAACGCGCCCACCAGGCCAGTCCAGGCGACGTCGATGCGGTCGAAGACGCGCTTCCCGCCTCCGCCCCAGTGCATCGTCAGTTCCTTTTCGGCGGCGGCGGTGCGCTGGGGTTCCATCAGGCTCATCACCACCATCAGGAGCACGCAGAAAGCGAAAACGCAGACGCTGAAATTCAGAAAGCTGAACTTCACGAGATTATTCCAGACGCCGAGATCCATCTTCATCGCGTCGTGCATCACATCCATCAGAAAACGGATCGCGCCCATCAGGCCGCCGGTGACCAGCGTTGTGAAAGCCGCCCGTGCGGTGGCACGCTTCCAGAGCACACCGACCAGGAACACCGCGGTAATCGGCGCTCCGATATAAGCCTGCACGCTCTGCAGGTATTGATAAATCTCATTGCTGAGGTACTTGATCAGCGGCACCCAGAGGATGCTGATCACGACGATGACGCCCGTCACGAGGCGGCCAATATAGACGAGCCGCTTCTCGCTCGCGTGCGGATGGGTCTTGCGAAAGATATCCATCGTGATCAGCGTCGAGCACGAGTTGAGAACCGAGCTCATGGCCGACATCAGCGCCGCGAGGAGCGCCGCCACCATCAGCCCCACCAGTCCTTTCGGCAGCAGGCGAAGCACCAGAGTTGGATAAGCGTTGTCTCCGTTGACGACGTTCGGATAAAGCGCTTTCGCAATCAGGCCGGGCAGCACGAGAATGAACACTGGCAGGATCTTGAGGGTCGCGCAGAAAAACGATCCTTTGCGGGCGTTTTCGAGGCCATCCGCACTCAGCGTCTTCTGTACGATCGATTGATCCGTACACCAATACCAGGTGCCAAGAATCATCGTTCCGAATATCGTTCCGACCCAGGGATAAGTCGGGTCGCTGGCGGGCTTGATCATGTGGAAGAAATCCGCCGGCAACGCGGCGCGCAGACCGGAGAAACCGCCGACGTGGTAAAGGCCCACGCCGCTCAGAACCACCGCGCCGGTGATCAGCACGAACGACTGGAAAAGATCCGTGTAGATGACCGCCTTCAGGCCGCCGGTGATCGTGTAGATGCCGGTCGCCACCACCAGCAGAATCGAGGTCGTGAGGTAGTCCCAGCCGAGCACCGAACGCATCAGAATCGCGCCCGCGAACAGGTGTACCGAGATTTTGGTGAAGATGTAGGCGATGATCGAAATAATCGTCAGATACCAGCGGCAGCGCTCGTCAAAGCGCCGCGAAAGAAACTCCGGCATCGTGAAGACTTTCGACTTCAGGTAATACGGGACGAACAGCCAGCCGAGCAGAAACAAACAAAAGCTCGCGGACCATTCATAGCAACCGACGGCGAGGCCCCCCGATGCGCCGGAGCCGGCCAGCCCAATGAAGTGCTCGCTCGAAATGTTGGTGGAAAAAAGCGAAGCGCCGACGGCAAACCAGCCGATGCTGTTTCCCGCAAGAAAGTATTCACTTGTGGTTTCTTTCGGACGCCGCGAATAATAGATGCCAATCCCGAATACCGCCAGGAAGTAGGCGACAATTACGAGATTATCGAGCACTAGAGATCAGTAAGACGCTTATCGGTGTCACCGAAGTTATCGAGCTGAACGCCCATGCGATCCATGATCGAGAGATAGAGGCTGCACGCGCGCCGGTTGTCGTCGCCCTTATCCAGATAGTCGAGAATACGGCCGGTTTTGATTCCAGCGCCGCGGCCGGCCTGAATGATCGGCATCTGATCGGCGCCGTGCTTATCGCCGTCGTAGAGGCTCGACATCATGAGCAGGATGGAGCTGTCGAGAATCGAGCTGCCGCCTTCATCGATGCTCTTGAGGCGGTCTTTCAGATAGATGAACTCTCCCATGTGGTACTGATTCGTCTTCAGATACATGGCTTCGAGCGCCGGCACGTGGCCGTTGTGGGTGAGATCGAGATGCAGCGCGCCATGAACGCCTTCGAGGAACTTCATGTTCATCTGCGAAAGGTCGTTGTTGAGCATGATGGTCATGATGCGCGTTTTATCCATCTGGAACGCGAGCACCATGAGATCCAGCATGAGCTTCATGTGATCGGGAACAACCTGCGGGATTTCGTCGGCCGGGCGCTCCATATTGGGCTTGTCGATGGTGGGCCGCCAGCCTTCGAGGGTGCCGCGCTTCGCGGAGCGGTCGAGCCGGGTTTCGATGTCGCGGACCGATTCCAGGTATTCGTTGAGCTTGACTTTATCGCCGTTGCTGATTTTCGGCTTGAGCGAATCGGCCTGGCCCATCAGCTCATCGAGGATGCTGCGGTCGAGCTTCCGGCCGCTGCCGTCGCTCACCAGTTCATCGAAGGCGCGCGCGGGGTAGATTTCCTTGGTGATCGGCTTGGTGGGAGATGCCCAGGAGATGGCCGAGCCGTAGATCATGGAGAGGCCGTCTTCGAGGCGCAGCTCGTTGGGCTCGATGCCGAGCGCCATGCTCGGGATCATGGTGGCGTTGCCGAGCTGCTGGGCGAGAATCTGATCGAAGGTAGTGCCGCAACGGATGACCTGCGGGTCCATGCTGACGTGGGCGCCGGAGAGCATGTTCGGGCATTTGCCGAGGTGCGGGCTGGTAGCGTGGAAAGCCGCGTCAGTATAGAGGCCCCGGATGAAGTTGAGGTCGTCGCCGTGGCCGTTGAGGGGCGCGCCGGCGGGCCCGAACTGCATATCCTTGCCGCTGCCCTTCGCCCACCAGTTGGGAGGCTGCACGCCGTTCGAGAAATAGATGGCGGCAAAACGCGTGGGGGGCTTATTCGCTGCCTTCGCCGCGGCGGCAGGCAGGTCCTGAGCTTTCGCATCGAGCGCGGCCAGCGACTCCAGCCAGGGAAGCGCCAGCGCGACGCCCGCGCCTCTCAAAAAGTGGCGGCGCGATTTACCGTCACGCTTCTGCGTTTGCTCGAAATCCCGTTCCAGACGCTCGGCAGTTTTCTTCACGGTGTACCTACTTTATCAGAATTTTTCGGCTGTAATGCGGCCGTATTCAGTGGAGGTTTTACCGCCGCGGCGGGCGCGGCAGGCGTATTCGGAGCAGCATTGCGGAACTGAGCGCTCGTCACCACCATGGTGGCGAGATCGACCATGGTGGCCTTCGGTCCGGCTGCCACCATTTTGTCGACGAGCACCTGATCGGAGCCCTGCACGGTGCGGCCCAAAGCGTAGCCGATCAGCTTGTGAGTGAGGGTGGTTTCCACTTTACCCTGCTGGGTCTCCAGATAAGTGAGCAGGCCCTGCACGCCGGGAATAATCGATTTATCGGTCATTTCGCCGCGGTCGTCGATCGGTTTACCGTCGTCATATTTCTCGCGCCAGCGGCCGGTAGAATCGAAGTGTTCGAGCGGGAAGCCCATCGGATCGATTCGCGTGTGACAGGTGGCGCAGGTGGCGTTGCGCTTGTGCTGCGCGAGGCGATCGCGCACGGAGAGGCCGCCGAACAGCTTGGGATCGTTCGGGATGGAACCGGCATCCGCCGGCGGAGGCGGAGTCGGAGTGCCGAGCACACGGCGCAGCACCCAATCGCCGCGCTTCACCGGGCTGGTGCGCAGCGGCGCGGACGTAGTGGTGAGCACCGCGCCGAGGCGGAGAACGCCACCGCGGTTGAGCGCGTTGACGCCCTGCACGAGTTCCACATCGTCGTCCGACTTGATGTCTTTGGTTGTGATGCCGTAATACTTCGCCAGCGGTTTATTGAGGAAGTCGTAATCGGCATAGAGGATGTCGCTCACCGGGCGTTCATTGCGAATAATGTACTCGAAGAACGAGACGGCCTCATCGTACATCGATGATTTGACCTGCTCGGTAAATTCGGGATAGCGGCCGGTATCGACGCCCTTGAATTTGTCGAAGTGATAGAAGCCGAACCACTGGCCGAAGAATTCGGTCGACATGCGGCGGGCTTTGGGATCGTCCATCATTCGCTTCACCTGCTTACGCAGGCCGGCGTTGGTGGTGAGTTCTCCGGCGGCCGCCGCGCGGCGAAGTTCGTCATCGGGAATGGAAGACCAGAGGAAGAAGCTGAGGCGGCTCGCCATTTCCCAATTTGAGAGCGGGTGGGCAGCGGTTGCCTGCGAGGTGAGCTCCACTTTATAGAGGAATTGCGGAGCGACAAGGACGCGCGCGATCACGGCGCGGATCGCTTTCACGTGGTCATGATCGGGGTCGAGTGCGAGCGCCTTCGTATAAAATGCGCGGAGACTCTGTTTCTCCGGCTCGGTGAGCGGACGGCGCCAGGCCCGGCTGGCGAACTGGATCACGTCTTCAATGTGGCGCGGCTTCGCAGCGGCCTGCGCAGCCGTCATCTCCTCCCACTGCTTGCGGAGCGGCGCGACGTACCCGCGCATTTCTTCCGGCAACTGCGCCATGTTGGCGGACGTCATATCCGCCATCTTCCTCCCCTTCAGGTCGTAGTTATAGTGCTGGGCGAGAAGGCGAAGATAGTTGTCGTGATAGGGGAAGGCGGCGAAAACGTCGTTCCAGGCTTCGTCGAGCTGTTTGCGCGTGACGTCATCAATCAGATGGTTGTAGACAAAGCGATCGTCACGAATGTATTTGACCCAGAGCACATAGTCATCGTGTTCGGGAACGTTGTAGGTCGGGTCGAACGGCTCGGGCGCGGGGTCTTTGTCGGCGGGAGTCGGCTGGTCGTTCGAATTCGGCGGCAGGATGCGCGAGTATTCCATCACGCCATCGTGGAACGTCTTGTAGCCGGCGCTTGACATATCGCCTACCAGACCGCGGATCGGAATGCCGCGAGGCGTTGGGCTGTCTGCAATCGTGATGCGGTAAACGTGATCGCGCTGGGAGCCAAGGACGGCATCCACCTGAATATCCCAGGTGGTGACGCCGGGAGGGGTGGGAACTTCAAAGGTAAGGGAACCATCGGAGGAGAAATCATCCGGGCCGATCTGGCTGCCGTCGATACTTTTGCCGAAGCCAAGCTGCTTCGCGGTTTCGGCGCTGACCACGGAGCGAAGCGAAACGCGCGGGAGAGCGGGACCGCGGCCGCGTCCACGGCCACCGCCGCTCGCAGCTGCCGCGACAACGGGATTACCGGAAGCAGCTCGTCCTCCGGCCCCGGAAGCGCCCCGGCCGCCGGCAAATCCGGCACGTCCGGCTGCGCCCGAAGCTCCGCGTCCGCCACCCGAACCAGCGCCGGGCCCACGTCCGAATCCGCCGCCGCCCGCGGGAGTGAACGCGATGGTGGCGTTCTTCCAGATGATGGCTCCCTGCCCTTTTGCGGAGGGATTCACGGAGGCCACGTTGAGATAGATCTTCGTGGGACCGGTTCCAGCTGCGGCGCCACGTGCTCCGAAACCGCCGCGGTGGGCGAAATTGAAGTGATGCTCGGCATCGGCCTTGAGCGCTTTGTCATTGAAGACGAGCGGGCTTTCATCGCCGGCGCCGTTCAGGGCTTTGTCGCCGCGTCCGAAGAGCCAGCCGGGCCAGGTGGTGAGGTAATTCTGCAGATCGGTTGCTTCCGTGCGCGCCTCGGCCTCCTCGGCTTTGACGTCGCCGCCCGGCGCCGGCTTCACGAATTTGTGCCAGCGGTCCGCCATTTCTGACGCCGGATAGGAGAGGTTCGGCCGGTTCATGATGTCAAGGATGTGCTGGATGAAGCGGATCTCGACGCCTTCGCGATCGGCAATCTTCTTCATGGTGACGGTCGGCTCGCCGAGCGCCGCGCGATGGGTGTACTCCCACGCGGCGTAGAGAACCTTGCCATATTTGTCGACGCCGTATTCGTAGCCGCCTTCGCCGGACACAGTCCGGAAGCCGTACTTTTCGTAAATGCTCTTCACTCGCGTGATGCCGGAGTACTCGAAACCGGTTTTGCCGGGGTCGGAGAAGAACTGGAGGGGACCGGCGCCGATGACCGCATGATCCGCCACGACCTTCGCGGCATCGAGATAGTGTTCGAGGTTCTCATCCTGCATGAACTGCACGTCGCCGAAATTGGAGAAGCCTTCGCCGCCCACGGAATCGCTCGAAGCGTCAATGCCAGTATCCATGGGGATGCCGGTCAGGTCCTGGATCGCGTAGGCATACTCGCCGCTCGTGAGGCGGCGGACGGTGACCTTTCCGGGATCGCCGTCATGCTTTTTTGCGTACTCGTTGAGGCGCGCATGAATCCAGGCGGCGGCAGCCGCGCGGTCCTTTTCTTCGGGCTGAGGCATGATCGAAGGCGGCATGACGTGGCCTTCGAGAGCGGCAGCGATACGGGTCCACGTGAGAAAACCGTCGCCGACAGAGATCTGGTTGGTGGCGAGCTTTTCAATATTGATGCCTGCCTGAGGGGTATTGCCGCTATGGCAGGGGAAGCAGAACTGAGCAAAGAGGTCAGGCGCCTGGGGTGCGGGTGCGGCGGCGGGATGCGGTGCCGGGTTTGAGGTGCTGGCGCCCCGAATATTGCCACCCACCGCGATAAACGCGATAGCGCAGACGGCGAGGGCAGCGGCGGCGCGGCCTCTCTGGGCGATGTGGAAGCGGTTCCGCGTTGGGCGTGGCATAGAAAAGATCGACTTTATTGTATTGACATGACATGTCAATGTCCAGCCTTTTGGTACGTTTTTGATCATTCGCAAAAACGAACCCATTTCCGTGGCTATGTGGAGTGGAGTGAGATAGTTAGCGCCAATCCCGAAGCCACCTTAACATGCGCGGCGGGCCGGATTTGGTTGAGATTCGAACAAATGGTTGAATCCGTGGGAGATAGACTTCGCAAATTTCGAAACCGCGTAATAATGGCGGCTGAGGGCAGTCTTCGCTGAACGGAGGCTTCATGAGAGCAGGAATAGCGGTTTTGGGCGCGGTAGCGGCGATGTCCGCATTTGGCCAGGCGCCGGCGCGCCCGGCGTTCGAGGTGGCGACGATCCGGCCTTCCGGTCCGATCGCAAATATAAGACCGGGCGCGGGCCATTTCGGAATCCGGGTGGATGCGCAGCGAGTCGACATCGGGACCATGCCGCTGCTGACCCTGATCTGCGATGCTTACCAACTGCGGCCCTACCAGGTGAGCGCGCCGGACTGGACCCGCAACACGCTGTTCGATATTCAGGCGACGATTCCAGGGGGAGTTTCACCGGACCGGTTACCCGAAATGCTGCAGTCACTGCTGGAAGAACGATTCGGTCTAAAGACGCATCACGAGAGCAAGGACCAGTCGGTCTATGCGCTGGTGGTGGGAAAAGATGGGCCGAAGATGAAGGAATCGGCGCCGGATACGAGCGAGGTTCCACCTTTGCCGAATGGGACGCCCGCGCCGAGCATGTCAATTCCGACGCTGCAGGGCGAGGTGAAGATGACGAAGGGCCCGCAGGGGATCGTTCTGGAGATGCCGGGGAAAGAGATTGTCGCGAAAGTGCGGGCGATGCCGGTGGACGGCAAGGGATCCGAACCGCGGCGGATTCATCTGGAGAGTTCCGGACTGACGATGAAGGCGTTCGCGGAGCTGCTGTCTGTGGGGTTATTCGACCGGCCGGTCGTCGATATGACGAACCTGAAAGGCGGGTATGAGGTGGGCGTGGATCTCACGGAGTTCGAAGCCATGGGAGTGGTTCGGACATCGCTGAGTTTCCTGCCGATCGGTGGTCCGGGAGGCGACGGCGGTGGGGACAAGGGCGGCGCGGTTGCGGTTGCATCCGATCCTTCGGGAGCGGCGCTGCGGCCTTCGATCACGAAGCTGGGACTGGCACTGGAGCCGCGAAAACTGCCGCTGGATTTGCTGGTGGTGGATTCAGTCAGTAAGACACCGACTGAAAATTGAAGAGAGCGCCCCGCCCCACTATTTACTAGACTGGTGCCATGCACCGTCTGATTTTCGCCTTCTCCGCGATTGCGATCTCGCTTTGCGCGAAGACGTTCACGCTGGAGCAGGTGATGTCGGCCCCCTTCCCTTCCGATATGACGGCTGCGCCCGGTGGAGGCGCTGTCGCCTGGGTACTGAATGAGCGCGGGGCGCGGAATATCTGGTTTGCGGCTGCGCCGGATTTCCATGGCGTGCGGCTGACTTCATGGACTGACGACGACGGGCAGGACATCGGCGAGCTGACTTTCCTGCCGGATGGGAAATCCGTTGTATTCGTGCGCGGCGGCGATCTGGAATACCCGGCGAAGGCGGATCCGAATCCGGCTTCGAATCCCGGGGGTGTTTCGCAGGATGTGTGGATTGCGGCTGCCGGCAGTGCGCCGCGCAAAGTGGGATCAGGGCATTCACCCGCCGTTTCGAAAGACGGACGCATTGCATATCTAAGGAACGGGCAGGTGTGGGTAGAGGGCGGGGCGGGTCCGTTGATCGTGAATCGCAGCGGCGTGTCCGCAGAGTCGCTGCGCTGGTCGCCCGATGGAACGAAGCTCGCGCTTGTCAGCAATCGCGGCGATCACAGCTTCATCGAGATCTACGATTTCGCGGCAAAGTCGGTGTCCTATATGGACCCGAGCGTGGATCACGACAGCGAACCGGCGTGGTCGCCCGATGGGAAACAGATCGCGTACATTCGGGTATTTCAGGTTGCCGATAAGGTGCGCGGGATCGCGCGCAGTTCGAGCGATCCGTGGGCGATTCGGATTGCGAATGCGGCGGATGGAACGGCGCGGCAATTGTGGAAGGCCGATGAGGGGCCAGGCAGCGCATTCGCATCTGTGGAGACGAACAACCAGTTGTTCTGGAGTCCGGAAGGGCGCATTGTTTTTCCATGGGAGAAAGACGGGTGGCGGCACCTCTATTCGATCGCGGTGGCGGGCGGTCCTGTGACGCCGCTGACGCCCGGGGATTTTGAAGTCGACAATGTCTCCTACAGCCAGGATGGGCGCGAGGCGGTTTTTTCGTCGAACCAGGCGGATATCGACCGGCGGCATATCTGGCGCGTGGCGGTTGCGGGCGGCACGGCGCGGCCCGTGACGAGCGGAGAGGGGCTGGAGTGGTCGCCGGTGGAGGTAGCGGGCGGCTTCGCGTTTCTTCATTCGGATGTGAGGCGGCCGGCGCGCGCGGCGGTGCTCATCGGCAGTGCGGAGCATGATCTGGCGCCGGAGACCATTCCCGCCGGGTTCCCGGTGGACTCGCTCGTCGCGCCGCAGCAGGTGATTTATTCTTCGGGCGACGGATTGAAGATTCATGCGCAGTTGTTTCTGCCCTCCGATCTGAAGCCGGGCGACAAACGGCCGGCGATTGTATTCCTGCATGGCGGCCCGCGGCGGCAGATGCTGCTCGGCTGGCATTCGATGGATTACTACAACAACGCGTACGCGATGAATCAGTATCTGGCGAATCACGGCTATATTGTGCTGGCGATCAATTACCGGAGCGGTATCGGGTACGGGCTCGATTTTCGCGAGGCCACGAACTTCGGCGCGGCGGGTGCGAGCGAGTTCAGCGATGTGGAAGGCGCGGGGCTGTATCTGCGGAGCCGGGGGGATGTGGATGGATCGCAGATTGGGCTGTGGGGCGGGAGCTACGGCGGCTATCTGACGGCGCTGGGGCTGGCGCGGGCGTCCGATCTGTTCAAAGCGGGAGTGGATTTTCACGGCGTGCATGACTGGAATCTGGAGCGTCCGCTGACGGGACCAGTGCCGGGGACCGCGACAGCGGAAGCGGAACGCGAGACCGCGGCCGAGGTTCAGTTCGAATCGTCGCCGCTGGCGTCGGTGAAAACGTGGAAGTCGCCGGTGCTGCTGATTCATGGGGATGACGATCGGAATGTGTCGTTCGCGAATACGGTGCAACTGGTGGCGGCGCTGCGGAAACAGGGTGTGGATTTCGAGCAGATGATTCTGCCCGATGAGATTCATGGGTTTCTGCTGCATCGGTCGTGGCTGAAGACGTATGCGGCCGCGGCGGATTTCTTCAAGAGAAAACTGTAATCCGAAATATTTCTCTCACTCCGCGCCGGCTGGAAGGCCGGCGGCAGGGCTGAAGCCACGCCGTACGACTCTACATTGACATTCTACCTAGATCGTCTATACTGCTATGTAGACATCCAAGGTATGCCACCCAAACCGGCTGAACTCGTACAGGGAACTCTGGATCTGCTGATCCTCAAGACTGTTGCGCACGGCCCGATCCACGGCTACGGGATCGCGCAGAAGATTCTTGTGCTCTCGAAGGAGATCCTGCAGGTGCAGCAGGGATCGCTCTACCCCGCCCTGCATCGGCTGGAGCGCAAGGGATTCGTGCGGTCAGAGTGGAAGCCTTCGGGGAACGGTCCGATGGCGAAGCTGTATTCGCTGACTCCCGCGGGACGGAAGCAGTTGCAGGAAGAGAAGCGTCAATGGCAGCGTTATACGGGCGCGATCGACATGATTCTGGGAGAGGACTGATGACGTTCCCGTGGAATCGGGCGGAATCGCAGCTCAACCGCGAAATCGCGCACCATCTGCGGGAGCTTACGGCTGAATACGCGCGCCAGGGCTATTCGCAGGAGGATGCTGCGCGGCAGGCGCGCAAGGAGTTCGGCGGCGCGGCGCAGTTCAAGGAGCAGTGCCGCGATGAGCGTCGTTTCGCATGGCTGACCGGGCTGCGGCAGGATGTTGTTTTTGGGCTGCGGATGATGCGGCGGACGCCGGTCGTCACGGCCGCGGCCGTGCTTTCGCTGGCGCTCGGGATCGGGGCGAATACCGCGATTATTTCGCTGATGGATGTAGTTATGTGGCGGCATCTGCCGGTGGATCATCCGGAACAGCTTTCGTTTATCGACTGGAGCGGAACGGGCTTTCCGCGCCAAATAGCTGATGGCGCTTCGGGAAGCACATGGGCCGACGGGGGAGCGACGATCGGGAACTTCTTTTCTTATCCGTCCTATGAGGCGTTTCGACGCGATGCGGGGGATCGTGCGCAGATCGCGGCGTACCGGGGAAGTCAACAGGTCAGCGTTTCGTTTGAAGGCAGACCAGTGGTTGGCGAGGAGCGCGGTGTTACGGGGAACTTTCTCTCGCTGCTTCGAGTCCGTCCTCTGGTGGGCCGGCTGCTTTCCGACACCGACGACACTCCCGGCGCGGCGCCCGCGGTTGTTCTGACGCATCGGTTCTGGGCCAACACTCTCGGGACGCCCGATCATGTTATCGGCCATTCCGTTACGATCAACAATCGGGAGTTCACGGTAGCCGGCGTCCTCCCCGAGGGGTTTTACGGTCTTTTCCCAGGCGATACGACCGAGATCTACACGCCACTGCATCAGGCAGCGACGAGGCCGGGGTCCCCTGATCCCTTTGCTAATGACCGCTTCTGGGCCTTCCAGCTCATTGCCCGGCGAGCTTCCCGAGTTTCGAGCACTCAACTGCAGTCCGTACTCGACGCTATTTTCCCCACTACGTGGTCGCCCGTCGGACAGGATGCTTCAAACAACCCGCACGTTCACCTGGACGACGGCGCTGGCGGCAGCGGAGTGCTTCGGCGGCAGTTCCGCAGCCCACTGCTTGTCCTGGGCGCCCTGGTTGCGCTGCTGCTGACGATCGCCTGTACGAATATCGCGAATCTGCTGCTCGCCCGCGCGACGGCTCGCCGCAATGAAATGGCGGCGCGGATTTCGCTGGGCTGCAGCCGAGCCAGGCTGATGCGCCAGTTCCTGACGGAGAGCACTCTATTGGCTCTTCTCGGCGGAATCGCCAGCCTCGCGGTCGCATTCCTGGCCGCGAATTTGCTCGGAAGATTTCTGACGACCAACGATTCCGCGCCGATTTCTGTCGCTCTCAATGGCCGCGTCCTTGCGATCGTCGGTATCACTACCGCGGCTGCGCTGCTGATCTTCGGTCTGTTCCCCGCGTGGCACAGTTCGCGCCTGCCGAGCGGACTGGCGGCTCGCGAAGGAACCGGCGTT
>DASZVV010000144.1:0-7998 GCA_035546955.1 Bryobacteraceae bacterium
ACAGCGGACGTGACAGCCTCACAGGTCGCCAATGTCCACTATCCGCAACACCCGAAATTCCAGGATTTCGGAGACGTCATGCTGCACGGCAACGGCGGCGCCGGTTACGTGCGCGTTGATTGGTTTACGCCGGATGGTGTCGGCGTGTGGGGTGACGGCCGTCTCTTTATCCTCGGTACCGATGGCTATATCGAACTTCGCAAATACGTCGATATCGGGGGCCGTAAGGGCGGCAACCATTTGTTTATCGTCGATTCGAAAACCCAGCGCCACATCGACTGCACGAATGTTGTGCTGCCCTTCGGACCGCAATTTGTGGCGGACATCGTCAACCGCACCCACGTCGCGCAGGATCAGGAAGAGACGCTGCTCACCACCGAGCTCGTCCTGAAAGCCCAGAAGCAGGCTAAACTTCTGACTTTCACGTCATAGATGAGCGGGGGAGCCATGAAGACCAGACGCACTTTCCTCAAGACGAGCGCCGTGATCGCCGGCTTCCCCACGATTGTTCCCTCGGCTGTGTTCGGACAGAACGCGCCGGGCAATCGCATTAACGTGGGCGCGATCGGCGTTGGCCGTATCTCACGAGCGCACGATCTGCCCGGTATCTGGCAGCACGATATCGCACGTATCATGGCCGTCTGCGATCTTGATTCGAAGCGCGTCGAGTTGGGCAAACAGTTCATCAATTCGCACTATGCCGAGACTACGGGGAAGCCGTACAACGGCGTGACCGGATACAGCAATCATCACGAACTGCTGGCGAATAAAGATATCGACGCCGTCGTCATCTCCACGCCGGATCATCAGCACGCCCTCTGCGCGGTCGCCGCCGTTCGCGCCGGCAAAGACGTCTATCTGCAGAAGCCGGCATCACTCACAATCACGGAAGGCCGCTTCCTGAGCGACGTCGTCCGGAAATCCGGCCGGATCTTCCAGATCGGGTCGCAGCAGCGCTCGTTGAGCCCCTGGAAGCAGTTTCATCGTGCGTGCGAGCTCGTGCGGAACGGGCGCATCGGCCAGCTGAAGCATGTTGAAATCGGCCTTCCTGGCGATCCCGGCGGCCCCGATGCGCCCGCAATGCCGGTGCCGAAGAATCTGAACTACGATGCGTGGCTTGGCTCTACGCCCAATGTTTATTACACAGAGATGCGCGTCCATCCGCAGAACGATTTCAGCCGCCCCGGCTGGCTGCGCTGCGAGCAATTCGGCGCGGGCATGATCACCGGCTGGGGAGCGCACCATGTCGATACCGCCCACTGGGGTATGGATACCGAGCACACTGGCCCCATCGAGATCCAGGGCACAGCCGAATTTCCGAAGAGCGGCCTCTGGGACGTGCATGGTCCATTCAAAACCGAAGGGGTCTACGCCAACGGCGTCACCATGGCGATTTCAGGCGACTACCCGAACGGCATCAAATTCTATGGCAGCGAAGGCTGGATCTTCGTTACGCGTGATGATACGGTGACCGATTCCGACCCGGTCACGAAAGAAAAGCTGCCGCCGCTGATGGCGAGTAATCCGAAGATCCTGACGAGCGTGATCGGACCCAACGAGATTCATCTCTACGAAAGCCCGGAGCATCATCTGAATTGGCTGCAGTGCATTCAGAGCCGCAAGCCGACGATCGCCCCCGTTGAGACAGCGCACCGCGCCTGTTCCACATGCCTGCTGCATCACATCGCGATGAAGACGAAACGGCGTCTGAAATGGGACCCCGCGAAAGAGCAGTTCATCGGTGATGATGCGGCCAACGCAATGCTGAGCCGGCCGCAGCGGGCGCCTTACCGGCTCGCCTGAAAGACTTACCGGCCTGCCGATGCCGCCGCCGCGGCATCGAGTTCCTGCTCTGTCGGAAACCGGTCGAACGTTCGGTCGATTTTCTTCCCGCGCAGTGTCTTGTCGAAGAAGTCCATCATCGCCGTCCAGTCCTCAACGGTGAAGGCGTGCGCGTGATTCGCGTAGTTCACCCCGAGATTGCCCTTCGCCCCCAGCAGGTCGTACGCGGGTTCGGCCGCAAGGAATGAATGTTGGACCGCATCCGGCAGCGAGATAGTGTCCATCATGCCTTCGAGCGCGATGAACGGATGCGGGGCGGCGAGCGCCAGGAACCAGTGCTCGTCGAATGGAAGCTTTTCGCGCTGTCCCCGGAATTCATGCAGATGCGGCGAAAACCAGTTCGGATATTTCTTCTGCATGATGTCGAGCGTTTCGCTCTTACGCGGTCCGGCGAAACGATAGGCCCCGATGCCGCCGCCCCCCGTCACCACCGGTGCGCCGTGCAGCCGATCGTCAAAGGCTGCCGCCACCATGGATGACTTCCCGTTGCGTGATGCGCCAGTGATGATGAGTTTGGTCCTGTCGATCGCGCCATCCGTTTCGAGATAATCCGCAACGCGTGAAGCGCCCCACGCCCAGCCGGCAAGGATTCCCCAGTCATAGTCTGGATAGGCGGGGAAGAAACGCGTGTTGCGGAACGCCCAGCTTCCATCCTGATTGCGCAGAGTCGTGTCTTCAGCGCAGTCGTTCGGATTGAAGACCGCCAGGGCATAACCGCGCTGGAATACGTTCGCGTACTGTTTGGCCACCGCCTCCGGAGTCGAGCGGCTCGTGAACCCGCCTGGGATGACTGCGGGGCGTGGCGTCGCCGCTGACGGGGCGCCCGGACCAACCAGCATCAGCACATCCTCGCCCTTCCCCTGATTCGGGCCCTGCGGCAAACGCGGCAGCGGCGTCGCACCTGGCACAGCGCCGCTTTGAAGAATGATCGCCGGGAATGGACCGCCCTCCGCGGGCGTGAACACGCCAACATCGAGACCGAGCTTCTCGTCCGGCCCGAATGTCAGATGAACCAGCCGGTAGTTCACCGACCCATCGAGCACTTTTTCGGAGCTGGTTTCTCTGCCCTTCACATTACCCGGTGCGGGCGGCATCTGGCCCACGGCGTACCAGGCGAGAATCCTGCGCATCTCCTCCCGCCGTTGCTGCCACTGGCGCGCGTTCGTCACCCTGGCGCCGTTGTTCATCGTGAGAACGTCCGGCATCGCCTCGCGCACCGGCAGCTCTTTGACTCCCGGCATCGGCGTCATGGGAGTTTTGATCTCCGGAATCGGAATCTCGCGCGGGTCGGGCTCTGTAGTTTGCGCCGGTAGTTCCAGCGAGACCATACCCAGTGTTGCCATCAAAGTACGGCGGGTCATGTTCACCTCGCAGCCTGCGGTCCTCGCCCCGGCGCCGGTGACGGGAAGTATGCCGGATCCATCGCCGCAATATCCGGCCGATAGCTCACCGAATCCGCCGTTGGAAAATTCGCCGGAACCTTCTGCGTCACCTTTCCTGTCGCGGCCCATTCCGTCCCTCGCAGAAACGTCGTAATGAAGCCGACGCAGCTCATTGCCGAGACATCATGCCCCATCGTTGTGTGAAAGATTCGCCCTTTGCCATAAGTGAGCACCATGAGATCGGGCTCGTCGCGATCTGTACCGCGACCCGGCATCGGATCGGAATGCGCCGTCGCGAGCACGATCATGTTTTCGCCTGGTCCGCGCAGTGAATTATAAAGCTCATCCCCCTGATGCATCCATTCTTTCGGCAGCCCCTTCGTGATCGGGTGGTCAGCATTCCGGATCGTCACCTTGTACGGCAGCCGGTTCACGTGCGAACCGCCGCGTCCGGGCGAAGTGTCGGAAACCAGCTTGCCGTCTTTGTAATACCAGAGCGCCCCCGATTTCTCATCGCGATTCCCCCAGCCGCCGATTCCAATCATCAGGTTGTAGGCGCGCCAGGTGGGGAAGGAATTATCCGCCGCATGTACCGACACCATACCGCCTCCGTTTTGCACGAAATCCTCGAATGCCTTCTGGGTCTCGGCCGGCCAGTCGACAGTCTGAGCGTCGTTGTTGTAGTTCATAACAACGACCTGATATTTCGAGAATTCCGGCTTAAAACCGCTCATGTCGCTGCCTTTCGGGGGTGCGGTTGCGACGTCGGTCTGAAAAAGTCCGGCTTCGTCCAGCACCTTCTTCAGTACCGGTGTGGTGAGCTGCCAGCGATGGTTGTTCTGTCCGTCGACAATCAGTACCCGGATCGGCGCAGCCTGAGCAGCCATCACGCCAGCCAGCAGGAAGCCGGCGGCAGCAGTAAAAGTCGATATCCTCATGGAATTCTCCTTTTTGGGCCGGGACATGGAAGCGGTTCCACTGCAGGCTTGGTCCATAGTATATCGGGAATTCGCTGCAAGCGTTCCGGCTACAGTCTGGTGCTTGCTGTTGCCTGCTGTTGCCTGGTGCGAAAACCCAGGGGTCCGTCGATGTGCCGTCCTTTCCTCCACCCCCTGTTCACCGGCATTTGGTTGTGATAGTGTGCCGCGAAAGGAGTTCCCCATGTTCAACTGGCTGCTTTCTGTTTGGCGCCGATTGACGAGTCGGGCGCGCCGCCATCCCGCGCGAGAGCCCGGCCCCCCTGAAAACGTCTACCAAAGATCGAACCTCCACGGTCGCTACCGCTAATGGAGCAAGGTGCGCGGTAACGCCTTGACACTGTCATTTCAGTGCACTGGCGTTACCGCGTTTACATTCCCGGATCAATATCTAATACTTCAATTCGACAGCGACCAACTCAAAAGGACCATCGCTCAGGTTCTCCGGCGCATGTTGGCAGTTCTCCATGTACCGCACCTCGCCGGGGCTGCCGCTCATCTCCAGCACGGTTCCGTCGGCGAATGTGTGCCGGCTGTGGTGCGGAGTCAGAAAGACTCCGACAAGAGGTGGGTGACAATGCATTGGTGACCGTTCACGGGGGCCGTATTTAATCCGAAGAACTCGCACCTTTTCGTTTTCGAACGCAATCGTGTAGTGCTTCGGATCGGCAACGACCGGATCGGGGATCGAAACTGGATTGGCAGCTGACGCCATACGAACTCCTTTCGGAGTCGGAGTATACTCCCGCAGGCTCAGCAATGCAATCGGCCGCAACGATTTGCACACTCATGGTTCAGGCCATCGCGCAGGTAATCACCCGATTCTTTCCCGCTTTCTTTGCCTGGTACAGGACGCGGTCGGCTGCGCTGATCAAATCCATAAACGATTCCCCTCGTTTCGGGATGGTGGATGCGCCTCCGACGCTGACCGTCAGATAACCGCGGGCGCCGGTCCCGTTTCGCGCAAACTTCAGCTCCTCGACGCCTTGGCAGTAAACCTCGCCCAGTGTTTGCGCACCTTCCACCGAAGTCGCCGGCAGGATGACGCCGAATTCCTCGCCTCCGAACCGGGCCACGCAGTCCGCCTTTCTCGAGGACTTGGCGCGCAGAGCTTCCGCCACTTTGCGCAGGACGTCGTCTCCTACCAAATGGCCATGGATGTCGTTGTATTGTTTGAAATCGTCGACATCTATCAGGAGCACTGAGAGGGGACTTTGAACGGCGGCTGCCTTTTCCCACTCTTCATGAATGCAGGAATCGAAGAATCTGCGGTTCATCAATCCGGTGAGCGCATCGATGCTCGTCAGCCGCTGCAGTTCAATGTTCGCTTCCATCAATTGACGCTGGCTTTCCCGAAGCGCGCGAAAGGCTTCATCGCGCTGAAGGCGATGGATGTGCGCCTTCGAGTGATAGCGGATGCGGGCAATCAGCTCGATCCTGTCCGGCAGCTTGACCAGGTAATCATTTGCTCCGGCCGCGAACGCCTGACTCTTTACCACGGGATTCTCTTCACTCGACAGCACGAGAATGGGGGTTTCGGCTGTGCCTGGATTGGACCGGTAAAGCTTCACGAGGTCCAGTCCGTCGACAGAAGGCATCACAAGGTCCTGAAGAATCACACTCGGTTTGATCCGGTTTGCCTGCTCAATCGCTTCCATGGGGTCGGAGCAGTAGTGAAAATCGACATCGGGTAAACCGGCGAGCAACCGCCGTACCGCGTGCGCGACGAAGGCCTGATCATCCACAAGCAAAACCATGGTTCGATTTTCAAACTGCAGCGTGTCGGGTTGTATCTGTTCCATATTCCTGCTCGTTCCTGCGTTCAGCGGGCACCGCCTGAGGCCCGTAAGGACGAAAATTCCGTTAACTTTCCCGCGATCTTTTCGAGGGGCAGCACCAGCGCCGCGGCGCCGAGTTCCACAGCGGCTCGAGGCATGCCATACACAACACAGGTCGAAGAATCCTGCGCAATCGTGAGCGCCCCGGAATCGCGGAGCGCCTTCAGGCCTGTCGACCCGTCTCTTCCCATGCCTGTCAGCAGAACGCCCGCGACTGCACCTCGCCAGCAGCGAGCCACGCTTTGAAAGAAGACATCGACGGAGGGCCGCGAGAAGCTGCCGCGAGGCTCCGCCGTGTAGGCGAAGCAGCCGGAGTCTGTCAGGACCAGATGATCACCGGTTCCCGCGATCAGAACCGAACCCCCGGCGGGCCGGTCTCCTTTCAGGGCCATGCGAACGGGAAGTGGCGAATGCTCATTCAACCAGGCGACAAGTGCGGGGACGAATTCCGCGTCGAGGTGCTGCACCAGCACGATCGCGCCTGGAAAGTCAGCGGGCAGCGCGCTGAGGATGGCCGCCACTGCTCCGGGGCCGCCGGCAGAGGCGCCCATCGCGATCAGTCTGGTTGTGGCTGCTTCGGGAGGCGCAGCGGTGATTGGCCGCGTCTCGCGTCCCGCCTTGCCCGAACTGGACCGCGACAAAGCGTCGATTTTGATCATCAGCCGGGTCGTGCCTTCTATCTGGCCTTGCCCCGCCAGTATGGGCGTTTGCACCGCGTCAAGCGCGCCGGCCGCAAGGGCCTGGAACACCAGCGAGTGATGCCCTTCGAGCGTCGCGGTGACGACGAGAATGGCGCAGGGGCATTCCCGCATAATCCGGCGGGTTGCTTCCACTCCATCCATCACGGGCATGACGAGATCCATCAGGATCAGGTCCGGCCGGTCGCGCCGGCACCGTTCCAAAGCCTCAGCTCCGTTGACGGCAGTCCAGGCGACCTGATGTGCGGCGCTCCCGGCGAGGGCGCGGCGCAGAGCTTCGGTGGCGATTGCCAGATCGTTGACGATTGCGATTCTCACGATTCGGCCACCCCGATCAGATCGGCCACGATGCCGAGGAGGGCTTTGTCCTGGAAGCTGGCTTTGGTGAGATAGTAGTCGGCTCCGGCTTCGAGGCCCCGATCCCGATCTTCCTGCCGGTCCTTATAGGAAACAATCATGGCCGGAAGAGACTTCAGGCGGCCGTCTTTCCGGATCAGCCTGAGGAGTTCAATTCCGTCCATGCGGGGCATGTCAACGTCTGTCATCACCAGGTCGTAATGACCCGTTCGCACGGCGTTCCAGGCCTCCATTCCATCCACCGCGACGTCAACCGCATAGCCGCCGCTTTCCAGCAGCTTTCGCTCCAGTTCACGGACCGTCAACGAGTCTTCCGCTACGAGGATTCTTTTTCGCCTGGCTTCCTTATCCGCCGTGGGGCCAACCCGAGATAACCTCTGCCCTGACGCCAGCCTGGCGATGGAGCTGTTTAGATCGTCGGCATCGATGATTAACACCGGGCTCCCATCCGGCATTTGCGCCGCCGAGCTGATGTCCCGGACTTTGCCAAGCCGCTGATCCAGCGGGATGATGGCCAGTTCGACCTCGCCCAGAAAGCGATCGACCACAAGGCCATAACGCGAGCTCTTTTCTCCGAGTACCACAACGGGGACTTCGGCATCAGTGGCCTCCGCGGGAGCAAGTTCCAGAACCTGACAGGCCGCCACCAGGCCAACCGGCTGACCGTCTATGGTGAAATATTGTCTCCCTTCGACGGATTGAATCGATTCGCGCGGAACCTTCAGTACGCGATCAATGCGCGCCAGTGGGATGCCGTAGGGTTCGCCCGCGATGTCGACCAGCAAAGCCCGGGTCACGGAGAGCGTCAGAGGCAGATCGAACTGGAAGCACGTACCCAGACCCTTGCGGGAGGTGATATGAACATGCCCGCCGACCTCCCGGGCCATGGTGCGCACCACGTCCA
>DASZVV010000145.1:0-2011 GCA_035546955.1 Bryobacteraceae bacterium
GGTTCGCGGCGATTCTTGCGGGCCGGGGGGAGGAGATTCGCCGTCTCGCGGATCCGCTCAGAATCTCACCTGCCAAGGCGATTTCCACTCTCGGCTGGTCGCCAGTCCTGACGCTGAATCGCGGGCTGGAAGACGTCGTCAAGTGGTATCTTTTGTCGAGAGCCGCATGATCCTTCTGTTCCCGGCGCTCTTCCTTCTGTCAGCCGCACTGACCTGGCGAATTCGAAGCTATTGCATCGCGCATGGCATTGTCGACGCGCCGAATGCCCGCAGTTCCCATAGCCGCGTAGTCGCGCGCGGCGGCGGGATCGGGTTCAGTTTCCTTTTCCTTGTAACGGTATTGGCGCTCGCCATCGAGGGGGCCGTGCCCGGTCGGATTGCCACCGCATTGCTGGGTGCCGGATCCGTTGTCATCCTCACGGGATGGGCTGATGATCGCAGAAGTCTCTCGCGAAGCGTTCGTTTCGCTCTGCACTTGCTGGCGGGGGTATGGACCGTCCTCTGGTTCGGAAGGATACCGCCGATCCCACTGGGGCCGATGGAACTGGACTGGCGCTGGGCCGCCGCGCCGCTCGTTGTTCTTTGTATCGCCTGGATGCTGAATCTCTATAACTTCATGGATGGCACTGACGGGATCGCAGCGGTAGAGGTTCTCACCGTAGCCGGAATTTCGGGTGCCCTGTGTCTCCTGGCTGGCCTCACGACAATCGCCTGCGTCTATTGGGTTCTTGGCAGTGCGGCGGCCGGTTTCCTGGTGTGGAACTGGCCGCCGGCGCGCATTTTCATGGGAGACGCCGGCAGCGGGTTTTTGGGTTACATTCTGGCTGCGCTTGCCTTTTGGGCGTGGACGATTGACGGCCGACTCCTCTGGCCATGCGCAATATTGCTTGCCGCATTTACGGCGGACGCGACCACAACCCTGCTGCTGCGGATGGCTGCCGGTGAAAAGTGGTATGAGCCACACCGTTCCCATGCGTATCAGCGATTAGCTCGGAAATCCAATCATCGCCGGGTGGCTCTTGGCGTTCTGATCGTCAACGTCGCCGTGCTCGGACCGGCGGCATATGCCGCGTGGATTCGCCCGGCGTTCGGATTTTCGCTTTTCGTCGCCGCAAATGTCGTGCTCGCGGGGGTTGTTATTCTGATTCGCAGGCGCGGGGAATGACGGGCGAAATGAGGGAACGAATCGCGGTCCTCGGCGCAGGATTAGCCGGGCTCGCCACTTCCGCGGCGCTCGGCAGCGCGGGATTCGAGGTGGAGATCTTCGAATCGCGACCGTTCCCCGGCGGCCGTGCGACTTCCTGGCCTATTCCCGGCGCGGACGAATCGGGCGAGGTCATCGACAACTGCCAGCACGTTCTGCTGCGCTGCTGCGTTAACCTGCTCGACCTCTACCGGCGCCTCGGAGTTTCGAACCGCATTCGCTTCGAACCCGAATATTACTTCATCGAACCGGGCGGCCGCATGTCCACTTTGCGGCGGGGCTTCCTCCCTGCCCCGGCCCATTTCGCAGGGTCCTTCTTTTCGCTCTCGTTCCTGGAGCTGCCGGATAAATTCGCGATTGCGCGCGCGATGCGCGCCATTCCACGTGAATATGGAAAGCGCCCGGACCTCGACCGCATCTCCATGCTCGATTGGCTGCTCGAAAAAGAGCAAACCGAACATGCGATTGAGCGCTATTGGCGGCAGGTGCTGGTGAGCGCCGTGAACGAAGAGCTCGACCGGATGGCGGCCAGCCACGGTCTGCAGGTCTTCTGGCTGGGGATGCTGGCCAGGCCGGATTCCTACGAAATGGGCCTTCCGCAAGTGCCGCTTCGCGAGTTGTACAGCGACGAGGCGCTGACCGCAACCGGTAATGTCCGGATCCGGCATCGCGAGCCCGTGACAGCAGTCGAAGCGGAAGCGGGGTGCGTCGCGGCCATCCGCACGGCGGGCGAACGCATCGAAGCCGATTACTTCGTCTCCTGCCTCCCGTTCGAACGCCTGCACCCGCTGATGCCGAACCTGCCCG
>DASZVV010000146.1:0-26374 GCA_035546955.1 Bryobacteraceae bacterium
ACCAAACTGAAGATCGCGTTCGCGACCGGCCGCCACGATACGGTGGGCGAAGACCTGGTCAATCACTGCGTCAACGACATCGCGGTGCAGGGCGCCCTCCCGCTGTTCTTTCTCGATTACCTGGCCGTTGGCAAACTCGAAGCGGGCGTGGCGGCGCAGGTCATCTCCGGAATTGCGCGCGGCTGCTCCGCGAATGGCTGCGCTCTCATCGGGGGCGAGACCGCCGAGATGCCGGGCATGTATCAGGAGGGTGAATACGATCTTGCCGGCTCCATTGTGGGAGTCGTCGAAAAGTCCGCCATTCTGACGGGAGCCAAAGTCCGGAAGGGCGACGCCCTCATCGCGCTCGCTTCTACGGGCCTGCATACCAACGGTTACTCGCTCGCCCGCAAGCTGTTGTTCGAAGTGGCGGGACATCAGCCTGAGACTTACATTCCGGAACTCGCCTCCACGCTTGCAGACGTTTTGCTCCAGGTGCATCGCAGCTATCTCAGACCGCTGCAGTCGCTCGTGAAATCGAATGCGCTCTCGGCGGCCGCCCACATCACCGGCGGCGGCGTTACGGACAATCTGCCGCGCGTACTGCCGAAAGGGCTCGCGGCGTTTATCGATACCGGCTCGTGGAAAGTGCCCGCCATTTTCGAAATGCTGCGCCGCCTTGGCTCAGTGCCGGAAGACGACTGGCGGCGCACGTTCAATTTGGGCGTCGGAATGATCTTCGCGGTGCCCGCGAAGAAGACCGATGCCGCGATGCGCACTCTGGCGCGCGCGGGCGAAAAGGCCTGGGTGATCGGGGAAGTGGCCGCTCAGCGGCGCGGCAAAGGCCGCGTGGAGTACCGCTGACGTGCGGCTCGGCATTCTCATCTCCGGCCGCGGATCGAATTTTGAGGCCATCGCGACCAGCATCGCCCGCCGTAAACTCGATGCCGAAATCGCAATCGTCATCAGTAATCGCGCGGATGCCGGCGGGCTCGAAATCGCCCGTGACCGCGGCATCCCGATGCGCGTGATCGAATCGCGGGGTATGGAGCGCGAAGCTTACGACAAGCTGGTGATCGACGAACTCCGGACACATGAAGTCGACCTGGTCTGTCTGGCCGGTTTCATGCGTCTGCTGAGCGCATCTTTTATTCAGGCGTTCCCGAATCGTGTTCTGAACATCCACCCTTCCCTGCTCCCGGCGTTTCCGGGGCTGGACGCGCAGCGCCAGGCACTCGATCATGGCGTGAAGATCACCGGCTGTACGGTCCATATTGTCGATGAATTCCTCGACTCCGGACCGATCCTGATTCAGTCGGCTGTTCCTGTGCTGGATTCGGACTCCGTCGAATCTCTCTCCGCGCGTATCCTCGCGCAGGAGCACGTCATTTATTCCAAAGCGATTCAGCTTATGGTGGATGACCGGGTGACCTTGCAGGGCCGCCGGGCCGTCATCCGCGAGGACGAAGGTTAGAATTCCAGACGCCGGATAATCCCCGCCGTCTGCTGATTCGCCACGCTGCCGGGCGTGTACTCCACTGTCAGATGGAACGGCGGCAGTGCGCCACAGTGCAGGTCCGCTTTCGATCCCGGCGGTTTTGTGATCTCGACAGCAGCGGCCTCGGGCAAATCGAAAAGCACCTGTTTGCCATCCACCAGGATTCCCATCTTCGAGAAGTCCGCGGAAGCGGGAGCGGCGCAGCGCAGACCGATTGCCGTTCCCTCTTTGCGAATGAGCTGCTCGCCCGGATGTGCGGCCGCCGGTCCTTTTGAGCGCGCCTCGATCAATCGCAGCAGGCGAGCCACTGCCTCGTTCTCGGGAGTCGTTTTCGCCGCCCGCTGCGCGGCTTCGGCATCGGCGCGCGCCTGCGGCACATTGCCGCGCTGCAGGTTTGCGTAAGCCAGCGCCGAGCGGAAGATCGTCATTCGGTCCGGCGAGACCAGCCCCACGCGGCCAAGCAGCGAGAGCGCTTCTTCGAAATCGCGCGCATCCATCTTCATCAGGGCGAGCTCAAAAATTGCCTGGCCGAATTCCGGGCGGAGCGTGATCGCACGCTCCAGCTCATTCATGACCGTGGACGCAGGAGCCTTTGCCTCCCGGTCCAGCGTTGCAAGCTGCATGCAGAGCTGCGCGTCTTCGGTGCCGAGTTCGAACGCTTTCTGGAATTCCGTGCGCGCCTTTGCCTTATCGCCCTCCAGCACCGCCATATACCCGACACCGGCGTAGGCTTCGGGACGCTTCGGATCTTCTTCCTTCAACTGCGCGTATGACTGTGCGGCTGCCGCCCGATGCTGGGAAGCGAACTGCAAATCCGCCAGCATCAGATTCGTCGCGTACAGATCAGGCGTTTCCACCTCCGGCGGCGGAGCGTTCTTCAGCATCGGCGTTAAAAAGACAGAGCCGTAAAGCTTCTTGCGCGCCAGATATCCCTGGAGGTCAAGCAGAATCTGGTTTGGCGTTTTATCGAACGCTTCACTCGTGGCTTCGGCGAGCGGAGTGTTCCGGTTCATCGCGGAAATGAAACGCGCAAAGCCGCCTTTATACTCGGGCGAAAGGAAGAGCATATGGGTCAGCGCCCAGCTTTCCGCGTAGAACATACCCGTGCGCGAAGATTCGTTGTACTCGCGCGAATGATTCGTGATGTCCTGCAGTTGCTCGAGCGTGAACCATTGCGAGGAACTGAGAATCGGCATGTAACGGGCGACCAGATCGCCTACGGCAACACCGTCGCTCACCGGCTTCAGAGTGGAATAAACGTCTGCCCAGCCTTCGTTCAGCCACAGCGGAATATGGAGACCGCTGTGCCGAATCACCAGGTGCATATATTCGTGGACCGCGATCGGATAAGTCTCGGCCGACGGGTTCTTCATCACGATCGTGTCGCGTATCGGCCCCGGCGCGTAATACGCCGCGACGGATGGGTTCGGAGCGAACATCACCATCTCGTTCGGATCTTTGAAAGCAATGATGCGAACGGGAAACTCCCCCGGCGGGTGCACCGGGGATGCCGAAAGAAAGAATTCGCGCACCCGCTCAAAATATTCCAGTGTCTCTGCCGACTTTTTCTCATCGGCCGCGGAATACATTTCGAAGTGGTCCGAAGTCAGCCGGATCCATTTGTCTTTTTCCTGCGTGGAAGCCGGCGTCGATGCCAGCAGGCAAACCGCCAGCAGAGCGCCGCTTATTCGCAGCGCATTCACTCCGGAACCTCGATTTCCATGCGCAGCAAGGCGGTACCGAGCGTCTTGCCCTGCGGATCGGCTCGCAGTGAAAGCGTTCCACCGCCATCGAGCGCCTCATAGAGGAGAAAGTTCAGCGCGTTCAGGTTCGGCAATTCGAAACGCTCCACCCGCCCCTTGCAGACACCGGCAAAATGCTCCTTCACCCGTTCTGCCGTCACATACTCCACCAGAGTCCGGTAGTGCTCCGGCGAACGCGCAATCAGGCCGATGTTACTCGTGTTGCCCTTATCACCCGAGCGGGCATGCGCGATATCGACGAGCCGGATTTTCATTGAGACACCACCGGGGCCACTTCGCTCTTCGCAATCAGCGCAGGCCAGTAAGCCATGACTTCTTCCACTTTGGGGCGGCCAGCGCCCAATCCTGTCACGGACGGCGGACCGCTGAGCACCAGCGGAGCGATTTCCTTCGTAAAGCGGTCGACCGCGGCGCGATTTTTCGACCGGACGCCGAAGCGCATCACGACTTCCGGAAGCTGTGCGGCCAGTTCGGGTGAAGGCTCCGCAGCCGCAATACCGTGGCAGGCGTTCGCGCCCAGCAATTCGCTGTGGATGGCGTCGAATTCCAGACCCATCCGTTCGAGTCGTTCCCGCAGGATGCGCGCGCCGGCCTTCGCCTTCGCGTACGCGTCGGGCCACGCATAGGCGACCGATCCAATCGCCCGGAATCCGGCGGCAAAGCTGATCGACACCTTATAAAATGGCGTTGCCGGCAGTCCTTTGACGCCCGTGCAGCGGACACGCTCCGGACCATCCTGCGCCAGATGAAATGAGGTGAAGTCAGCCCCGCAATCCGGCGTCAGGTAAGCGCGCGGATCGCCGATTTCGTACACCAGTTGTTCGGTGACGGACGCGACCGTCACGCGGCCGCCGGTTCCCTTATGCTTCGTCACGGCAAAAGTACCATCGGGATTCGCCTCCACGATTGGATAACCAATATCGGCAAGATCGGGTACGGTTGCCCAGTCATCCTGGCAATTGCCGCCACTGCCCTGCGCGCCGCATTCGATGGCGTGCCCGGCCACGATGCCCGCGGCGAGCTTGTTCCATTCGTCCGCTTTCCATCCGAATTCGTGTATCATCGGCCCCAGTACCAGCGCCGCATCCGCGCACCGTCCGGTGATGACGATCTGCGCGCCGCCGCCGAGCGCCTCTGCGATGGGGAACGCGCCGAAGTAGACGCTTGCGCTTCGCACCCGATCGCGAATGATGGAGAGCGGCTCGCCGGTATCCATATTGCGGAACTCGACTCCGCGATCGATCAACTCGTCGATGCGGTTCGTGATGTCGTCCCCGGAGACCGTCGCGATCGGCACCTCGAGGCCTTGTTTCTGCGCAACGGCCCTGACCGCGCGCCGGCACGCTTCCGGATTCAGGCCGCCGGCATTCGCCACCAGCCGGATATTTTTCGTCACGAGGTCCGGCAATATCCGCTCGACGACCTCGACGAAATCCCGCGCATAGCCGAGCTCCGGATCGCGCGCCCGCTGCTTCTGAAGGATCGACATCGTTACTTCCGCCAGATAGTCAAGCGTCAGATAGTCGATCGGACCCCGGCGCACCTGGCTCACCGGCGCATCGGGTGAATCTCCCCAAAAACCCTGCCCATTTGCAATGCGAATCACAACATTTCGATGATACGACGCCGTCCGGTAGACTGGACTCGATGCGTCTCGGATTCGCCACCGCCATTCTGCCTGATTCGGATTTCGCTGAAGTTCTTTCGGTTGCCGGCGGAATCGGCTACGACTGCGTCGAAGTGATGTGCTGGCCGGCAGGACGCGCCGAACGCCGGTACGCCGGCGTCTCTCATATCGATGTAACGCGGCTGGATGGAGGCGAGCGGCGCAGGATCGAAGACCTGCTGGGGCAGAACAACGTCACCATCAGCGGCCTCGGCTATTATCCGAACCCTCTGAGCCCCGACCCGGCCGAATCGCAAACCGCGGTTTCCCACCTGAAGAAGGTTATCGAAGCGGCTGCCGAACTGAAGGTTCCCGTTGTGAATTCGTTCATTGGCCGCGACCAGCGCCGGTCGATTCCGGACAATCTGGAGCGCTTCGCTCAGGTCTGGCCGGAAATCATTGCCTTCGCCTCCCGGCACGGTATCCGGATCGGGATCGAAAACTGCCCGATGCTCTTCACCTGGGATGAATGGCCCGGAGGCAAAAATCTGGCGATCAATCCTCCCGTGTGGCGCCAGATGTTCGAGATCATTCCGGATGCGAACTTCGGCCTCAATTACGACCCGTCGCATTTCGTGTGGCAGCAGATCGACGGCATCCCCGCAATGCGGGAATTTCGAGACCGTATTTTTCACGTCCACGCCAAGGATGCGAGGCTGCGGCGCGACCGCCTCGCCGAGCACGGCATTCTCGCGGTGCCGCTCGAGTTTCATACGCCCTGCCTGCCGGGCCGCGGCGATGTGCCCTGGAACGACTTTTTCGGCACCCTGAAGAGGAACGGCTACCGCGGGCCGGTTTGCGTGGAAGTGGAAGATCGCGAGTACGAGAATTCGAAGGAAGACCGGATCAGAGCGCTTCGCGAATCGTTCGCTTTCCTCAAACCATTCGTCACGGAGTGACGCGGAAAGCCGCGCGAAGAAGGACGACGCCGTATTCCTGACCGTCTTTCGTATACGGATGGTCCACGTCCAGACGCACGATAGTAAAGCCCGAATCCGTTTG
This sequence comes from Bryobacteraceae bacterium, assembly GCA_035546955.1. Classification (GTDB taxonomy): domain Bacteria; phylum Acidobacteriota; class Terriglobia; order Bryobacterales; family Bryobacteraceae; genus BOG-234. The sequence continues at coordinate 5,909 of DASZVV010000146.1, forward strand.
GGTTCCCGCCGGCACTGAAAATTCGCCTTTGTTCTCACCGCGCCGATTCAGCAGCGCCGAGCCGACTCTGACGCCGCCCACCATCACCGTAAGCGTTCGCGGGGCGGCTGCCACAAACTCCGGAACCCACCACGTCATCGATAGAGCCGACCCGGCCGGCACCGGCTGGAACTTCAGGCTTGCCGACTTCGTCGTCCACCAGCCGTCGCCCGGTTTCGATGACGGCAGCAATCCGGAAACCGCATATCGGATGGAATCCTGCCGCCGGGTATTGAACTCCAGCGCAGGCGGATAATCGTGCAGGATGTTGAGCCGTATTGACACATTCACGTCTTTCGGATCCAGTTCAGCGTAACTATCTCCGGTAGTCGTGAAAACATGATCGTAGGGCTTTCCATCCGGTCGCTGACCTGCGGATCCCTTCAAACGCGCCACTTCAATCAGCGGATCGTGATACAGAAGCCGGAGATTGAAGAGATCGTCGTAACCGTTATCCGCCGGAAAGTCGTCAGCGAACAGAATCCTCGCCGCGGGTTTCATCACCGGATAACTGTGCCGCATGGCATTCGATAAGCGCCACTCCGAAGACTCGCTCACCTGCCACACCGGCGGCCAGTTTTTCGCATGGATCGACAGGATGACAATCGCGACTCCTCCGGCAATCGCGGCTTGCCTGACCGTGAATCCCTTCACCGGAAAAAGCGATGCGCCCCACAGCCCCAGCCCCAGCAGCGGGACATAGAGAACGTAGCCCGGTCTCTGGGGAATCAATGCCACTGGAGTCACCGCCACCACAAAGAACAACCATCCGAAGATCATCGCTCGACTTCGCAATAGAACCGCGAGCGCCAGCATCGCGAGCAGCACAATACCCGCTGCCTCGGCATTGAATGCTACCTCCCGATACAGCAACAAGCCGAAATAGGAGGCGACGTGCGTGAGCCAGACGGATAAATCCAGGTGCGCATGATAAGCGCCGTTCCCGGCCAGGTCGGGAGTTCGCGGAATTCGTCCGGTCACCAGCGCCGCGACTATCGCGAAGAGCACAGCGAAAACCGGCGCGATCGAACGAATCCGCTGAAGCGTGAAGTCTTTCCAGTGGTAGACCCCTTCATAGAGCAGCAGAATCACCGGCACCGCCGCACCGCTCTCTTTGGAATCGATTGCCAGCAGGCAGAACACACACGTCCAGACGCCGCTCCATCGCCCACCTCTGGCATAGACCGTAACGGCAAGCGCCGTGAACAAAAAGCACAACTGATCGTAGATCGTACCGGCGCTCAGATAGAGATCCTGAAACGTTCCGTGGACCAGCGTCAGCGCGACCGCGATCACCGCCGCGAACGGCGGTGTCAGCGCGCGAAAAAACCGCCACGCGACAAATACATTGACGATCAGCAGCAGCCAGCAGAAGACGTACAGAGGCAACGGGTGAAACCCGAATAACTCGTAGAAAACCCGATACACGGCTGTCCCCGCGGGACGCAGCACCGGCGTCCACGGCAGCAGGAGGCCTCTGACGATATCGCCCGCCGGCGTCGTCCACGCCTTGTACATGTTCATCACATCGTCGTCGCTGAAGAACATGGTGACGCCGCGCCACGTGAAGCACGCAAACGCAATCGCAAGCGCGGTCACGAACGCAGTCTCCCGCCGGCGAGGATTCATAGGTCCGGCTTCAAGTATGAACTACGCGCGGTTTCAGCCCGCCGCGGCGCGAAGCGTAAAAGATCGGACCCAGGCGACTGCGTCCGCGAGGCCGGCGCCAGTCTTCACGGACGTCTCGAACACCGGCATGCCGGGCCGGACGTGATCGATATTGCGGCGGGCAGCCGCGAGGTCGAAATCCGCCGCATCGGCCAGATCCATCTTGGTCAGAATCGCCGCGTCGGCTGTGTGAAAGATCGAAGGATACTTGAGAGGCTTGTCCTCCCCCTCAGTCACGGAAAGAAGGACCGCCCGCCCGTCCTCACCGAGATCGTAGCTCGATGGACACACCAGATTCCCCACGTTCTCGATGAACAGAAAATCCAGATCCTCAATCCGCCATCCCTCGAGCGCCGCGCTCACCATCCCCGCGTCCAGATGACAAACCGTGCCGGTCGAAATCTGCCGCACGGGAGTTCCGCTGCGCGCCAGCCGCGCCGCATCGTTGTCGGTCGCCAGGTCGCCCGTGAGCGCCGCCACGCGAAACCCGGCGCGCATCGTCGCGAGTACCTTTTCGAGGAATGCGGTCTTTCCGGAACCCGGTGCGGAGACCAGGCTGATCACCGTCACGCCTGCGTCGCGATACCGCTCCCGGAGAGCCCGCGCCATCGCGTCATTCTTCGTCAACAGTTTCTGGCGGACTTCAACCAACCGCGGCTGGGACATCCTCCACCTCCATGGCGGTCACTTCCATCTCATCTCCGCGCACGACCCGGCACCGTGCACTGCCGCACCGGCCGCAGTACAAACACTGCGCCCCGGCGGGCGCTGCTTCCGTTCCGCAATCCGCACACTGCACACGCACGGGAACGTCTTCGATGGCAAGCTCAGCGCCTTCAAGCGGCGTGCCTTCAATGGCAATTGTCCAGGAGAACAGGAGAGCTTCTTTTACGACGCTGGCAAGCGGACCGATCCTCACGCGCACCGAACGCACACGCGCGGCACCTTGCCGAGCCAGTTCCTCTTCGGCGCATTCCGCCAGACTCAGGGCAATCGAAAGCTCGTGCATCTACATGGTGCTGATGCGGATATAGCGCTTCACATCGGGAAGCATCGTCGCTACCGCGGCAATCGCGACTACCATCGCCAGACCGCCCAGAATGCTCTTCAGGCTCACACTCGTATCTCCTCTCGCTCCGCCGTTACCAGCGATTCCACGATATCCGCGGCCAGCGGGACCGCGGCCGCCACCGCATCCGTAAGACCCATACGGCCTTCGTCGCCGCCCACTTCGCCCGGCTCGCACCCGACCAGTACGAGGCGTCCGGGCCGTCCGCCCATCGCCATGACGGATCGCAGCACTTCAAGCGGATTCATCCGGTGCGCGTCGAATCCACAGCTACCCGCGTCCAGACCCGTCAAATCGGGCTCGATCGTGTAGAGCGCTCCTGGCGAGCCTCCCCGCGAAATCGTATCTACGAAGATCGTGAGATCGTGCCCGTCCATCAGCGCGTAAGCCAGGTCGATACCGCGAATTCCGTAATCCACCACTTGCGCACCCGCGGTACGCCGCCGGCTCAGTTCGCATGCCACTTCGCATCCGAAGCCATCGTCGCCTTCGAAAATGTTGCCGATGCACGCCACCAGGATGTTCACAGCCGCTCCACTTCCTCGGGCCGGAAAAAGAACCGGTGTCCGATTTGTGCCGCTGCCCCGAGGTCACGCCCGGGATCGTCCTCCAGCGTCACGGCAAGATGTGTGTTGTTTTCGAAATCGCGCTCCACCGATTCCACGATTCCAATCCGGCCGTCGAGCGCGATATCGAAGATGTCAGCTCGCCTTGCCGGATGGAGCAGCACCCGGTCGCCACGCTGGAATTCGGGTAGCGCCGCATCTTCCTGTGCTCGCCGCAGCCCCCGAATGGCGCCATGCATTTTTGCGAACGCCTCCTGCGGCAGCGTTTCCGTCCGCTCCAGAACTTCCCGCCCGCTCTCTCCCGCGGCCCGCACTTCTTCTTTCTCCTGATCGCTGAGCGTCATCACACGCAGCGTCAGCATCTCGTCGATCTCGGTGGCATCGAAGAAACTGCCGCGGCTTTCCGGTGCGATCTTCGGATAGTCATACAGAATAATCGGCGAGGAGAGCATCAGCCGCCGCTCCCCCTCCGTGCCCGCGAGCACCGGCCATGTTCCCTGATTCCGGCAACTCGCCGCCGCTTGTTTGTATTCTTCCGGCGGATCCATGAGCGAAACAAACGCGCCCTCGCGCAGCGCGAGAATCGTGTGAGTCGAGCTCATCAGGCAGGACTGCGTGCTGAGATTCATCACGCGGCACGTCAGCCGGTGCAGGTTCGGCAATACTGCCTCAGACCGAAGCTCCACTTCACCTTCGATCGGCGGGAATTGAAAGCGCCGCACTTCGGGCGTGGCGCCCAGCGGAAATTGCGCAATCGAAATCTGCCGCTCCGTCTCGTCCTGCAGGAATCGGACCCGCACATCGACACTGGTTTGCCATCCGCCCTCCACAAGACACTGCGTCTGCATGCACGTGCGGTCGGCGCCCCCCGGCGCGCCCAGCGTTCCGAATTGCCAGCGCTGCTGATTTTTGAGCGAAGTCTTCCGGTACGGATAAAGCAGGAATCCTTCGTAAAGCACCGCATCGGCGATCTTCTGCACCGCTTCGAGCCCGGTCGCGCATTGCGCCATCACGATACGGCCTCCTTCGAAAGCGGGATCAGCCGGTCAATCGCTTCTTCCCATGTCGCGATGCCATGATGCCGTTTGAACGCATACAGCCGCTCAAACACATCCCGCCGCAGCCGCAGCCACGCGCCGTCCGGATAGTAATGATCCATCATGTCGTGCCAAACGCTCGCGGAAAGCTGCCAGGGCGATTCGCGATCCCACGGAACCGGTGCAATCTGTATTCCGCCGTCCGCGCCTCGGTAAAAAATCGTACCGCTGAAATGAAAGCGGAGCGGAATCCCGCCCTCACGCACCGCATGAAAATATTTCGTCGAAGCAAGATTGAAGTCAAACGTGCAGCCAACAGGAAGTTTCACGCGGATGCTGCCGGAAAACGCCGGGACGTTCGTTGCCGCATGCGTCCACAGAAGAGGGTTCAGCGTCCGGCTCCAGCGTTCCGGCTCGCCGAACAGATCGCTCAGCTCATCCTGCGCGGCACGGCTGTAGGAGCGCCGCGCCGGCTCGATCATAATCTGTGCCCGCAGCGCCACACTCTCAATCGCCTCCCCTGAACTTACCAGCAGTTCGAACGCGATCATAGGTGCGGCCGAGAATGCGAAAGCTTCCGCTTTCGTCACCTGAATCGTCACAGCGCGCATGCCGCTCCCTTCCGCCGCAGCGATTCCAGAAATTCCGAGATCTTCCCCCACACAAGTGCCCCGCCCGCGAGGCCGCGCCAATGCAGGCGAATCACGCCGGCCAGCCGGAAACACTCATCCACAGGAACGATGAAGTAATCCCGCGCCCGCCCCACGCGGTTGACGAGAAGCGCCTCCACATCCGATTCCATCGCGGCGAGCGCGGGGTTTTCGCTCTCGATCTGCTTCCATGCCTCAAGCGGCAGCAGCGACTCCGTTACGCCTGCCGGCCCGGGATATTGCGCAATCACGCGCCCGGCGGGCGTGCTGTAGCGGAAGAAGGCAAGTGAGATGGGGATCCGGAGGTCATTCCAGACCTCGTCACTGAGCTGGAACTCCGGCAGGGATCGAATCTTCTCCGGAATGGCGCGGAAGATATCCGCGTAGAGAATACTGCATGACTCGCAGGCGCACCGGACGCGTTGCGATGCCGATTCAAATGTGTGACGATGATCCCGCTCAAGGGGAGCGCCGCACGTATCGCAGTGCTCCTCCGGCTCTCGCAGAGACACGAAGCGCCGGAGCGCCGCAAGCGGTACCGTAGCCATTATGCAGCCGCCACAGGGGCGGTCAGCGAACCCAAAGGGACGAACGCCGGAGCCGCGGACACTTCTTCCATCACGATTTCCCTGGCATCCGGCACCGCCTCTGCGAGCGCCGCCTCCACCGATTCGCGAAGCCCGCAGGCCGCGCCGTTCAGTCGAACCTTCACGACTCCGTCAAAGACGCTCATCAGTTCCACGCTGCCGGACATCTTCGCGATGGCCCGCCCGGCTCGCGCCTCTACGCTGTCGGGATGGAGATCGTGCAGTGCAAGAAGGCCGGATACGAGGCGGTCGCCGGCAAAACGCCGGATCGCCGCGTTTCCAGCCTCACCCGAATCGAGAACCATTTCGATCATTCGCTCCATGCCCGCGCCATGGAGTTCGAGGATCGCTTCCATCAGTTCGCGCGCCGTGTCGCGGCTCCCGGAATCCGGAATCGCCTCCATCCGCTCCACCAGTTCGCCGATCCGCGCCGCCCGCTCTTCCGCCGCGTTACGCATGGACCGCCTGTTCGCGCTCCACACCGAACATCGGCGAATGGCGCACGTCGAGAGTCTTTCCCTCCCCCAGATACATGTGGACACCGCAGGGAAGGCATGGGTCGAAGCTCCGCACCGCCCGCATGATGTCGATCCCTTTGAAGTGCTCCGGCCCATTCTCTTCGAAGATCGGCGTGTTCTGCACGGCGTCTTCGTAAGGTCCCGGAGTCCCGTAAACATCACGCGGATTCGCATTCCACGGAGTCGGCGGATAAGGATGATAGTTCGCGATCTTGCCGTTGCGAATCACTACATGGTGCGAGAGCACGCCCCGCACGGCTTCATGGAAGCCGCATCCAATGCCTTCATCGGGCACCCGGAAATCCTGGAACGTCTTCGTGTTGCCCTTATGCAGATCCTTCATCGCCTGCTCGGCGAAATAAAGCGCGGCCGCGGCAGCATAAGCCTGAAAGTACGTACGCGCGCGATCCCTTTCGAGGGCATTGCTCCATTGCGGAATCTTCCACTCGAGTTCCTTCTCGGGCTTGTTCGCCGTTTTCGGCAGATAGATCTTCACACTCTTTCCGGTGGCTTTGATATAACCGATATCCACCAGTCCGGCCAGCGCAGTGGCCCAGAAGCGCGCGATCGGCCCCCCGCCCGTATCAAGCGCCAGATGATCGCCCGTGCGCTTATCGAACCAGCGCGGCGACATCACCCAGGAGTATTTCCCGCCGAAGTCGCGCTTCTGCGGTTTGGGTGTTGTGGTCTGGTTCCACGGATGATTGCGGTGCACCGGATTCCCCAGCGGATCGTGGGTCACGAACATCTCCTCGTTCTCCCAACTCTCGTAATAAGAGCTGCCGAGCAGAATCCGGATCCCCAGATTGATATCCACCAGGTTATGTGTAACCAGCTCTCCATCCACCACCACACCCGGCGTCACATACATCGCCTTGCCCCACTGGTTCATGTGCCGGTAGTCGTAATCGCAGACGTCCGGATTCTGGAATGAGCCCCAACACCCAAGCAGAATACGGCGCTGCCCGACTTTCTCATAACCCGGCAGGGCCTGATAAAAGAAATCGAACAGATCATCATGAAGCGGCACCACTTTCTTCATGAATTCCACATACTTCATCAGCCGCACCAGGTAGTCCGTGAAGAGCTGAACTGAAGGAACCGTCCCGACGCCGCCCGGATAAAGCGTGGAGGGATGGACGTGCCGGCCCTCCATCAGGCAGAACATCTCGCGCGTCATCCGGCTCATCTGAAGCGTTTCCAGATAGAACTCGCCCGTGAACGGGTTCAGGGCGCGCATGATATCGGCGATGGTCTTGTATCCGTGGTCGTTCGAATGCGGCGCGGCCGTCTGTTCCGCCTTCTGAAGGACGGACGGATTGGTTTCCTTCACCATCTGCTCGCAGAAATCGACGCCCACCAGATTGTCCTGGTACAGGTTGTGATCGAACATGTACTCGGCCGCTTCGCCGAGATTCGTGATCCATTCGCCCATTCGCGGCGGCCGAATTCCGAACGCCATGTTCTGCGCGTAACACGCGCAGGTCGCATGATTGTCGCCACAGATTCCACAAATCCGGCTTGTGATGAAGTGCGCATCCCGGGGATCCTTCCCTTTCATGAATACGCTGTAGCCGCGAAAGATCGAGGACGTGCTGTGGCACTCCGCCACTTCACGGTTTTCGAAATCGATCTTGGTGAAAATCCCCAGGCTTCCCACAATCCTCGTTATGGGGTCCCAGTTCATCTCCACCAGCCGCCGCTGCCGCCCCTCCCGTTCCACCGCTGCATCTGCAATCGTCGCCACGGAATTCGCCTCCTGATTGGTTAGTAAGCTCGCGGGCGATAGCCCGTCGTCAGACGGGGACCGGTGTGCCGCCACTTCGGTTCTTTGTTGACAGTGTGGTTGGTAATGCGGCGAAGCGAACGGATCGCCGTTCCGTACGGACTTACTCCCGCAGTGGACAGCCTGGCTCCCGGCGGCTCATCCATAAACGGCATAAACTTATCCGGAAATCCCGGCATCGTACAGCCAATGCAGATACCGCCCACGTTCGGACAACCGCCGATCCCCGCCATCCAGCCACGCTTGGGAACATTGCAGTTCACCACCGGTCCCCAACACCCGACCTTCACCAGGCACTTCGGGGAATTGTAGTCCTGCGCGAAATCGCCTTGCTCGTAGTAGCCCGCGCGATCGCATCCTTCATGTACGGTCTTGCCGAAGAGCCACTCGGGACGCAGCTGGTCGTCGAGCGGGATCATCGGCGCGAGACCTGCGAGTTGATACAGCAGGTAGAGCAGCGTCTCCATGAAGTTGTCCGGCTGCACCGGACAACCGGGAACGTTGACAATCGGCAACCCTGCTTTGGATTTCCATCGCGGTCCCAGGTAGTCGGAGAGACCCATGCACCCTGTCGGGTTTCCCTCCATCGCATGAATGCCCCCGTAAGTCGCGCAGGTTCCGGCCCCGATCACGGCCGTCGCCTTCGGAGCCAGACGATCAATCCACTCGCATGTCGTAATCGGCTGCCCCGTCTGCGGATCCGTTCCGACCGCTGCCCAGTAACCTTCCTTTTTGATCCGCTCGTTCGGTATCGAGCCTTCCACCACCAGCACGAACGGCTCGAGCTTACCTTCCGCTGCGCGATACCAGGGCTTCAGAAAATCATCGCCGACATCGACCGAGAGAACGGGATTGTAGAGATGGACTTTCGGAAGACCGGGGATTGCGCCGAGCAGAACGTCTTCAATGCTCGGCTGCGATGCGGCGGTGATCGAAACAGTATCTCCGTCGCAGCCCAGCCCCGCGGTGATCCAGACAACGTGAACTTCTTTGATGTCGGGCGGCCGCTGCGTCTTCTGGCCGTAAGGAACTTCTGCAGGCATGGGCGCACACCCTTTCGATTTGGAGTTTAGGCCTCGACGAGATGACAGTCAATTCATTTCTCGGCAGTGCGTATTTATCGCGTACGCCGATTAACAAATGCGCGGCAACTGCTCAGTAAATGGCAGATCAAGAATTCTGCTGCCGCCGATTTCCGTCTTCAGCAAAACCATTCCCGGATGTTCTGCCGTCGCTCTTCCAATCACTCGTGCATCTTTTCCCTCGGGAAGTTTACGCATGGCGCTCACAACGCTCGCGCTTGTTTCTCGCGCAACGAATGCCACTAACTTGCCTTCATTAGCGACAAACATAGGGTCGATCCCGAGCATTTCACACGCGCCGCGAACCTGCTCGCGCACCGGAATTTTCGTTGCCTCAATCTCCACGCCGATAGCCGATGACGCGGCGATTTCACACAGTGATGTTCCCAGCCCCCCGCGCGTCGGATCCCGCAATGCATGTATCTCGCCCGCATCCATCATTTCCCGCACCAGCGCATGCAGAGGCGCCGTATCGGATTCAATACCGTTCTCGAATTCCATCCCCTCGCGCACGGACATCACGGCCATCCCGTGATCGCCAATCGTTCCGCTCAGGATCACGTCGTCACCTGCGCGCACGCCCGACGCCGAAATCGCTGTTCCCGCCGGCACAATACCCACTCCGGAAGTCGTGATGAACAGCCGGTCCGCCGATCCCCGGCTCACGACTTTCGTATCGCCTGTAACGATCGAGACGTCCGCGCGGCGCGCTGCTTCCGACATAGTCTGCACCACGCGACGTAGGTCCTCGAAAAGCAGCCCTTCCTCCATAATGAAAGCGGCCGAGAGATATAGCGGCTTTGCACCGCTCATCGCGAGATCGTTGACCGTTCCGTTGACCGCGAGGTCTCCGATGTTCCCGCCCGGAAAAAACAGCGGCGTGACCACGAACGAGTCCGTCGTGAGCGCCAGCCGCGCGCCGCCAGCTTCGAAAACCGCCTGATCATCCAGTTTCCGGAGATAGTCGTTATCGAATGCGGGCAAAAACAGCTCGCGCACCAGTTGAGCGCTCAGCTTTCCGCCGCTCCCGTGGCCAAGGACGATCTGCTTCCGTTCCGTGATGGGAACGGGACACGACAGAACGAATTGTTCCACCATGTCAGCGCCCCGCCGTCAAAGATTCCGCGGCTACCAGGTGCCTGCCGTTGTTGTAATACGCCGCGCACGCGCCTTCCGAGGAAACCATGGTCGCGCCGAGCGGCGTTTCCGGCGTGCAGCGCCCCCCGAACGCGGGGCAATCCAGCGGTTTTTTCAGACCCTTGAGAATCTCGCCGCTGATACAGATCGAGGGCTCCTGGGTGCGAATATCGCCTACCTCGAAAATCTTCTCGGCATCGAAGTCGCTGAACTCCGCGTTGAGGCCGAATCCGCTTTGGGGAATCACGCCGATGCCACGCCATCCGCGGTCGCACACCCCGAATACCTGCCGCACAATGTTCATCGCGGCGGGGTTGCCTTCCCGCTGCACGGCGCGCGTGTATGCGTTCTCGAGTTCGGCTCTTCCCTGCTCCAGCTGCCGCACGCACATCAGTACGCCCTGCAGAATGTCGACCGGCTCAAATCCCGTGATCACGATCGGCACTCGGTAGCGCTCGGCGATCGGCTCGTATTCTTTCCAGCCCGAGATCGCGCAAACGTGTCCCGGACCCAGAAACGCCTGCACGCGATTTCCCGGGGATTCCAGAATCCCGGCGATCGCGGGCGGCACCAGCACATGTGACACGAGCACGGAAAAGTTCCGGATTCCCCGCTCGCGGGCCTGCCATACCGCCATAGCGTTCGCCGGCGCTGTGGTCTCGAATCCGATGGCAAAAAAGACGACCTTCTTCGCAGGGTTCGCCTCTGCGATCTTCAGAGAGTCGAGCGGCGAATACGCAACGCGAACGTCTCCGCCTTCAGAGCGGATACGGAAAAGATCTCCGTCCGAACCGGGCACGCGCAGCATATCGCCGAATGAGCAGAAGATCACCCCCGGCCGCCGCGCAATCGCATGCGCCCGGTCAATCATCTCGAGCGAGGTGACGCACACCGGACATCCGGGCCCGTGCACCAGCTCCACTTCCGGCGGCAGCAGCGTATCCAGTCCGTACTTGACAATGGAATGCGTCTGGCCGCCGCACACTTCCATGAGTACCCACGGACGTGTCAGCGTTTTCCGGATCTCTCCTACAATCTTTGAAGCGAGCTTCCCGTCGCGATACTCATCCAGGTACTTCATCGCTTTCACCCCGCTGATCCGTGATGCCGTCCTCGAGTTCAGAAAGCTGGTCCATCTCCGCCAGATAGCGATACGTCCGCTTCGCCTCTTCCTCGTCCACCCTGCTGATCGCGAAGCCGACGTGAACCAGTACGTAATCGCCGATACGCGCGTCCGGCACGTAGGCAAGACAGGCCTCGCGGGTAATCCCGCCAAAGTCCACCCTCCCCATCGGTACGCCGACATTGCTGTGAAGCGCGTCGATTCTGCCGGGAATCGCCAGACACATTTTGTTTGGATTACCTTTCGAGAAATGCCGCCGCGATTACCGCCTGCCCCAGGGAAAGGCCCCCATCGCCAGGTGGCACCTGCGAGTGCAGGCGAACCTCAAATCCGCTGCCTCGCAGGAGTCCGACCGTTTCATGCAGCAGGGTCCAGTTCTGGAAAGTGCCGCCACTCAGACACACTTCCTTCAAACTGTCACGCTCCCGGATCGCGCGGCACACAGCGTCGATCGTTTGCGCAACACCACGGTGGAAAGCCCCCGCTATCTGCGGCGCGGCGCGCCCGGCCTTCACATCAGCCGCCGCACGCCGGATCACCGGCCTGGTGTCGATCGTCCACGGCATCGATTTAAAATCGATGTCGGCCATGTACCTGTCGACACCCGAATCCTCCGCGGCAGCCGTTTCCAGAAGCATGGCTGACTCAGCCTCATAGCCGTTTTCGAGGCTCACTCCGCATATTGCCGCGACGGAATCGAAGAGTCTTCCGCAACTGGAGGTCCATAGCGAAGGGCGTACCAATGCGGTACCGAAAATCTCCCAGTCCGCCAGCCGCACGTGCCTCCAGCAATCGAGGTCCAGATCCCGAAACTCCTCTCCAAACGCATCGAACAGATGGGAAGCGGCCATGCGCCAGCCCTGTTTCGCCGCTTTGTCCCCCCCAGGCAGCGGTACATACCGAAGATGCGCCCTGCGCTCAAATCCTTTGTAATCACAGACCAGAAATTCGCCGCCCCAGATCTGCCCGTCCGTTCCATAGCCGGTACCGTCGAATGCCACCCCAATAACCGGACCCCGGATTCGGTTTTCCGCCATGCAGCTCGCCACGTGGGCGTGATGGTGCTGCACGCCCAGCTTCGGACCGGGCTGGCTCAGCGCCCACCGCGTACTCAGGTAATCCGGATGCAGATCGTGCGCGATCACCCCGGGTTCCGCCTGGTATACCTGCCGCAGATTCTGCCAGGTCTCCTGAAAGAATTGCAGCGTCTCGTAATTTTCCAGGTCGCCGATATGCTGGCTCGGAATCGCGTAATTACCCCTGGTAATACAGAAAGTGTTCTTGAGTTCGCCCCCGGCCGCCAGTACATCCGGAACAGCATGCGCCAGCCGGATGGCCTTCGGCGCATAGCCGCGCGCACGCCGCAGCAACCGCGGCGTCCCTTCGAACGTTCGCGCGATGGAATCATCCACCCTCATGAAAATGTCGCGATTATGCGTCAGAATTCGGTCGGCAATCGAGGCGAGTTTGGCCTCCGCGTCGCCATTTTCAATCACGATCGGCTCTTCGCTCAGATTGCCGCTCGTCATCACCAAGCAGTCCGGCCCCCCGTGGAAAAGCAGGTGATGCAGCGGCGTATACGGCAGCATCACGCCGAAGTGCGGCAGCCCGGATGACACCTCGCCCGGAAACAGGCTCCCGTTCCGTAACGGCAGCAGTACAATCGGGGCCGCGCGGTCGGTGAGCAGGCGGCGGTCATCCTCAGAAACGGCGAAATAGTAGCAGGCCGTTTCCACATCTTTCACCATCACGGCGAATGGTTTACGGTTGCGCCGCTTCCGGCGCCGCAGTTCCTGAACGGCGCCCGCATTCCGCGCATCGCACGCCAGTTGGAAACCACCCAACCCCTTGACGGCCACGATCTCACCCCGCGCGATCGCGGCCACCGCCTCCTCTACGGAAAATGACAGCCGTGGTCCACAGACCGGGCACGCTATCGGCTCCGTGTGAAAACGCCGGTTCGCCGGATCTTTGTACTCCAGAGCACACGCCGCGCACATTTCGAACTTCGCCATCGTCGTGGTAGCGCGATCGTAAGGCGTCAGAATCGTGATCGAATACCGTGGCCCGCAGTTGGTGCAGTTGTTAAAGGGATAGCCAAACCGCCGGTCCGCCGGATCGCGGATTTCGGCCGCGCAGGCCGCGCAGGTCCCCAGATCCGGCGAGGTCAGCGTAAAGGAATTCTCGCGGGGCGGGCTGGGTGCGATCGTGAAATGCGCCCTTGCGATCTCGCATTCCCGCCCCTCTACCGTCAGCCGTTCGATACAGGACGCGGAGGGGGCTTCTGCCCGGAGCGCGTCCAGAAACATTCGCGGCTGGTCATCATCCGCCGAATCGATCTCGATGACCACTCCGCCCGAATCGTTGAATACAGTTCCGGCGAGCCCAAAGCGATCCGCCAGTTGCCTGACAAACGGGCGGAATCCAACGCCCTGGACGATCCCTTCGAGAACAATCCGGTGCCGGAACACTCTGGCCTCATTATGCTCGCTGCCGTTGCGGAACCAAACCTGCAAGTGTGGGATTTGGAACGTATTTCGACAGGCTGTTCAGTATCGAACGACGGCGGCCCATGGAATAGTGGTAAACCTGAAAAGAAGTGCCGATTCGCGATATCGTTTTGCAGAATTCGCTTTTCATTTGCCGTGAGTTTGCCGGACCCTGTCAGAGATGACGAGTTCAGAACGGGGACATCAGGTCACAGCCGATTTCCTCTCCGGGGGCGGCGAAATGGGTGGGCGCATCCGCGCCTTCGACTGGTCCACCCATCCTCTCGGTCCGCCGGAGAACTGGCCGCAGAGTCTCAAAACCGCGGTCAGCATCATTCTGAATTCCCAGCACCCGATGTGGATCGGCTGGGGTGCGGAGATCTCGTTTCTCTATAACGACGCCTACCTCCATGTCCTCGGCCTGGAGAAACATCCCTGGGCTCTGGGGCATCCCGCTGCCGAAGTCTGGGCCGAAATCTGGGATGTTTGCGGCCCCCTTGCCCAGCGGGTATTCGATCACGGCGAAGCCACCTTCGTGGATGATGTCCAGCTCTTCATGAAGCGCGGCGGCTCGCTCGAAGAGACCTATTATTCGTTTTCCTACAGCCCCATTCGCAACGAATCCGGAAAAGTCGCCGGCCTCTTTTGCCCCTCGAACGACGTCAGCCCGAAAGTCATCGGCGCCCGCCGCCTGCATACGCTCTCGGCCCTCGCGGCAAACGCGCTCGTGGAACGCAGCGTGGAAGCCGCCTGCGCCGCGGCCATGGAGACGATCGGCAGGAACACCGCCGATATCCCGTTCGCTCTCCTCTACCTCTGCGGACCCGACGGCGCCGAGGCATCGCTCCAGCAGACCCCATCGCCCCTGGGCGAAGCCCTCGCCCCCTCGGTCATTCATCTGGGGCCTGCCGCCGAACCCGGAATCTGGCCGGTCCCGGACGTCCTGGCCACAGGCAAGTCTCGCCGGGTGAATGTGAGGCAGTTCCGCTCGCTTCCCCACGGACTCGCCGGCCAGCCGGTTGCCGAGGCACTCGTGCTGCCGGTGATTGCTCGCAATGCGGAGAGCCCGCTTGGCATTCTGATCGCTGGCGTCAATCCCGCCCGCCCGCTCGACGCCGACTATCGAACGTTTTTCGAGCTCGTCGCCGGGAACATCGCCACCGCGATCCAGAACGGCCGTGCCGCCGAGGATGAACGCCGCCGCGCCGACGCGCTCGCGGAAATCGATCGCGCCAAGACGATTTTTTTCTCCAACGTCAGCCACGAATTCCGAACGCCCCTGACCCTCATGCTGGGGCCGCTGGAGGACATGCTGAAGGATGCCGAATCGCTCACGCCGCCTCAGCGCGAACGAGCCGACATAGCGCACCGCAACAGCCTTCGCCTTCTCCGTCTCGTCAATTCTCTGCTCGATTTCTCGCGGATCGAATCGGGCCGCGTCCAGGCTTCCTACGCTCCTACCGATCTCTGCGCCCTCACCACGGATCTCGCGTCGAGCTTCCGCTCCGCCATGGAAGCCGCCGGTCTGCGGCTCATCATGTATTGCGAATCGCTTCCGCAGCCGGTCTATATCGATGGAGAGATGTGGGAGAAAATCGTCCTCAACCTTCTCTCCAATGCCTTCAAGTTCACGTTCGAGGGAAGCGTCACGGTTCGCCTGCGTAGCGCGCCGGAATGCGCCGTCCTCACCGTGGCGGACACCGGCACCGGCATTCCGGAATCGGAGTTGCCCCGCATCTTTGAGCGCTTCCATCGTGTGGAAGGCGCGAAGAGCCGCACTTATGAAGGAACCGGCATCGGCCTTGCCCTCACCGAGGAACTGGTGGCGCTCCATGGCGGAAAGATCGAAGTCTCGAGCCGCCCCGGCGAAGGCACTCAGTTCACCGTCAGCATTCCCTGGGGCCGCTCACATCTTCCGGATGCGCACGTAGCCGTGGCCCCCGCGCCTTCCGGCATTTCACCTCGCGCCCGCGCGTGGACCAGTGAAGCTATCACCTGGTTTTCGGGCGATCTCACGGCGCCGGCCGCACTCCCCCAGTCCGCCTCGGCCCCGGGGGCCCGCGTTCTTCTTGCCGATGACAATGCCGACATGCGCGAGTATGTCTCCCGAATCCTCAGTCCGCATTACCAGGTGATCACGGTTCCCGATGGCAGAGCAGCGCTCGAACAGGCACGCCGCGCCCGGCCCGATCTGATCCTCAGCGACATCATGATGCCGCGGCTCGATGGCTTCGGCCTTCTCAACGCCCTCCGCGCCGATCCGGCTACCCTCAACGTACCCGTCATCCTGCTCTCCGCCCGCGCCGGCGAAGAAGCGCGTAATGAAGGTATGCAGGCCGGCGCCGATGACTATCTCGTCAAACCATTCAGCGCACGGGAACTGATCGCGCGCGTCGGCGCCCACCTCAGACTCGCCCGCGCCCGCCAGGAAGCCAACGAACAATCGGCCCGCCTTCTTGAAAGCATCACCGATGGCTTCTTTGCGCTCGATCGCGACTGGCGTTTCACGTGGGTTAATACCCAGGGCGAGCGTTTGATGCAGTTCGGCAAAGACGAGATGCTCGGCCGGCGCTTCCAGGATTTGTTTCCGGATGCCGCCGGCACCATCGCGGACCGCGAGTTGGCGCGCGTCATGACCGATCGCGTGGTCGCGGAATTCGAGGACTACTACGCATCCTGGGCTCAGTGGTTTCACGTCAAAGCCTACCCCGCGGCCGATGGCGGAATCTCCGTCTTCTTTGAAGACATCACGGTGCGCAAACGGGCCGAAGCCGCACGGGACGCGCTCGAACAACGCGAACGAATCGCTCATGCCGAAGCGGAAGCTTTGAATGAGGTGGCCCGGGCTCTCGGCATGGAACTCGACCAGCAGAAGCTGATTCAGACCGTCACCGATATCGCCACGCGGATGATTCACGCGAAATTTGGCGCCTTCTTTTACAACGTGGTCGATCAGAACGGCGAGTCGTACATGCTCTACACGCTCTCCGGAGCTTCCTGCGCCGATTTCGACAAATTCGGCATGATGCCGCGCAACACGCCGATCTTCGGGCCCACCTTCGCGGGCAGCGGGGTAAGGCGCAGCGACGATATCCGGAAAGAGCCCGATTACGGCAAAATGGCCCCGCACTATGGCATGCCGAAGGGACATCTCCCCGTTCGCAGCTATCTCGCGGTTCCCGTCAAATCGCGCGACGGCGAAGTGCTGGGAGGCCTTCTCTTTGGCCATCCGGAGCCGGGCGTCTTCACCGAAGGAGACGAGCGTCTCGCCATGGGCATCGCGGCTCACGCCGCTATCGCCATCGATAACGCCCGCCTGTTCCAGAAGGCCGAACAGGAACTTGCGCGCCGCCGCAAAGCTGAGGAAGTCCTCCGTACCAGCGAAGAGCGCCTCACGCTCGCCATCGAAGGCGCGGGCCTCGGAACATGGGACGTCGATCTTGCGACGGGAAGCGCAACGTGGTCGCGGCGTCATTTCGAGCTTCTCGGTCTGCCGCCGGAACCGGAACAACCCGTCACCATGGATCTGTGGTGGGGGCGTGTCCACCCCGATGATCTGGCCCGACTGGAAGAAGAAATCCGGCGCGCCCGCCATACCGGGGATCGTTATGTCTCCGAGCACCGCATCATCCGTGCCGATAACGGCGAAGTTCGCGTGCTCTCGGAGTTCGGCGTTTTCGTCCGTGATCGCAACGGGCGGCCCTATCGATTTGTCGGCATATCGCTCGATATCACGGATCGCATACGCCAGGGCGAGGCTTCGCTTCTGCTGGCTTCCATCGTCGATTCTTCCGATGACGCCATCGTGAGCAAAGACCTGAACGGCGTCGTCACCAGCTGGAATAAAGGCGCCGAGCGCCTCTTCGGCTATACCGCCGGGGAAGCCATTGGCCGCAACATCGTCGACCTCGTCATCCCACAAGACCGCCGCGACGAAGAAACAAATATTTTGTTGCGCCTCGCTCGCGGCGAAAGCGTCGATCACGTGGAAACGCTGCGCAGGCACAAGAACGGCAGGCTTCTCGATGTCTCTCTCACGATTTCACCGCTCCGCGACGCAAACGGCCGCATCACCGGGGCTTCCAAGATCACCCGCGATATCGGCGAGCGCAAGCGTACCGAGCGCCTCGAACACGAACAGACCCGCATTCTCGAAATGATCGCTTCCGCCAAGCCGATGGCCGACTGCCTCGTTGCTCTTACGGACGCAGTGGATCGTCTCCGTCCTGGCGCGCACGCCGCTGTCCTGACCGTTTCTCCCGACGGCCGCATCGCCGGAACCTTCGGCGCGCACATCCCGGAATCGTTCGGGCATGCGCTTCGAGATATGCCGGTGGGCGACCTCCCTGTCAGCGCCGGCAACGCCGTCTGTTGCGAAGATCCTGCCACCGCCCCAGGCTGGTCGGAGAAGTTCCGCGGCGTCTGCAGCGAACACCAGATCCACTCCTGCGACGCAGCCGCCGTGTCAGTCGCAGGCCGTACAGCCGCTCTCGTGTTCGTCTGCTTTTCCGGGGTTCGCCAGCCCTCCGCCTGGGATATGAGGCTGACCAAATTCTGCGCGCGCACCGCGGGCATTGCGATCGAGCGCGAGCGCGTTGCCGCGGCCCTGCGTGAGAGCGAAGAACAGTTCCGGCAACTGGCCGAAGTCGGACCGCAGATCATCTGGCTCAACGGTCCCAACGGTGGGCTCGAATTCGTCAACCAGCGCTGGATCGAATTCTCCGGCCTCGATTATCAGGCGACAAAGGATCCCACGCAACTCCTTCCCCGGCTCCATCCGGACGACCGAATGCTCGAAGAATGGAGGAAGTGCGTCGACACCGGTACGCCGTTCGAGATAGAGGCTCGCATACGCGGCAAAGACGGTGAGTTCCGGTGGTTCATGATTCGCAGCATTCCCGTCCGCGACGAGCACGGCCGTATCCAGCGATGGTTCGGGAGCTCCACCGATATTCATCAGAACAAGATCATGCAGCTCGAGCTGGCGCGCGCCAATCAGGACCTCGAACAGTTCGCCTGGTCCGCCAGCCATGATCTTCAGGAGCCGCTCCGCACCGTCAAAATCTTCAGCGAATTGCTGTCCCGGCGCCATGCCGCTCAGTTACAGGGCGAAGCGCTTGACTTCCTGCGCAACGTCAGCGACAGTGCCACCAGAATGGAAGGGCTGGTCCGGGACCTCCTTGCCTACACGCAGATGAATACCGTTGGAGAGCAGCCCGAGCTGACGGATTCCCATGAAGTGCTCCGCGCCGCCCTGGCCAATCTCGCCAGCGCGATTCATGAGACCAACGCGACGATCGAACACGGTCCGCTCCCCTCCGTGCCGGTCCATCCCGCGCAACTGCAGCAGCTCTTCCAGAACCTGATAGGAAACGCGATCAAGTATCACCGCCCTGGCATTCCGCCGGTCGTCGCCGTTACGGCCGTGCGGCAAAAGGGAGACTGGCTCTTTTCCGTTGCGGATAACGGTATCGGGATCGAGCCACGTTACCGCGAGCGCATTTTCGGCTTGTTTAAGCGCCTCCACGGCCACAATGAATATCCGGGCACCGGCATTGGACTCGCGCTTTGCCTGCGCATCGTCGAGCGCCACCACGGCAGAATCTGGGTCGAATCTGAGGCTGGCCAGGGCTCCACGTTCCGTTTCACTCTGCCCGCCGGAAACTGACGCTACTTCTTCGAGGTGGCCGGCGTGGGCGCCTGCTTGCCCGCCGTCTGCTGAGGCTGCCCCATGTTCTGATCGAACGTCGGCATCGCTTCATTGCCGAGGAACTTGCCGTCACGGTAAGTGTTCTGGCATAGCGGATGCGAAAACACGCTCGGCCCATCCACGCTGGGGAACGTAATATCATCCACGTGCATCCCTCCGGGCGGATTCAGCCCCGCTTCATTCCGCATCCGCTTGGCCGTCTCGTGGTCCGTACACGCGGTGTCTCCGCTCACTCCGAGCGCGCCGATGATCTTACCGTTCCTGTAAAGCGGCAATCCGCCTCCGAATGCGATGAGTCCGCCTTCCACGCGCGGCGTACTGCTACCCGGACCTTCGGACGGCGGCACGAGATCGCCCGCAACAAATGGGTTCGACGACGCAATACCCCAAAGCGAATGCCCCGGTTGTGTCAGCGTGTAAAGTCTCGCAGTTGACAGAGGCATGCTGTCCAGACTGAATGCGTTCGCCGTATACGCCTTGGCTTTTGCGATGGCGAGGCTGCCCGGCCACACCTGCGTCGGATCGCCCGTCGAAGCGGCGACTCCGCAGACTTGCCCCTGGCGATTCACTACCACCGCCCACTCCCGCTTGCCGTGAAACAGCCCGCCTTCATCGCCTCCGTCATTCGGCGCCTTCGAGAGCAGTGACTTCATCTGATCCACGGTCAGCAGACTCGAGCAGTCCGCGCCCCGCGCCTCCAGCGAAAACACGGCCATCGCCGCGGCCGCCATCACAAGTGCCTTCTTCATAACTCTTCTCCCTGAATTCGTTCAGCGCAGTTGCTGCAGGTACGCCGTCAAATCCCGCAGTTCCTGCCCCTGGAACTCCGTCAGATCCGGCATCACCGCTTCCGGCTTGATCGACTGCGCGTGCGTCACCCAAGCCTCCAGATTTCCGGTCGTATTCGGCAGCGTATTCGCCGCAATTCCCAGACGCGACCCAATGTGCGTGAGATCCGGCCCCACCCGTCCATTTGCAAGCGTTCCGCGGATCGTGTGGCAAAGA
>DASZVV010000147.1:0-4536 GCA_035546955.1 Bryobacteraceae bacterium
CGGAGGATTCGAGACCGGCGAATACCCACGGCGAGAGGGACGCAGGTGAAGAGAAAGCCCGTAAGCCAGACGGCGAAAAGCAGGGTTGAAAGCGAGAGCGGAGTGGAGGCAGGCGGGGCGGACAACCATGTTGGGATCGCAGTGGGTGTTCGGCCGTCGAAATGGTAGGCCGGCGCGGCCCCCGGCAGCTCCGCGACCGCTGGCGCGAGAGATTTAATCGGAATTTCGAGTCTGGGCATGCGCGCGAGTGAGGCGGGAAGAAGGAGCAGAACTCCGAATGTGGCGGTGAGGATAGCGTGGCGCAGCGAGGCACGGCTCCCGCGCGCGATTCGAACCGTGACGAGGCCGAGCGAAAGCGCGATCGTGACTTTCACGAGGAACATTGCGAACATCATGGGTTCTTCTTCCTTTCCTGTCGGGCGCGATCGATCTGCCGGGAAAGCTCGTCGAGTTCCTCACCCGAGAGTTTTTCTTCGGCGACCAGGGCGGTCATCATCTGGCGGATCGATCCGCCGAAGAACGTCTTCACGTACTGCTGGAGCGCATTGCGCCGCGCGGCGGCGGGCGATGCAGTGGCTGAGTAGAGATAACGAACGCCTTCCTGCTGGTGCTTCAGGAAACCCTTCTTTTCGAGGCGCGCCAGCATCACACGCACAGACGAATCGCCGGGCGCGTCTGTTAGCCGCGCGCGAATCTCTTCGGCGGAGGCGCGATTGCCGAGGGCGAAAACAGCGTTCATAATTTCCCGCTCGCGGCGGGTGAGAGCTTCGGGAACAGGCTTTGACTGCGACACTTGTCACATGATACTGCGACACTCGTCGCATGTCAAGCCGGTATTTAAGATGGCGGAATGGCCCGCTCGCGGGAGACCGCCGCGAAGCGACTGTCTATTCGTGCCGGCGTTCAGCGTGAGTGCGGTTCTCTGGCTGCCGGTGCTGACAGGATTTGGCCGTCCGTTTGTCTGGTTTGCGGCATGCATAGGGTGCCATGGATAGCGTTGGGGGGGCGTCGCTGTGTGGGTCACTCGGGACCGGCTGTTTTGCGAGGAAGAAGACTCTGCACACTTCACTCACGTTCAGCGTCAGCTATAACCAGGAGTTTTCCATGCGATTTGCCGGTATCCTTCTGATCTGCGCGGCGCCGATTGCGTTCGCGCAAACGGCCGAGCAGAAGCTGTCGTTCGAGGCGATCTCGATTAAACCCTCGGCTCCTGACCCAACCGGAGTGACGCGGGTGCAGGGCGGAATCGGTGAGAAGGATTCGACGCAGGTGACGTACCGGAATATCTCAATCGTGAACCTGCTCGGGCGGGCCTACGGCCCGCATGCGCGCTGGCAGATTGTGGGGCCGTCGTGGCTTGACAGCGTGGACGTGAGATTCGACGTTGTGGCGAAAATTCCCGCAGGCACGACGAAGGAGCAGTTCGCCCTGATGATGCAGAACCTTCTTGCGGACCGATTCGGACTGAAGCTGCATCACGAGACGAAAGAGTTTAAAGCCTGGAATCTGGTGGCCGCGAAGGGCGGCGCGAAACTGACGCCGGCATCCCCGCAATCACCGGGAGATTCGGCCGTCGCTTCCATGGAGGATCACGATGCGGAGGGGTTTCCGATTCTGAATCATCGCGGATCGGTAACAGCTTATTCAAGCCGGGACGGCGGCGGATCGGTAGCGCGAATGGTGGCGAAAGATGAGCCCGTTTCTATTCTGCTGAACCAACTGAGTCAGGAACTGGGCGGGCTGGTCCTCGATAAGACCGGCCTGACCGGAACCTACGATTTCCGCATCGAATATACGCCATTTCTGCGGCAGATGCAGGCAGGATCAGCGGAGGCGGAACTCGGAACGCCTGGGCTCGTATCGGCGCTACGGCAGATTGGGCTCACGGTGACGGAGACCAAGGCGCCGCAGGACGTGCTCGTGATCGATCACATCGAGAAAGCGCCGACCCAGAACTGACGCTTTGCGCCTACTGCGCGGCGCTCAGCGTCCAGACGTCGTTTTTCCGTTCAAACGTCGCGGAGGCGCTTTCCTTCGAGGCCGGGTTGCAGGTGGACTTCGCCTCGGGGTCGGTCTCCTGCGAGTGCACGGCAAATGGCGAGAGCTTCGCCGGATGCCAGGTGTAGTCGACGCGGGCGAAATCGTCGCTCACGTTCGGCGCATTGACATCGACCACTTCCTTCTGGCAGAAAACGACGTTTTCATAAACCGTCGGCCAGGTGTTGTTGGAGGGGGCTGGAACGACATTCGGTTTGCCGGTGACGAACGGCTTGCCTTTATCGGTGAGGGCGATATCGAGCGCATTGAACCATTCCGCCTTATTCGCCGGATTGTAGATCTTGCCCTTCGATTTGATCGTGATCAGACCGTCGGTTTCGAGTGCCTTCTGGTACTTGCCGCCGGGGCTCTTGAAATACTCCGCCTCGTTGTTCGTGCCGATGTTGTCCATGCCAGTGAGGAGCGGCTCGGTGATGGGGGTTTTCGAGAGGGCATCGGAGATCATGGTTTTCGCCTGATCGGTGGTGATGTCCTTGCCTCCGCAGGCGGTGAGGAGCGAGGCACAGAGAACGGCAGTCAGGGCATATCCGGAGTGCATAAGTTTTTCCTTGTGGCGAGTCGTCCGGCGGACGATTTGTTTTGCGTCTCACATATCGTATACCAGGAGAGCGCCTGGGGTGAAGTGTGAGGTTAGAATATTTGCCGTGATCACCGATCGCCGAACATTCCTGCGCACTGCGGGGCAGGCTGGGTTAGCCGCGCCCTTTTTCATCCGCGAACTGATGTCGAAGCCGCCCTCCGGGACGCTGCGGCTGGCGGCGTTCGGGGCGAACGGCATGGCGTGGAGCACGCTGGATGGCATCGCCACCCATCCGAAGGCGAAGCTGATCTGTGTTGCGGAAGTAGATGCGAGCCGTCTGGATCGCGTGAAGCGGAAATATCCGGAAGCGCGCGTTTACCAGGACTGGCGCGAAATGCTGCGGAAGGAGAAGGGCCAGATCGACGCGGGGAGCGTGGCAACGCCCGACCATATGCACGCGCCGCAGGCGGTGAGCGCGATGCGCATGGGGCTGCCGGTTTATGTGCAGAAGCCGCTGGCGCACGATATCCATGAAGTCCGAACCCTGGTGAAGATGGCGCAGGACCGGAAACTGGCAACCCAGATGGGGATCCAGATCCATTCGGCAGCGCAGTACAAGACCGCGGTGAAAGTGATCCAGTCGGGCGCGATCGGAAAGGTGAAAGAGGTTCACACGTGGAGCGAGAAGAAGTGGGGCGACACCGACCGGCTTCCGACCACCGGGGATCCGATCCCCTCCGGATTCAACTGGGATTCGTGGCTCGGCGTGGCATCGACGCGGCCTTATTTAAAGGATGTCTATCATCCGAGCAACTGGCGAAAGCGCCTCGATTTCGGGACAGCGACGTTCGGCGATATGGGCTGCCACATTCTGGACCCGGTATTCAGCTCGCTGAAGCTGGGGTCGCCAATTTCGGTGCGCAGTGAGGGCGCGGCGCCGAACGGGGAGAGTTGGGCGCTCGACTCGCTGATCCGTTATATGTTTCCGGGAACGGAGTACACGGCGGAGAAGACGCTGCCGCTGACATGGTATGACGGCGACCGGAGGCCTTCGGCGGAAATTCAGGCGCTGGCTGGATCATTTAAGTTTCCGGGACAGGGCTCGATTTTCATCGGAACGAAGGGGCAGATGCTGCTGCCGCATATTGCGATGCCGATCCTGTTGCCGATCCGCGATTTCGCCGGATTCGAGCGGCCGGCGGCGGAAACGACGAACCACTATTTCGAATTTGTGGACGCGGTGCTGGGGAACGGGACGACTTCCGCGGGATTCGACTATGCAGGTCCGTTGACGGAGGCGGTACTGCTGGGACCGCTGGCGACGCGGTTTCCGCAAACAACGCTCGAATGGGATGGCGCGAAAGCGAAGTTCCGGGATTCGAAAGAGGCGAACGCGTTCCTGCGGCGGAAATATCGGAATGGATGGTCGGTGCACGGGCTGGCGTAGGCCGAGCCCAGGGTCAGACCGTACAGGCCTTATAAGCGTCTTCGAGGCCTTTGATCGGCGGCGTGTTCGCCGGGATGAACTCATGGGCCACAAAGCCGGTGAAGCCTTTGTCCGCAATGGCTTTGGCGATGGCGTTATAGTTCAGCTCATCTTTGTCCGTAATTTCGTGGCGTCCCGGGTTGCCTCCGGTATGGAAGTGGCCGAACCAGTCGATATTGTTCTGGATGGTGCGGATGATGTCGCCTTCCATGATCTGCATGTGATAGATGTCAAAAAGCAGTCTGACCCGCGGTGAGTTGACACGTTTGACCATCTCGATACCCCACGCCGAGTGGTCGGCCTGGTAGTCCTTGTGGTCCACCTTACTGTTGAGCAGCTCGAGATTGACGGTCACGCCGTGTTCTTCGGCAAATCCCCTGATCTTATTGAGCCCGGTGACGCAGTTTTCGAGGCCTTCGGCGTCGGGCAGGCCCTTTCGAACGCCGGAAAATGTAATGACGTTCGGGACTTT
>DASZVV010000148.1:0-3482 GCA_035546955.1 Bryobacteraceae bacterium
GTGCTGAGCCGCCTGGGGGCGGAGTGCCTGATCGTGACGAATGCCTCGGGCGGGATCAACAGGGATTTTCGGGCAGGCCAGTTGGTGCTGATTTCGGATCACATCAATCTGCTGGGGCAGAATCCGCTGACTGGGCCGAACGATGAGACGATGGGGCCTCGATTTCCGGATATGACGGAGGCGTATTCGAAGCATTGCCGCGCGATGGCTCGTGAGGCAGGGCGGGAGATGAATCTGGAATTGCGCGAAGGGGTGTATGCGGCGGTGCCCGGGCCGAGTTATGAGACGCCGGCGGAGATTCGATATCTGCGGACGATCGGGGCCGATCTGGTGGGGATGTCGACCGTGCCGGAGGTGATCGCGGCGAATCATATGGGGATGCGGGTACTGGGGATTTCGTGCGTGACGAACGCGGCGGCAGGCGTGCTCGATAAAAAGCTGGACCATACGGAAGTGCTCGCGGTGGGCGAGAGGATGAAGGGAACGCTGGCGGAGTTGCTGCGGCGGGTGATCCCGAAGCTGGTGACGGAGTGAGCGATCCGCTGGTGGAGGCAGCGCTGCGGGCGCGGGAGAACGCGCATGCGCCCTTTTCGGAATTCAGGGTCGGGGCCGCGGTGGAGGATGAGAGCGGGCGGATCTACACCGGCTGCAATGTGGAGAACGCGACGTACGGGCTGACAATGTGCGCGGAGCGCGTGACGATCTTCAAGGCGATTTCGGAGGGGGCGCGGAAGTTTCGGCGCGTGGCCGTGGTGGCGGATACGGAGAGGCTGACGCCGCCGTGCGGGGCTTGCCGGCAGGTGCTGTGGGAGTTCTGCGGGGATGTGGAGATCGTGCTGGGGAATCTCGCGGGGAAAGTGGAAATAGTGAGGCTGGGGGTGTTGTTTCCGCGGGCGTTCGATGGATCATTTCTATGATTAGACGCCGCGCGGCATACGATCACCCGATCGGGACCTGATCGACAATTTCGATGCCAAAAGCTTCAAGAGCCACGATGCGGCGGGGATGGTTCGTCAATAACCGGATGGTGCGGAGGCCGAGGTCGGAAAGAATCTGCGCGCCGATGCCGACTTCGTGCTGGAGCGGCGGCTGTGGGTTATGGCGGTCGTGTCCGAGCAGATGGCCGTGTTCCACGCGGAGCCCCGGCGAAGTAGAGTGCAGGTAGACGAGCGCGCCTTCGCCTTCTTCGGCAATCCGCCGGATGGAGCCGCGAACGAGTTCCTGACAATCGCAGGATGCGCCGCCCAGCAGATTGCCGTAAGCGCAGTGCGAATGCATGCGGACGAGCACGTTGCTCTTGCCGGCGATATCGCCGCGCACAAGCGCGAGGTGCGATTCGGGGCTGAGATCGCTGCTGTAAAGGATAGACCGGAAGTCGCCGTAAGCGGTGGGCAGCACACCTTCGGCTTTGCGGTGGACGCAGTGCTCGTTGCGCAGGCGGAATCGGATGAGTTCCGCGACCGTGATCATCTTCAGTCCATGCTGCTTGCAGAATTCGTGGAGCTGCGGGACGCGCGCCATGGTGCCGTCCTCATTCATGATTTCGCAGATGACGCCGGCGGGGTTCAGGCCGGCCATGCGGGAAAGGTCGACGGACGCTTCGGTTTGCCCGGCACGCACGAGCACACCGCCTTCCTTCGAGCGCAGCGGGAAGATGTGGCCCGGCCGCGCGAGATCGCTGGGACGCGTGGTGGGATCGATAGCCGTGAGGATGGTGCGGGTACGGTCGGCCGCGGAGATGCCGGTGGTGACGCCCACGCGCGCGTCGATCGCCTCGCAGAACGC
Source organism: Bryobacteraceae bacterium (assembly GCA_035546955.1). GTDB lineage: Bacteria > Acidobacteriota > Terriglobia > Bryobacterales > Bryobacteraceae > BOG-234. The sequence goes on from DASZVV010000148.1 coordinate 1,786, forward strand.
GGTACCGAAGTTCGACGTGTTGTTGGGGGACATCAGCGGCAGGCGAAGCTCATCGCAGCGTTCCGGAGTCAGCGTGAGGCAGATCAGGCCACGGCCGTGGGTGGCCATGAAGTTAATAATTTCGGGCGTGACTTTTTCGGCGGCGATGGTGAGATCGCCTTCATTTTCACGGTCTTCATCGTCCACGACGACGAGCATGCGTCCGGCGCGGATTTCTTCGATGGCTTCCGGAATTGTGATAAAAGACATGGGCGGGGAAAACTCCAATATAGCGTTAGTTCCCGGCGCGGCATGTGATAATTGACAACCGATGCGCGGTGCGCGGCTGCAGTACACGATTCTGGCCCTGCTCGTTGTCTTCGCCGGAGCTTACGAAACGGGGTTTGTGAAAGACCTTGCCCGCCGGTGGCTCCACGGGGCTGACGAGCCGTCCGTGCCGTTTTCCCTGCAGACCGCAACCCGAACAATCGGGAGCGGCCCTCTGCAAGGCGATCAGATTCTTTCTCTGAATGGACGCCCGTTCTCGGCGGACCGCCAGCTCGATGACGCCATCGACCAGGCCCATCCGGGCGACCGGCTGCATCTTGTTCTGAGCCAGCCCTCCGGCAAAGCGATCGAAACGGACGTCACAATCGAGTCTGAAGCCGTCTCGGATTATCCATCCGCGGCGAACATCGCGGTCGTATCTTGTCTGTTCATTCTGGTTCCCTTCGTTTGCCTGGGGCTGGGCTTTGGCGTCGCTTTCATCCGTCCCCGTGATATCAACGCGTGGTTTCTTCTCCTCCTGCTGATGGCGTTCAGCGGACTGGCGGGTTCGCCTGACTGGCACCGGTCGTTCCCCGACCTGTCATTTGTGTGGCGAGTATTCTGCGCGGCAACCTGGGCTCTCTGGATGATGCTGTTCGCGATCCATTTTCCGCGGCGGCTGGAACTTGACCGTCGAATGCCGTGGCTGAAGTATCTGATCATCGTTCCGGCGGTCGCGGCAGAAGCTCTCTTCTGGGGCATCGCCTGGCTCTGGACGCGCGACATCAATGCAGCGTCGCAGTGGCGCTGGCTTTTCACCAGACTCTATTTTGCCCGGATTGTGCTGCAGATGCTCGGAGTTGGCGTGTTCTTCGCGGTATTCGGTTACAAGTGGGGGACGGAGAAAGCGCCCGACGAACGCCGGCGTCTGCTGATTCTCCGGGGCGGCGCATCGCTCAGTCTGCTGCCGACTTTTCTGATCGTGGCGTATTCGCTGATCCGCGACCGGGATGTCTTCGCCGGCGTACCGTGGGAAATCGAAGTGCCCGCGCTCTGTATGCTGGCGCTGTTCCCGCTCACTCTGGCTTACGTAATTGTGGTGGAACGCGCCATGGATCTGCGGTTCGTGGTGCGGCAGAGTGTGAAATATACACTCGCGCGCGGAGGGCTGCGGGTGATTCGCGCTCTTCTGATCGCCTCGGCCGTATTGATCTTCAGCAGTCACATCGGCAATCGCTGGCGGCCGGTGATGGTGATCGGCGCCGGGCTGGCACTCTGGGTGATTCGGAAGAAAAACATGCAGCGGGCTTCTGTTTGGGTGGATAAGAAGTTTTTCCGCGAAGCGTACAATTCCGAGCTGCTGCTCAGCGAACTGGCGCTGGAGGTCGGCCGCTATGTGGAGATCGATCCGCTTCTCGAGACCGTGGCGCGCCGCATCAGCCAGACGATGC
>DASZVV010000149.1:0-3100 GCA_035546955.1 Bryobacteraceae bacterium
GTTCCATTGTGCATGTACCCGAGGCCGATATTTGTGGTTTCGGGCTGCGCTTTGATGAAGTTCCGCAGATCATCAAGCTGCGACCCGAGGCTCGAACTGGACGCATCGTCCACAAGTACATATAGATCGAGACCTGCGTTCGGCGGAGCGAAAGGCTTGAGTTCTGCGACTCGAAGGCTTTGCTTTTGCTCATACGCCATCACATCGTCGCGCGTGAGCGGGGGGATGCTGGTGTCGTGGTCGCGAGCGGCTTCTACCGTGATGATGGTTCGAACGGGAACCAGAGCTGCGGTTTGGGACTGGCTCCGGGAAGTGAGGATCAGCCCCAGGAGCGCAATGCTTGTCATGAAAAGTGGCTTGCTCATGGATCAGCTGGCCCTTCATTCTTAGACAGTGCATGTATGGAACCACCGGTCGCTCAAACCGGAATGCGCGGTTTTATGGAGATACTTAATTTGCGCCGGGGCGCGATGCGCTGTCAACGATCAGCACGTCAACCGGGCCCTGCGTAGCGCGCAGCCTGAGACCGGCCTGCTGCTCGAAGGCCTGAAAGAGCGCCGGAGAAGTGAGGGCTGCGAAAGGACCGGTTGTGTCTGGATCGGCCTCATACTCGACCGAGAAATCAAAGCGCCCGGACAGGCCAGTCATATCGATCACGGGACGATCCATGAACTTCGTGTAAAGATCGGCGAGATCCTGAACGGTAGCGTTGGATCCCACCACACGCGTGGATTGCGGACCGCTGGGCGTATTCACGGGCCGGAAGATCACGGATGATTTTGCGCCGGCACTGCCTTTCGTCATCCGGATGCCGCTGGTCCCAACGGTGAATGCGTAGACGGGCAGTTGCCTCCGCTCCTGGTGGGTTTTCAGATGGAAGCGGTCCGCCAGAAGATTGCGAAGCATCTCCTGCAGACGCGGAGCAGCGGCGGTTCGCAACTGCATCGTGGTGTAGGCGGGTGATCCGGCCGGCGCCTTCGCCTGAATGTCGAAGACGTCCCTGGCCAGCCAGGCGGGGCCGCCAGAGAGCATGGGACACGCGTCAGCCAGGGGGCGGCAGAATTTCAGACCGTAAGCCTCCACGATCAATGCATACAAGTTCAGATTGCGGCCGGTGAAGGTGAGTCCGTTCACCTCAAAAACGGCCGCCGGCGCCTCAACACCCTTCGTCCCGCCGTAGACAACCGGGCGTGCGCGCGACGGCCTGACCGAGGCGGCGTCAAAGACGGCCGCTGGCTGGGCAGCAATCACGAGGGCGGCGGAGCAGATCAACCAGACCCGGCGAAGCACCAGATGAGTTTAGCTCAGTTTGCGTGGCAAATTGACTCGTCAGCTGTTCACGGTAACGAGGGCACTGCTGCCAAGCCGATCCCACGCCAGATGGTGATCTTCTTTCTCTTCCGCCTGCAATTCGCGCGCAAGACGTTCGGTTTCGGCGTCATTCGCCGCGCGCGCGGCAGCCGCCAGGGACTCGTACATCGCCATTTCCGCCGCGGCGGCTGAGTACGTGATCATGAGGTGCTGCGTGCTCTTTTCACTTGCCGTGTGGCCGGCCTGCGCGGTCACCGGCGTAAAGGCCAGCATATGTGCCAGAACGCTCTTTATGGTGGAGGGCGAGCCGCCGAGCGCTCGCAGCCTGGCCTCCAGCCGCTCGTGCTGCGTGCGGGCTTTGGCGGACATCATCGACATCAGCGACTGCACTTCAGGCTGATCCCCTCCCTTGCTGAAGCTCGCCAGAGCGTCTTCGAAATTCCGTTCCGCCGCTTCCACGTCCTCCAGATAAGGAATGAGCGGATTTTTTCCCGAACGGTTGAGCCGCGTGAACGCTTCGCCTGCCACCGGTTCGATCAGCTTCCACACTTTGCCGGCCGCTGCTTTTTCCTGCGACTGGATGTCACGCGCCAGCCGCTCAGTATCGTGATCGCCGAAGGTGCTCGCCGTTATCGCCATGGATTCGTACATAGCGATTTCAGCATTCTCCACGGCGTACGCCATGATCAGATCCTGCGTAACGCGCTCTTCCGCGGTATGTCCCAACTGCGCGGCTCCGGGCGCCGCGTTAAAGACGTGCGCCAGAATACTCTTCGCGCCTGACGGCTCGCCGCCCAGCTCATGCAGCCGCGCGGTGAGGCGTTCATATTGTCCCTTTGTCTCATCCGCGTGACTCAGGAAAACGGCGTTAACCTCCGCGAACTCGGAATCGCGGGCGAAACCGCGCAACTGTGTTTCAAAACTCTTCTCCGCTGCGATGGCATCTTCCAGATATCGGCGTATTGGGTTTTCCATGGGATTCGGATGGGGCAATCGAAACGCCACACGAGCCGTACTCGCTCCTGTCCGAGTTGATACCGTCGGCTGCCCTGATACACCACCGGAGTATTCAGACTGGTTGATTCAGCCGGCGGCCGGCCCTGCGGTTGAGCGTCGTCATGAGCCGGTAAAGCGAACCATGGTAACGCTCGAGCTGCAGCCCCGTTTCTTCACTGGAGGGTCCGGGAAGCGGCGCGGGCAGCAGGCTGTTCACCGTGGTGAGAACCCTCGACATTGTCCCCGGAAACAACGCATGCGCTTTTGCGAGCAGCACTGCCGGAATTCCGAGGATCGTTTCACTGGCCCCGCGGCGAACCGCGCAAACAATTCCTCGTGCGGCCTTCGAGGCGGGAATGCTCAGGCCCGGCAACGCCGCCGAGATCCCGAACCATCCAGACTCGTTCAGACGCTTGCCTTTGAAGACAGCGTTCACGTGGGAACCGGTGCGCATGAGCCCCGGAACCACCGTCGTAACGCGAATCCCATCGCGCGCCGCCTCACTGCGCAGCCCTTCGCTGAATGCCACCGCAGCGGCTTTCGCACAGCTATAGGCGAGAAGATGGGGCGTGCTGACCTTACCGCCGATCGAAGTCACGTTCACGATGCGGCCGCCTCCCTGCGCCCGCATTTGTGGAAGCACTTCGAGAGTCGTATGAACGGTGCCCCAGAACATGATGGATAGCGCCCGCTCGAAATCCGCGGCGGTCAGGTTTTCGAGCGGCGCGACACGGATTTCCCCAGCGTTGTTGACCAGAATGTCAATGCGGCCATAGTGCGCGCGCACGGCAGA
>DASZVV010000150.1:0-4022 GCA_035546955.1 Bryobacteraceae bacterium
GTAGGTCATCGACATCGAATAACTGTTCGGCTGATCGCTCGAGAGCCGCGCCCACGCCTGCGGGATGATCGCTCCGGCATAGTTCTGAACCGTCGGAGAAAGACCCATGGCGCGTGACCACGTGTAAGTGGCGTTGATTGTCAGACCGTCCCCGAGCCGGCGGGCGCCTTTGACATAGAACGCGTAGTATGTCGCACGTCCCATCGGCGTCGAGAGGTTCACCGTCGTGTACTCCGGATACGGCAGAAGCAGGTTGGACTGCGCGATTGTCGGGGTACTGCCGAGCGACACCGTCGATGGCGCAAAGCCATAGAACGGATTCGACACCGCTTTATTCAGGCCGGAAGCGCCCAGCGTGAAGTAAGACGGATTGAGCTGATTGATGTTGATCGCGAATGGCTGGTCCAGAGTGTGAGAGCCGATATAACCGCCCTGCAGCGACGTTTTCTTGTCGATCTGCCTCTGGATGTCGAGCGACATCTGCTGGACATATCCGGCAGAGCGGGTACCGGGATCAGTCGCCGTAATCGCCTGGCCAATGGCTCCGGCGGCCCCGAGCGAGTTGCCGGAGGGCTGCAGCAGACCGTTTGGATAAGGATTCGAGAGAAGCGTTGCAGGCGTATAACCGCCGTTGGTTGACCCTACGATGCTCGTGGTCTGCGAGTAGCCGACCGCATCCGCCGCGGAGAAGGACTGCGGAATCCAGAAGATACCGTAGCCGCCCCGAAAGACAGTCTTCTGATCCATGCTGTAGGCGAAACCGAAACGCGGACCCAATTTGATCGCCAGTGGGTTGCCCGCGTGATTCGGGTTGCCATTGACGCCGGCGTATGCCGTCTGCCCCAGCAGCGTCAGGCTCGGAATACTGGCCTGCAAAGGATTGGGAGCCGAGAGATTGGGATCGATCATGTACCGGTTATTCGTTTCCGCGATATTGCTCTCATGCTCGCCGCGGAAGCCGATGTTCAGCGTCAGCTTCGGAGTGATGCGATAGTCGTCCTGAATGAAAAACGCCGTGTAGTGGACATAGTCGTTGTACTTCGTGCCGAGCGTGATGCTGCCGCCCGCTGCGGTTCCCGATCCGGGATAACCCAGCAGCATCGAGGCGAGACCGCCGCCCGTCCCGGTTACCGTCTTCGCGGCGGAGGCCGAGGTGAAGCCGGAGGCGAAGACGAAGCTGCTCGGGCCGGTGGCCGTCTGCAGTGCGTCTCCGATTGTACGGAACTCAAAGCCCACGCGAACACTGTGCTTGCCCATAAACTTCGCTACTTCCGTGTTGAAGCTCGTGGAGTGGTAGACAGTCCAGCTCGTGGTGCCGCCGCCATACGCCGCCATTTCACCAACCGTGATGGATGGGAAGTCCGGGTTGCCCGGCGTCAACTGGTCCACGCTGGCGGGAAAGCCGAGCGTCTGCAGTGAGAAGCCGTGGCTGAACTTCGGTTCATAATCCGGGAAGCGGTTGAAACCGAAGCGCGCGGTCACCACGGTCGTGGGCGAAACTGTCGCCGTCATGTTTGCCTGGGTGGCATCCACGTGCCGGTAAATAATCGTCTGGCCCGGCGTCGCGATGCTGCCGGGGAACGTCTGGTTCGAAGGCTCCTGGCTGCCATAGTGCAGATAGGAGAGTGAGCCTCTGAGCCATGGGGTGACCTGATGATCGAGCTTGAACGTACCCTGATCGGCGCGATCCTGCGTGCTGATCGAGTAGGTGTAATCAGGCGCTCCATAGGAAGTCGGCGCCGATGTCGGGTTCGGATAGTAAGAGGCCATCTTCAGACCGATTGGACTCAGCCGGCTGGCAGGAATGATGTTATCGACAAACGGTGTGCGGGCGCCGGTCGACATATTCGTGCTGAGCGGGTCATACATGAGCCACTGGCCGGCCGAACCGGAGGCGCTTGTTCTGCTCTGCGAGAAGTCGCCGATCCTTTCAAGCGCGGTTGGCACCGAGAGCGTTGCGCTGTTGGCGTCGAACTGGCGATAGCCTTCCGTCGTCACGAAGAAGAACGTTTTATTTCGTCCGTCATAGACTTTCGGAATGCGGACCGGACCGCCCAGAGAATCGCCGTAGTTCTTGAAGGTCGAATTCGTGATCGGCTGACCAGCTCGATTGGAGAAGAAGTTATTGGCGGCCCAGGGCGTCTCGCGCAGCGCGCCAAACAGCGAGCCGTGCATCTGATTTTGACCGGACCGCAAAGTCGTATTGAAGACACCGCCGCCTGTGCGGCCCATGGACGCGTCGTAAGTGTTCGCCTGCACCTTCATTTCACCGACCGACTCCTGATCCGGAATGATCACAGCCCGGTTCGTGGAGTCGCTGATCGAAATGCCGTCCAGCGTGTAGTTGTTCGCCTGCACCGGGCCGCCTGCGATGGAAATCTGAGACGAACCGCTCTGGTCTTCCATGCGGTTGAATTTCGGATTGCCCTGCCAGACCACGCCTTCACTCAGCTTCGCCAGCATGAACGGATTGCGGCCGAGATTCGGCAGGTCCTCCAGCTTGTCGCGGTCGATGACGGTACCAGTCGAAGCTTCCGTCGTTTGCAGAAGCTCCGCGTCAGAGGTTACATCGATCGACTCGGTCACCTGGCCAATATCGAGCTTCGCGTCGCGAGTGACCGCGGTCTGCGTTGGAATCACAATGCCTTTCATGTCGAATTTCTTAAAGCCGGGGGCTTCAATGGAAAGCGTGTAAGTGCTCGGATTCAGGGCCGGGAACGAATATTCGCCCTGATCGTTGGTCACGGTAGTGGAGATAACGGAAGTCGCCTCTTCCGTCAACGTGACCTTCGCGACCGGTACAACGGCGTCTTTGGGGTCGGTCACGCGGCCGCGAAGCGATCCCTGGAACGACTGGCCCCAGACAAACGCTGAAAATAATACAAACGTACATACGAGTCGCATGATGAGTCTCCTGAATTGGTTTGCTGCCCGGCAGAAGCGGGCGGTTAGTCCAGCGTGGGAGGAGATTTCCTGGCGCTTACAGTGCGCACAGGATGCGGAGAAGGTGAAACAGTCGAATAACCGAGGGGATCGATGGAAGACGCCAGCAGCGAGGCCCCGTCTCCAAACTGAATATAAAAATCGTAACGGATTTTGTCAGTTCACGTCAATGAAACGCAGATTCAAAAAACAAATGCTCCTGATAGGGAATTCCCCCTGTCACAGATCTCTGAAAACAAAAGGCCCGGAGCGCGCCTGAGCGCGTCCGGGCCGGGTTTGAATCAACCACAGGGAAAGCTAACCGGCTTTCGCCACCTTTGACGGGCCTTCCTGAACGATCTGGGAAAGAGCCTCGTTGAACTTAGTCATCTCCTCGTAGGTGCCCACGGTGACGCGGATGTGGTTCGGCCACTCCGGCCATCGATTTCCCGCGAGGTTGATCTTCCGCGCCTTCATGGCTTCGCCCACCTGCGGTCCGGTCATGCCCTTCACGGACATCATGAAGAAATTAGCCACGGAGGGCGTGTAAGTGACGCCAAGTTTATCCATTTGCGCGAATGCGAGTTCACGATTCTTCTTGTTGATTTCGATGCGTTCCGGCATCACAGTGGGATTCGCCTTCAGGCTGGCCGCAGCGCAGGCCATCGTGGCCACCGAGAGATTCCGTGACCGCCCGAACTTTTCGAGCTGCGTGAGGAGATCCGGACGCCCGTAGGCCATACCGGCGCGCAATCCGGCCATGCCGTAGATCTTCGAGAACGTGCGAAGCACAACAACGTCTTTGCCGGCCTTCACCATGTCCGTCGACATGTTGTCGCGGCCCGAGAAATGAACATACGCTTCATCAATCACCAAAATCGCGTCTTTTTTCTTGTTCGCGAGGATGTATTCGAAATCCTTGCGTGGCGTCAGCGTGCCGGTGGGATTGTTCGGATTGCAAATATAGTAGACGCCCGCGTTGGGGTCCGCTTTGATCATGGCCTCGACATCGTGCGAAAAATCCTTACGGAGCGGCACGTGATAGACTTTGACGCCGAGGCGGGTACCGTTCTGGGTATAGCCGGGCTGCCCCATCACCC
>DASZVV010000151.1:0-2377 GCA_035546955.1 Bryobacteraceae bacterium
TAGCCTGCCGGGTTCAGCGGACTGGTGGGCGGAGATCGTCATCCGTGAAGTGGAGATCGCGGTCGAGCGTCATATCCATTGTTGTGCCTGCGGGCAGGACGACCTGTTTTCCACGAGATCCGAAAACGCTGGCGAGACCGGCGACTGCGCCGCCTGCCGCGCCAAGTCCAGCTCCGGTTCCCACGTGTCCGGCGGCTGCGCCGATCATGGTGCCAACCCCTGTGCCGGCGGCGGTTGTGCGAGCGACGCGGCCGGCGTCTTCGCCCTTGCTGCCTTCGCCTTCAATTTTCCCTTCTGATTTGTCGAGGCGGCCAATGGTGTCGACGCTATCCGGGCGGGAGCGGAGGTCACGCGAGATGCCGGTGTTGCGGAGGGTGATCGAATCGTATTCGAGCGAGAGCGCGGCTTTCCCTTTGACGCGGCCGGCGGATTTGGCATCGGCCACGCGACCGTTGACGTAGCTTCCCTGCGGGATGATGAGGTGGCCGTTGATGAAGACGGGGATGGCAGTTTCGAGATAGATGCGATCGCCGGCGACGGTGGATTTCGTGTTGACTGCGTTGGTGAGGCGCAGAAGAATGTGGGTGCCGGCGGGGACGATGTATTCGTTCGGGGCCGGCGGGGAGGCGGGCGCGGGGCGGGTGAGCAGGGTTTGTTGACGGGCGGGAACAATTGCAGCGGGCGCTTCGGGATTTACGTACACGAGCTCGGACTCTGTTTCGCCCGAGGAGCGAGTGATATCGCGCGTGACGGTGAGGGTGTTGCCATCGCGCGATTTGCTCCAGCGCTCGAAGACGGAATAGTTCGCGGATGGGCCGTTGCCCGGTCCACTGACGATGATGTTGACGAGGAGCGCATCGCCCTCCCATTTGGTCACGGCGCTCTTCTGCAGGTCACCGGTCTGGTATTTCTGTGTGCGGCCGTCGAGCGGGTAGATGGAGACCGCGGCGGGCGCGATCACCTGGATGGAATTGGCAGACTGTTCGACGCGCAGGGTGGGGTCGGCTGCGACGGCCGCATCGGCGAGGTTGCTGTGGGAACGGTCCAGGGTCCAGGAACCGGAGAAATCGCGCTCGGACTGGGCGGCGGCGGGGAGCGCCGCGAGCACAGATGTGAGGAAAACAAGGGTCAGACGGCGCATATGTGCAAGATAACAGGGTCACTTCTAAGACGAAATGGCTGGTGCCCGGGTTGCCAGGGATTGTTTGTAATATTCGGGCGCGGCGTCCGTCTGAGGGATTAGAAGGCGCCGTTTTCGCGCTAGCATAAAAGGAGAAATATGATGCGAATTACCTGTCTCACAGCCGGTCTGGCGATTTCGGCTTTGCTTTGCGCGGGAGCGAACGGGGCCGATCCCCGGCTGATGAATCTCGTGATGCCCGACGCGAATACGCTGGCGGGCGTAAATGTGACGAATGCCGAGATCTCGCCGTTCGGCCAGTACGTTCTGAACCAGCTGACGCTCTCGGCCAACGACGATTTGCAGAAGTTCATTACGGCTACGGGGTTCGATCCGCGGCATGATGTGACGGAAATTCTGGCGGCGACGTCGGGTACTCTCGATAAGCCGAACGGGCTGGTGCTGGCGCTCGGCAATTTCAATGTGGATCAGTTGACGGCGGCGCTGACGGCGAAATCGTCCGGCGTTTCAACCCAGACGTATAACGGCGCCACGCTGGTTTTGGGAGAGGCGAAGGAGCAGCATCAGGAAGCGATTGGGTTCATGGGGAGCACGATCGCGGTTCTGGGCGATGCGGCTTCGGTGAAGGCGGCGATTGACCGGTCATCCCATGCGAATTCGATCAATCCGGCACTGGCGACTCAGGTACAGAACCTCAGTCTGAATAACGATGCGTGGGCGGTGACGACGAACTCGATATCGGCCCTGATGCCGGGGCTGGCTGGTGCGCCGGGTACGCCGGCACCGGGCGGTGCGGCGGGTCTTTCACAAATGGCCCAGATGTTCAAGGGAATCGTGGGATCGAATGGCGGGATCAAGTTCGGTGACATGGTGACGATCACCGGCCAGGCGGTCACGGTGGATGCCCAGACGGCGAAATCGCTGGCGGATGTGGTGCAGGCGATTGCTTCGATTGCGGCGATGGCGGGCGCGGGGAACGATCCAAACATCGCGGCGCTCGCGCAACTGATGCAGGGTTTGAAGGTAACGGCGGATGGTGTGAACGTGAACATTACGCTGAGCGTGCCGGAGGCGCAGCTCGAAGCGGTGATCAATCAGATGAAGAAGCCACGTCCCGCCGCGGCTGCGCGGCCGGGCATGAAGCCGGCCCTGAGGCCGGTTCCGGCGCGTGTGGCGGCTCCTCAGATGATTGCCGTGCGCTAGTTCGGGACCAGGTGTGAAAAAAGAGGGCGGGCC
>DASZVV010000152.1:0-7979 GCA_035546955.1 Bryobacteraceae bacterium
AAGCGTTCTATCGCGCCGCCTCCGCCCGCGGGTGTCTGGTGACGTGCGGACATTCCAATGCGAGCTGGGCCGAGATGACACGCGCATTCGACTCCGGGGTTCGTCATGTCGATCACTTCTGGTGCGCGATGAGTTCGGTCGCCTCACTGCGAACGCGGTTGGGTGCGCCGATGCAGGGGAGCATGGAGCAATTCGTTCTCGCCAACACGGAGATGAGCACCGAGGTCATTGCCGACGGCTGTCATCTCTCGCCCGAGCTTCTCGAGTTTGCGTTCCGGATGAAAGGCGCCGCGCGACTCTGTCTCGTCACCGATTCGAATCGCGCGCTCGATATGCCGCCGGGCCGCTACCGCTTCGGTCCGGAGGAGGACGGTTCGTGGTGCGTCAGTGACGGCCGCGTGGGCCGCGCCGATGGCAGTGACGCTCTCGCGAGCTCCATCGTTGGCGTCGATACGATGGTCAAAACGATGCGGCGAGACACTTCTGCTACGCTTCCGGAGATTGTCCGGATGGCGAGTCTGACTCCGGCAGAGCGCGCCGGTATTGCGGGAAGTGTGGGAAGCCTCGAATCGGGAAAGCGCGCAGACGTACTTATTTTAACAATCGACTTGGGTGTCCAAGGCATCCTGGTTGGCGGATCTGAGGTATTTTGACGGCGATGAAGAGGCGAAAATGGTGCGCCCCAGCCTCAGATTGTGGTGAAATTGCAACTCCTTTGTGATCGATTAGCCGTTTCGTATCAAATATTTACGTCGTTACGTGCCGTCTACGCGGTAGCATGAAAGTGGTGCAATTCGAGACGACGATTGATCGGCCGGTAGAGGTCAAAGGGGTCGGGCTTCATACCGGAGTTCCGGTACATTTGCGGATGGTGCCGGCGCCGGCGGGGACGGGGATCGTGTTCCGGCTCTCGCATCTCGAGTATTTTCCGATTCCGGCCAGTTGGAAATACGTGGAGCGGGTCAGCTATGCCACCAGCCTCATGCGGCACGGCGTCTATCTCTCCACCACCGAACATCTCCTCAGCACGCTGTACAGCTTCGGCGTCGACAATATCTGGCTGGAAATGGACAATCTCGAAGTACCGATCCTCGACGGCAGCGGGAAGCCGTTTGTCGATCTGCTTCGGGAGGCGGGAGTACGGCAGCTCCGGCGGAAGCGGCGTTATCTGCGAATCCGGAGGCCGGTGATGGTAGAGGACGGACGGAAGCGGATCTCGATTCTGCCCGACAATGCGTTCCGTCTTACGTGCGAGATCGACTTCCCCGAGCCCATCGGAAAACAATCCATTGAGACCGAGGTCACGTCGGAAAATTATGCCGCGCAACTGGCACCGGCACGGACCTTCGGGTTCGAGCATGAGCTCGGTCAGCTGCGGGAGATGGGCCTGATTCGCGGCGCCTCGCTGGAAAATGCGGTTTGCTTCACCCGGCAGGGGGTGCTGAATCCCGGCGGCCTCCGTTTCCGGGACGAATGCTGTCGCCATAAAGCATTGGATTTAATCGGAGATCTGGCGATGCTCGGGCGTCCGCTGCTCGGCAATGTGATCGCCGAACGGGCCGGTCACGCGATGCATGCGGCTCTCGTGAAGAAGATTATGGCGGATCCGTCGCTCTATGAGATTGTGACCTTCGACGATCTGGCATCGCGCGTGGCGGAAGCTGTTCTGGCTTAGATGGCCCGCCGTAAAGCAAAGAAATTCAGCGCTGAAAAGGAAATCCGGGCCATTGCGCGTGAGCGCGTCGGCCGCGTGAAGGCCGCCCAGGTCATTATTCCCAAAAGCGCCCGAAAACCGAAGTATCCTCCCCGCGATCCGGGCGATTTCGAAACCTGAACATTTGGATTTCGTAATATGCAGCACATTGGAGTGGTGCGTGCCATTTCTCGGGGGCGAGGTGCTTTCTACATGAAGTATTTATCGATTGTTTGCATGGGGGCGGTGATGCTCGGGGCCAGCGGCTGCGCCACCAAGAATTTTGTGAGGAAGAACGTCGATCCTGTCAATGCGAAGGTGGATCAGACGAACCAGCAACTGGGGCAGACCAACAGCTCATTGCAGAAGACGCAGCAGTCGCTCGAGGCTGATGAGACGACGCTGAGCCAGACCAAGGAAACGGCCACATCCGCCGATGCGCGCGCGGGCGATGCGCTGAACAAGGCGGGCCAGGCGGACCAGAAAGCCGTAGATGCGGGCAATCGCGCCGATCAGGCCAACCAGTCGGCGCAACAGGCTAATGCTGGCGTTACCGATCTGAAGAACCAGATGGCGAGCATGGATGACTTCAAGAAAGTCTCCGAGACCACGGTCAACTTCAAGTTCAACAGCGACAAGCTCGATGCGGACGCCAAGCAGCAACTCGATCAGATGGCGGCGAGTGGCAACAATTACAAACGGTATTTTATCGCGATCGAAGGATTTACCGATAAGACCGGCGATGCGACGTACAACATGAACCTCAGCAAGCGCCGCGCGGACGCCGTGATGACGTATCTCGTCAGCCAGCACGACATTCCGGTTTACCGGATTCAGATGATCGGTCTTGGTGAGGATAAGCCCGTGGATCAGGGCAAGGGCCGCGAAGCCAACGCGAAGAACCGGCGCGTGGAAGTCAGTGTATACAGCGCGGACGCCAACGCCTCGCCGATGGCTCAGAAGTAAGGAATCCTCCGCCAGGCGGGAGTGCCCGACACACTCCCGCTGACGCGGACGATCCGCCGTTCACGCGGCGGGCGATTTGTCTGGCGGACCGATCCGGCTGAGATGGGGGCTGTTTCCCGACAAAGCAGTCTCTTGCAGCACGGCCGGAGAGGATATGCCGGGTTGAAAAGGAGGGATTGGACCTATCTCCCTGGGTTCAATCCCTCCTTTTTTCTTTTTGATCGTGTGCAAACTCCCGGTGCGATTTTTGGGGTAGGAGTGAGTCTTCCCAAAAGCTGTTAGGATTGACTACGAAATGGTAGAGACGGCAACAAGGGTGAGTACCGAAATGTCACCGTCCATGGTACCGCCGCCCGCACGGGCGGAATCCGCCAACGATCTGGCGCTGCTGATCGAGGCATCCAGCCGGCTTCTGCTGGCGCGTAACTGCCGCGACGTTCTCGACACCACTATCGAGCTGGGAAAGCAGTTCATTGCGGCTGACGGCTATGCCATCTGGCAGCAGAACGGGGACGACCGCACCTGGAGTGTTTCGGCGGCAGCGGGACTCTCCGAGGCCTTCTGCCAGGAGCGGCAACTGGAACCCGCGCGCGAAGCCCCGAAGGAACCGATGATCTTCGAGGACGTGGAGAAGTCGCCCTACCTTTCCACCCGCCACAGCGCACTGCGGGCGGAGGGTATTCGCAGCATGCTGATTATCCCGCTGCGCGTGGCCGATAACCGGCCCGGGACGCTGGTTTTTTACTGGCACTCCACCGCCACGTTTATCGCGGGGAAGACGAAGATGGCGGCCGTGTTGGGGAGATTGGCTTCCTGTGCGCTCGAGTCAGCCGGGACGATCGAGCGCGGCACCGAGGAGTTGCGCCGGTCCCAGCGCGCGTTGCGGCGGTCCAATGAGGATCTGCGCCGGGCCAACGAAGACCTGAACCAGTTCGCACATTCCGCGTCGCACGATCTGCAGGAGCCGCTTCGCTCGATCTCCATTTACAGCGAACTGCTGGGCCGCGCCCTCGGTGAAAACCTGCAGCCGGAGATAGCCACCTACCTCGATTACCTGACCAGAGGCGCGGCGCGAATGGACGCGCTGATTCGCGACCTGCTCGCCTGGACAGCTGCATCCGGTACGGCCAGCCAGACTTCCGGCGCCGCGGAGGCCAATGAAGCTTTCGAAACGGCGCTGCTCAATCTGAAGACAGCGGTGCAGGATACCGGCGCGTCTGTCACGCGGGGGAACCTGCCGGTGGTCTCGATTCTGCCCGTCCATCTCTCGCAGGTACTCCAGAATCTCATCGGCAACGCGATCAAGTACCGGCGGCCGGGAGAGCGGCCCCGTATTCACGTGGATGCGAAGCCCGACGGAATCATGTGGCGGTTTTCGGTTTCCGACAACGGGATCGGCATCGATGAGAAGTACACGCAGCAGATTTTCGGCGTTTTCAAGCGCCTCCATACCCCTGAGGAATATTCGGGGACCGGTATGGGGCTCGCGATCTGCCAGAAATTCGTGGAGCGGGCGGGAGGACGAATCTGGGTGGAATCGGAGCCCGGCAGGGGATCGGCTTTTTATTTCACGCTTCCCGCTGCATCCTGACCCGCCGACGCCGCTCGCTCGCCCAACTGCGCATGCGAATTGTAGTGGCGCCGCGCGAGATTCAGAATCTCATCCGCCTGCCGCGGCAGGTTATTACGCAGCCAGAGGATGATTCCTTCCGCTTCCGGCAGCACGGCCCATGCGGGCCGGTAGTTCGCCTTGATGAGTTGCTTCAGGCTTTGCGCTTCCGGACCGAGCACGGTATCGATCGCGAAATTCACGGCGCCCGCGAGCTTATCCTGTTCACCGGTCGGAATCAAATGCGTGTGATCGCAGAGGATCGCATCGACGCGGGGAATCTGGAAATCGGGACTGAAAATATCGATGGGGTAGGCGCTGAAGAGGCTGAACTCGCGGTCGTGCAGGAGCGTTTCCCAGAATTTATCGAGGCGCAGCGCGGAAGCGCGGCGGCCCGCGGCCCAGAGTACAGCCACCATCTCCCCATAAGCGCGTAATCCGGTAGGGCGGGCTGCCTTCACCTGGCAAATCGCGGCGGCGACGACTTCGCGAAACTTCGCTTCATCCGGCTCGCCATCGACCAGAAACCGCGAAAGCGTTTCGTGCGCGTCGAGAAAAAGGATGCCCGATTCCGCCAGCGGGCGGCACGAATCGATCTCCCGCCGGGTGAGTTCATCCCGGAACATCTCCTGGTGTTCCGGGGTTGCGATCAGGAGCGCGCCTTCCTGGCGCTTCAGGCCCTCCGAAATGTAGGCTGCGACGTTCTGGGCGAGCGGAAGCCGATCCTGATCATAGAGTTGCAGGTAATGACTGCAGGGCGGCGGAGCTTCCAAAACATCCAATAAGGGAGCCATAAGGATGTCCTAAACCATTGTAGACGAGCCCGCTCGCAATGGAATTATCCGCAACCCGATTTCTGCCGGGAACGGGTGCGAAACAGGACGCAGCCGGACCAGGCGAAAAAACGGCGGGAGCTATACTGAGGTTTCTTTACCCGTTCACAGAGAGGATCATTTTGCGAAACAAAATTACTGTTATCGGCGCCGGAAATGTCGGCGCGAATTGCGCCGTTTGGGCGGCGAAAAAAGAGCTGGGCGATATCGTTCTGGTGGATGTCGCCGAGGGCGTGCCCCAGGGAAAAGGACTCGATCTGCTGCAGGCCGGTCCGGTTGAGCACTACGACGTGACGATTACCGGTGCCAACGACTATACGCCGACGGCCGGTTCAGACGTCATCATCATCACGGCGGGTTTTCCGCGCAAGCCCGGCATGAGCCGCGACGATCTTCTGCTGGCGAATTATGAGGTCGTGAAAGCGGCCACGGAGAAAGCGGCAGCGGCTTCGCCGAACGCTGTCATCATCGTGGTGACCAATCCGCTGGATGCCATGGCGCAGGTGGCGTATATGGTTTCCGGTTTCCCAAAGAACCGGGTGATCGGCATGGCGGGCGTGCTCGATTCGGCCCGCTTCCGGACGTTCATCGCACAGGAGTTGCAGGTTTCGGTGGAAAATGTGACGGCGGTGGTGATGGGCGGCCACGGCGACACGATGGTACCGGTGGTGCGGCTTTCGAGCGTAGCCGGCATTCCGCTGACGGAGCTGATTCCGGCGGACCGGCTGGCCGCGATTGTGGACCGCACGCGCAACGGCGGAGCGGAAATCGTGAAGTATCTGAAGACAGGCAGCGCGTACTATGCCCCGGCGGCTTCGGCGGTCGAGATGGCGGAAGCGATTCTGCGCGATAAGAAGAAAGTGCTCCCGTGCGCCGCGTATCTGGAAGGCGAATACGGGATCAACGGATTGTTTGTCGGAGTGCCCTGCAAACTGGGAGCGAACGGTATCGAAAAGGTGTACGAGATCAAGCTGACCGATGAGGAGAAGGCTGCGCTGACGAAGAGCGCGGGAGCGGTCAAAGAACTGGTCGACGTCATTCAGTCGAAGATGTAAAACCTCTGTTAGCCACAGATAAACGCAGATGAACACAGATCTGTGTTCATCTGCGGCTAATCAGTGGTAAAACATATTTGAGGAGAATTGTCATCGTCAGATTTTGCGTGCTGGCCAGTGGCAGTGCGGGAAATGCGGCGTTTGTCTCCACATCGAAGACGCGAGTTCTGATCGATGCGGGGCTGAGCGTGAAGGAACTGACGCGCCGTTTGGCGGAGATCGGCGAAAAGCCGGAAGATCTCGATGCGGTTCTGATCAGTCACGAACATTCCGATCACGTTTCCGGTCTGCCGGTGCTGGTGCGGGCGAGGGCGAGGAAGAAAAAACCGATTCCGGTGTTTCTTTCGCGGCTGACTGCGCCAACAATCGAGTGGGACGGGATGGAAGCGCCGCCGCCGGTGGAGCAGTTTCAATCGGGTTCGGACTGGACGGTTGGCGACGTGAAGGTGCAGAGTTTCGGAATTCCGCACGATGCGGAAGATCCGGTGGGTTTTTGTCTCGAAGCGGAGGGTGTGAAGGTGGCGATCGCGACGGATCTGGGGTATGTGCCGGATTCGATCAAGTACCATTTGCGCGGCGTTCATTTTCTGCTGATGGAATCGAACCATTCGCTCGAGATGCTGAAGGTGGGGCCCTATCCGTGGAGTGTGAAGCAGCGCGTCATGAGCCGGAAGGGGCATCTTTCCAACGATTCGGCGTGCGGCTTTATCGAAAACGACCTGGATGCGTGCAGCATTCAGACTCTGATCCTGGGGCACCTGAGCGAACAGAATAATCATCCGGTGATTGTGCGGCAGGCGGCTGAGGAATCGCTCGGCCGCCGCGGGATTGCGCCGCGGCTGGTGATTGCGGAACAAAGAACACAAACAGAGGTTTTTCAGTATTGATTCCCCGTTATACACGCCCGGAAATGGGCGCCGTCTGGAGCGACCAAAACAAATTTCAGCAGTGGCTTGAGGTGGAACTGGCGGCGTCGGAGACGCTGGCCAGCCTGGGCACGGTACCCGCCGCCGACGCTGCGCTGCTCCGCAGGCATGCGAGCTTCAATGTCGCTCGCATCGATGAGATTGAGAAGACCACGCGGCACGACGTGATTGCGTTCACGACGTCTGTGGCGGAATCGATGGCGGCGGCCGGGCATCCGGAAGCTTCGCGCTGGTTCCACTACGGCCTGACGTCGACCGATGTGGTGGACACCGCACAGGCGCTGCAGTTGCGCCAGGCGGCGAAGATCCTGATCGCCGATCTGCAGAGGCTGCGCGAGGTGCTGAAGCGCCGCGCGTTCGAGTTCAAACACACGGTGCAGATCGGGCGTACGCACGGCGTGCATGCCGAACCGGTGACATTCGGGATGAAGCTGGCGCTTTGGTACGGCGAAGCGGGGCGCGATCTGAAGCGGCTGGAAGCGGCGGCGGAAGATTTGCGCATCGGCAAGCTCTCGGGCGCGGTGGGAACGTTCGCGCACATTGGGCCGGAAGTGGAAGCAGCGATCTGCGAGCGGCTGGGTCTGGAGCCGGCGCCGGTGGCCACGCAGGTGGTGCAGCGCGACCGGCATGCGCACTTCGCCGCGGTGCTGGCGACGACAGCAGCGCTGTGCGAGAAGATTGCGCTTGAGGTCCGGCATCTGCAGCGGACAGAAGTGCGCGAGGCGGAAGAGTATTTCGCGCGCGGCCAGAAGGGGTCATCGGCGATGCCGCACAAGCGCAATCCGGTGACCTGCGAGCAGATTTGCGGGTTGGCGCGCGTGGTGCGGTCGAATGCGCAGGCGGCGTTCGAGGATATCGCGCTGTGGCATGAGCGCGATATTTCGCATTCGTCCGTGG
>DASZVV010000153.1:0-13892 GCA_035546955.1 Bryobacteraceae bacterium
GTGTTGGAATTCTGGCGCGTGACGTTGTTGCGTTTAAGCCAGAGATTCAGGTTGTGGGGATCTTTGATTTCGTCCGGCGTGGCCATGAAGGGGCCGAGGGGGGCGAAGGTGTCGCAGCTTTTACCTTTGACCCACTGGCCGCCGCGTTCGAGCTGCCATTCGCGCTCGCTGTAATCGTTATGGAGGCAGTAGCCGGCGACGTGGTTCATGGCATCGGCCTGGCTGACGTAAGAGGCCTTTTTGCCGATGATGACGGCGAGTTCGACTTCCCAATCGCTCTTGCGGGAATTTTTGGGAATGACGACAGTGTCATTGGGGCCGATGATGGAGGAGGTCGCTTTGAAGAAGATGATGGGCTCCTTCGGGATCTCCATGTTGCTCTCTTTGGCGTGGCGGATGTAGTTGAGGCCGATGCAGATGAGCTTCGAGGGGCGGGCGACGCAGGGGCCGAGGCGGGTGTCGCCGGAGACTTCGGGCGCGGAGGCGGCGTTGGAGTTGAGCCAGGCGCGGAGGCGGGAAATGCCGTCGCCGGCGAAGAACGTTTCGTCGTAATCGCCGATGCCGGCGGAGGAGACGTCGATGCGCTTGCCATTTTCAAGAAGGACGCCGGGCTTTTCGCGGCCGGGCTCGCCAAAGCGGATAAGTTTCATAGTGAATTTTCAATTGTATGCTGAGGGGAATCAGTGTTGCTGCAGGCGAAGCAGCATCGCAAGTCACGTCGACCACGAGCCATATCAATCCTGAGGTCGACATCTCTGAAGGCCAGACGGTTGCTTTGACCTGGTGTTTATGGCCATGGCCGTAGATTACGCTCTTCGTAGCTCAGAGGAACAGTGAACGAATATGCCAGTGGTACGCCGCGGTGGGTACACAGTGTATTCCCGAGATTTCAGATCGCGCAGCCTGTTTGTTCCGTTCATGTCAGGGCGTTCAGGCAATCGTTGTCTCAGCCGCGCGTGAGTTCAATCAGCTTCAGGACCGTGCTCCAGTTGCGGATGGTGCTTACTGTAGAAAGCTTTGCATCGATCCAGGCGTTGGTGATTTTATTTTGCGCAACGCCTTGCGGGAAGTGGAGGTAGATGTCCTGCCCGTGGACGTGGAAGCGGGAGGGCGGGGAGCGGTCGGGGTCGAGAGTGGCTACCGCGGCGGGGGCGGGGTGAGTGGCGAGGAACATCAGGTGGAGGCATTTGGGGTCGATGCCTTCCGCGAGGTATGGGTTGGTACCGGCCGCGGCTGCGAGCTGTTCGTGCGAGCGGATGACGATGGGGACCCGAAGACCGAAGCGATCGAGAATCGCTATCGAAATCGCGGGCGCGAGTTTCTTCAGCAGGGGAGCGTGCGCGTTGAAGATCACGTTGCCGCTCTGAATGTATGTTGTCACGTCGCGGCAGCCGGCGGCAGTAAACAGGGACGCCAGATCCTTCATGGCGAGCTTGTTCTTGCCGCCGACGTTAATGCCTCGCAGCAGCGCGACGTGTTTCACGCAGTTTTGCGGCCGGGGACGACATCGATCTGGAGTTGCGGATCGGTCGCGGGTACGTGGGTCGTGTCGAAGCCGAGTTCCCTGCGGACGATGTTGCAGCCCTGGGCGATGGCGCTCGCCTTGTAGAACGCGATCTCGCGGGTGCAGCCCTGGCGGCCGAAGCCGCAGTCGCTCGAAACGATGAGCTTATCGGCCGGGATGTATTTCAGGGCTTTGCGAATTTCGCCGGCGACATCTTCGGCGCGGTCGGCCTGGAGCGAACGGTGACTCACGGCGCCGATGGCGATTTTC
Source organism: Bryobacteraceae bacterium (assembly GCA_035546955.1). Taxonomy (GTDB): domain Bacteria; phylum Acidobacteriota; class Terriglobia; order Bryobacterales; family Bryobacteraceae; genus BOG-234. The sequence continues at coordinate 1,775 of DASZVV010000153.1, forward strand.
TTTTTAAGGCTGTTTTTGAAGGGCGCGAAAAGCTCGATGTCTTTCTGGTTGCGGTCTTTCATTTCGAGGGTCCAGACGTCGCCGCGGCAGCGTTCGAGGTAGATCTCGATGGAATTGGCGTAGCTTGTGTCTTCCATGACGCGCTGCATGTTGGGATTGCCCCAGCAGGTGTGGATCCAGAGCTCAACGTCATCGAGGCCCTGCACTTCGCGGTTGAAGGCATCGATCATGAATTTCACTTCTTCGTGATCCTTGCCGTAGGTGTTGGCCATGAAGTGGAAAGTGGGCTCTTCGATCTGGATGCAGCGGCAGCCGGCATCGCGGAGGGCGAGAAGCTCTTTATTCATGGCTTCGGCCATATCCCATACGATCTGGCGCTTGTCCTTGTATTTGGGAGTGTGGATGTCGAGGAAGAGCGCCATCACCTGCGAGCAGCAGGTGCCGAATTTCACGGGCTTGCGGGTCTTCATCTGAGACATGCGCCACAGCTTGGGGTAATCAAGCGGGCGGTGTTCGATTTTGTCGACTACGTGGGGCCAGCGCCAGCCGGTGTAGATTTCGTTGAGCAGCGTGCCGGGCGGGTAGTGGAGCCAGGGGGCGGTGGTTTCTTCGGGCTGGAGGTAATCGCCTTCGAATCCGGCCCAGCGCTGCAGCGGATAGTGGTGCCAGGCGCGGCCGGCCATGTCTTCATCGACGTGGAAATCGCCATGAGTGAGGATGTCGAGGCCGGAGCGCTCCTGGTCGCTGATGACGACGGCGTAGGCGTCCTGCAGCTTTTCGCGGTAGCGGACGTCCTGCATACATGTGTCGAGGGGGCGGCCCCACATGCTGACGTCAAACCAGCGCGGGCGGGGAAATGAACCGGTGGTGGTGCTGGGGAGGATCAGGTCTTTCGTCGCGGTGAACATGGTTTCTCCAAACGGGCATTTTATGCTAATGCGTTTTGTGGGAGACTCTGTAATGTCTGGCGGAGGTTATTTCTATGTCAGAAAACGCTGATTTCATTCACAGTCTGTATGCTGCTTTTGCCCGGGGCGATATCGCCACGATTCTCGCGGCGCTGGCCCCGGATGTGGATTGGGTTTGCGAAGGACCGGCCTCACTGCCGTTCTGCGGGACGTTCCGCGGGCGGGAGCAGGTTTCGAAATTTTTCCAGGCGCTCGTTACCACGCAGTCGGACGAGGATCTGAAAATCGACGAAATGTATGAGGCCGGCGACCAGGTGTTTACGATCAGTCGCTATACATGCGTGGTGAACGCGACGGGCAAGAAAATCGACTCGCGTGGGTGCCACCTTTTTACCGTGAAGAACGGGAAGGTGGTGCGGTTCCTCGAAATCTTCGATTCGGCGTCGGCCGTGGAAGCCTACAGAGCTTCACCGGCGGGCGCTGCAGCCTGATTTGCGGCGGCCGGAAGTCCGGCGCGCCCCGCTTTGCGGCGATATGCTTATGTGCATGAATCGCCGCTGTTTTCTCCGGAACACTGCGCTTGGAAGCGCGGGCCTGCTTGCGCGTCGAGGACTACTCGCGCAATCGGTCCACGATATGTCGGCCGAGATTGTGGAGTTTGGGAAACCGGTCTTCGACCTGCACAAATTCTCTTCGACGCCGATCAGGATCGCGTCGATCGAGCTGCTGCATGCGGGCGGCGTGTATCTGCTGCGCACTCGCTCGACCGATGGCGCCGAGGGAATTGTGCAGTGCAAGGATATCGCGGATTATGTGCCGATCCTGGCGCATCGGGTGATGCCGCATTTTCTGGGGCAGGATGCGCGCGATCTGGAGCATCTGGTGGATGAAGTCTATGTGACGAATTCGAATTACAAGCTGGCGGGGCAGGAGTTCTGGTGTCCGGTGGCGTATGTGGAACAGAGCCTGTTCGATCTGATGGGGAAGACGCTGAAGAAGCCAGCGTCGGAGTTGATGGGCGGGGCGATCCGGAAGGAGATTCCGGTTTATCTTTCGGGCTCGGCGCGCGAATTGCCGGCAGACGATGAGGTGGCGATTTATGTGCGCGGGGTGGAGTATACGGGCGCGAAGGCGGTGAAGTTCAAGATCGGCGGGCGCATGAGCGATAACAGCGATGCGACGCCGGGGCGGACGGACCGCATTCTCGAACTGGCGCATCAGAAGCTGGCGAGCAAGGTGACGCTGATGGCGGATGCGAATGGTTCGTATGACGCGAAGAACGCGATCGCGATGGGGAAGCGGCTGCAGGAGATGAAGTATCTGTGGTTCGAAGAGCCGTGCCCGTGGGAGGAGCTGAGCGAGACGAAGAAGGTGGCGGACGCGCTCGATATGAAAGTCTCGTTTGGCGAGCAGAATTCGAGTCTGTGGCAGTTCCAGTGGATTGTGGATAACAAGGTCGCCGATATCGTACAGCCGGATTTGAATTACAACGGCGGGTTTATCCGGGCGGCGAAGGTAGCGCGGATGGCACGGAAGGCGGGGCTTTGGATTGCGCCGCATAATACGCAGACGGGAGCGGCGTCGGTGAATATTCTGAATTTCGCGGCGACGACGCAGAACATCGCGCCGTTCATGGAGTATGTGTGGCGGGCGCCGGCGAAGAAGGAGTCGTGGTACACGCCGAATTTCGAGATTAAAAACGGCGTGATTGCGCTGCCGCCGGGGCCGGGGTTCGGGCTGGAGTTCGATCCGGATTATCTGAAGAAGGCGACACAGATCCAGTTGGGATAGGGTAGAGCTACTTCAGAACCTGGAAGAGGTTGCTGTAGTCGTCGGTCCAGGGGCGGGTGCGGCGGCTGGGCGTTTCGCCCATGTTGCGGGCGGAGACAAGCATCCAGTCGGCGGCCAGCACTTCCTGCGCGGGGTCGGCCTCGCTGCGAATTTCGATGACTTCGCGTCCGAGACTTGCCGCGACTGAGCGGATGACGGGCGCGAGATCCAGAAACCGATTGGTGATGTGGATGGCGATTTCGCCGTCGGGATGGAGAATGCGGAAGTAGGTCTGGAAAGCTTCGCGTGTGAGCAGGTGGACCGGGATGGAATCGCCGGAAAAAGCGTCGAGGATGAGGTAGCCGAAACTGCCGGAGGGCTCGCGGTCGAGCGCGAGGCGGCCGTCGCCTTCGATGATTTCGATCTTCGCCTGGGATTTATCGAGAAAGTGGAAATCGTGTGACGCGATATCGATCACGGCGGGATTGATTTCGTAGAAGCGAAACGTGTCGCCGGGGCGGCCATAGGCAGCGAGGGTGCCGGCGCCGAGGCCGACGAGCGCAACGCGGCCGGGGGTGACGCGCGAGCCGAGGAGCTGGCCTGCGCCGGTTCCAGGGCCATAGTAGGCGGTGGGGTAAGTGAGCTTCTGCGGCGCGAGGAATTCGATGCCGTGGAGCGTTTTTCCGTTGTAGAGAGTGCGGACAGTAGCGGTATCGGTAACCTGGAGTGCGCCGTAAAAGTTGCGCTCGCGGAGCACGGTGCCTGTGCCTGCCTCGAAACGCGTCGCGATGACGAAGGCGGCGGCCGCAATGACCGCGAGGCGGATCAGCCGGGCTTTGGCGCGAATGCCGTAGACCAGATAGAGCGCGAGGACAACGGATACCGCGATGAAGATCGGGAGCTCGATGTACGACGTGAGGACCGCGGGAGCCACCAGACCGACGAGGATCGCACCCAATGCGCCCCCGCCTGCGATCTGGAGATAGAAGAGAGGCGCGCCGGACTCTGGCTTGGTGCGGGCGATTTCACCGTGGCAGAACATGCACCAGACGAAGAGCGCGGCGGTGAAGATGGCGATTTCGGTAGCGAGAGCGCCGGAGCCCGCGGCGGACAAGCGGTATGCCGCGCCAAACCAGGCAATCGGCAGGAGGATTTTGAAAACTACGGGTTGATACCAGCCGCGGCCTTCGAAGCAGAGGATGAAGCTCAGCAGATACACGCTCAGGGGCAACACCCAGAGGAACGGTACGGGCGCGACTTCCTGGCTGAGGTGATTCGCGACGGACATCCAGAGCGCTGACGCACAGGCGGCGAGCGCGATGCGGATGAGCGGACTGCCCGGATCGCCGGCCGGCTGACTGGATTCTTCCGGCGCGGCGGTGCGCCTGTTTGCAAGTGCGGCGGCAACAATGAAGGCCGCGAAAATGCCGTAGCCAATCCACCAGAGGCGAAGCTGCAGGCTCTGCGGGAGCGAAGGTTCGATGGCGACTGGATAGGCCAGGAGCGCGGTGAGCGAAGCCGCGTTCGAAAGCGCGAAAAGCCACCAGGGGAACGGCGCGGGGCTCGATCCGCCGAGCCAGGCCTGGAGGAGTGGACTTGTCGCGGAGAGCAGGAAGTACGGCAGGCCAATCGAGAGCAGGAGCGTGCCAAGGATGGAAAGCGATGGGCTCGAAGACGGCCAGACGCGGAAAGTGAGCGTGACGGTGGCGAGTCCGGCGAGCACCAGAATGCCATGTACGATGCTCTGCGCGCGGCGTGGGAGCGAGATGGAAATCACGTACGAATACGCGTATCCGGCCAGCAGCAGGAGTTGAAAAAAGAGCATGCTGGCGACCCAGACGCCAGCCGATCCGCCGTAGCGAGGCAGCAGGGTTTTGGCGGCGATGGGCTGCAGAACGAACAGGAGGAACGAACTGCAGGCGATGGTGATCGAATAGAGAAGCCGCAATTTTTTCGGCGAAGGGCTATGATATCAGCCCGGCGGAACAGAGGACGACGATGCTGCGGGCGCTCACCCGATATACCGGGGAGAGCAGACGGCGGCGGCCGGCGGGCTCGGAGTAATCGTGGGGGGCGGCGAGGCCTGTATCGGCCACGAGCTGCCAGCGGCTGGGGGCGCCTTCCTGAATTTCGAAATTCACGTCAGCGGAACTGGTGTTGACCATGACGTAGATGTCGCAGTCGCGCTCGCTCGCGCCGCGGAGGCACCAGGCAAGCGTCTGGCCGGATGGTGAAAAATCCACCCCTCGGCCGGCGCCGTACCACGAAATGTCGTCACGCCAGTATTGGCTGCGCGCGATGGACCGGTGCTCGCGGCGGAACGCAATCATGCCCTTCACGAAGCGGAAAAAGTCGCGGTTGGTCTGCAACAGGTCCCAATCGAGGTAGTTGATCTCGTTGTCCTGGTTGTAAGGATTGTTGTTGCCGCGGCGCGTGGAAAGAAATTCATCGCCTGCGCAGAACATGGGAGTGCCGTTGCTCAGCATCAGGAGGCACATGAAATTGCGCGCCTGGCGGCGGCGGAGCGTGAGCACTTCAAGCGGCGCGCCCTCATCGCCTTCCCAGCCGCAGTTCCAGCTCCGGTTATCGTCGCTACCGTCGAGATTGTTGTTGCCGTTGGCTTCGTTGTGTTTCTGGTTGTAGGCAACGAGGTCGTAAAGCGTGAAGCCGTCGTGTGCGGTGATGAAGTTGACGCTCTGGAAGGGGCGGTAGGAATCGGTGGTGTTGTCGGGAAACAGATCGTCGCTGCCGTAGACGCGCTGCATGAGCGCGCCGACGCGGCCGGGCACGCCGCGTACGAAGTCGCGCAGATCGTCGCGGTATTTGCCGTTCCACTGGCGCCAGTTGAGGCCGGGGAAGGCGCGGCCGAGCAGATAGCTTTCGATGTCCCACGCTTCGGCAGTCATACGAACGCCGTGGCGCGCGGCGAGGAAGCTGATATCGGAGATCAGCGAGGGGTATTCGAGATCGAGCGTGCCATCCGACCGGCGGGTGAAGACGGAAGCGAGATCGAAACGGAAACCATCGACGCGCATGCTTTCGATCCAGTGAAGCAGGCTTTCGAGAATCAGAGAGCGGACCACCGGGTGATCACAGCGCAGCGTGTTGCCGCAGCCGGTGTCGTTGCGGTAGGCGGTGCGGTCGGCGTTGAGGAGGTAGTACGAAGGGTTGTCGATGCCGCTGTAGCTGTAGACAGGGCCATCGGCGCCGCCTTCGCTCGTGTGGTTGTAAACCACGTCGAGCCAGACGGCGATGCCGGCGCGATGGAAGGCATCCACCATCTCACGGAACTCGGCGGCGGCTCCTTCGCTGGTTTTCGCGGCGGCATAGTTGCGCTCGGGCGAGAAGAAATTGAGCGGCATATAGCCCCAGAAACTGCCTTCCTGAGGATCGCCTTGGTGGACAGGCATGAGCTCGACGGCGGAGACGCCGAGTTCGGTGAGATAGGGAATCTTTTCGATCAGGCCGGCGTATGTTCCGCGGCTCGCGGCGCTGACGCCGGAATTGGGGCGGGCGGTGAATCCCTTTACATGCAGCTCATAGATGATCAGATCGTGCGCGGCGCGGGTGGGGCGTTCGACGCGCGGACCTGGATCGATTTCCTCGCGCGGGAGAACGCCCAGAGGCGCGCGGCCGTCATTCCGGCCAGGGAGGACGGCAGAGTTGCGGCTGTAGCGCGGCGGAAAATGGACGGCGGGCGCGAAGGGATCGAGCAGAATCTTTTCGGGATCGAAGCGGGAGCCATGGCCGCCGTCATGAGGTCCATCCACGCGGTAGCCGTAATAGGCCGCATGGCGTGCCATGTTTGCGGGAACCCAGCAATGCCAGATGCGTCCCGACTTGTTGAGGCGGGGATCGAGCTGCTCTTCAAACACCGGATTCACCGGATCGTCTTCGGAATAGAGGAGCAGGGTGACAGCGCTGGCGCGGCGCGAGTAAAGGGCGAAATTCCAGGCTTCGAGCGCAGGGAGCCACGTGACGCCCATGGGCCCCGGCGTTCCTTCAACGCGGTCCCATTCGTCAAAGCTTCCGGCGGGCCGCAACGATTCAGGCATGAACTGTCCATTACAGCAGGTGGCTGGGCGCTCAGCGTGATCAGGGGTGACGCAGCGCTTTTTTCCAGCGGCGGACGGCGTCTTCGTCTTCGAATTGGCGGCGGTAGTCGCGCAGAAAGCGATCGGTTTTTTCCTCGCCGCGCTTGCCGATCGCGCGCAGAATGTTCTTGCGTCCGGGGGATTTCAAATCCTCGATCAGCGCCGCGGTGGCGGTGCAATCGTGGATGGCGCCGAGATGGTTCTGGATTTTCTTCAGATTTTTCGAGAGTTCCCCGATTGGGCCGCCTGTTCCAACACCGGCTCCGGCGCCAAAAACCGGAATGAAAAGCTCGACTGAATAGCGAATTTCCTTGGTCGCGATGCGGAAGCGGTGCAATTCTTTGGACGATGCGTTGTGGTGGGATGCCTGCGTGCCGTGGCGAAGGTATTTCTTCAGCATGCCGGGGAGGATGTTGCTTGCCGCATCCCGCGCCGAAGTCTTCCCGGAATCCTGCACCAGTTTAAGCGCGCGCCGCCAGGCTGCCGCCGATCCGCGCCGGCGGAAATCACGGAGAGATTCCTGAAGAGCATGGGCGGAGACGCCGCGCTGTTCGTGAATTTCGGCGACGACGCGGCGATTCGCGGGCGCCTGAATTTTGCGCAGCAGCGCGATCGCGATGTCGCGGTCCCGCACATCGCCCGCGTGCTTCATGATTTCTTTCATCTCATGGCGGAGCAGGTGCGATTCGTTGCGCGGGAGCCACGCGCGGAAGACTTTCAGAACCTGGCGGAATCTGCGTATCGAAACCCGCAGATCGTGCACTGCTTCGATCCCGCCGGATTTGGCTGCATGCCCGGCATCGAGCATCAGCGAGCGAAGAAACCCGGCGCTTTGTTCGGAGGCGAACCGGCGGATGGATTCAGAAGCCACAAGCATGCCAGTGCAATCCAGGTCCCACGAGAGACTTCACCCGTTTTATACCACCCGAAGTGTTATCACGCACTAAAACGACATTCCGCGAAATCCCTTTGGAATACCGCTTGCATTCTTTCGCAGCAGAACGGGTCAGTGGAGGCGGCGATTTTTGCCGGTTTGCTCAAAAAATGAGAGGAGAGTTTCACATTTATATGTTTCGTTCGTTTTTCACGATCGGGATCGCGGTTGTCTGCGCGGCAGGCCTCAGCGCTCAGGAAGGCGTATCGAAGTTCACGATGCAGATTGGCGCAGGTTTTTCACAAGGCGTCGGGCATTCCGGAAAGGATCTGGACCTCGGCTGGAATATTGGCGGAGGCGCGGGGGTGAATTTCAATCGTCACGTGGGCGTGCTGGTCGACGTCAGCCAGCAGGTGATGGGAACCCCGGTCGGCCTGACGGGAAATCTTTCCGTGGCGGGCGGTCAAATGCGTGTATTTTCCGCCACACTGGACCCGGTCTATCATCTCGGCCGGGGCGCCCATGCGGATTTCTACGCGACGGGTGGCGGCGGCATGTTCCGGCGGTCGTTTGCGCCGGCGTATACGCAGTTGCTGCGATCGGATTATTCGGTGATCAAGCCCGGCTTTGACGCGGGGCTCGGGCTTGCATTCGGCGCGCCGTGGCACGGCAAGTTTTTCGCCGAGGCTCGTTACGAGCACGTGTTTGACAACAACCGCTTCTTCACGAACTACATTCCCGTGACGTTCGGCCTTCGCTGGTAAGACTGGGAGGCCCCGCGCCGGTGCTTACTGCGCCGGCGCGGTAATTCGTTTGAGAGTGACTGGCGCGGCGCCGGCGGTTTTGGAGATCGTTACGCGGATAGGCGATCCTGCATTCCGGGCCATCCAGTCGTCTTCGTTCCACGGGACATCTGTCATATTGTCGAAAGCCCAGACGGAATAATCGCCGGTGGGCACGTTTTCTATAGAAACGACGCCGTCGTGGCCGGCGCGTCCGGTGAGCGGACGGCCAGCCGCCGGTTTGAGCACGACGAAGCCGGGGACGGGGTGACCATCCGCGTCGGTTACGTTCGCCTGGAATATTCCGGAATCATCGCTGACGACGATTTCGATGGGGCCTGTGGGACCGTCGATCGGGAAAGGCTGGTTGAGAACATCCTGTCCGCGCAGGGTGGCCGACTTGATGTAGGCGCCCGGGATGCTTCGAACGTTCGCGTTCAGAATCCAGGAGCCCGGCGATACCTCCGGCCAGTTGAAGGCCAGATGATCGTCGTCCCACTGGGGCTGGCCGACACCTCCGAGAGACGGTTCGGCAGGCGAAAGATTGACGATGACTCCGGGGCCTGCAACCGGCAGCGCGCCCTCGGTGAACTGTCCCTGGTTCGCCGGCGCAGCGGGCACGGCCGGAGTTCCGCCGGCGAGTTCGTAGCGCACGGTTCCATTCACGGGGACCGGAGGCTGGATGGTGAGCTGAACACCGTTAACGTCCGAGTCTCCGACCGTAATCCTGGCGGTCGCTGTTGGCGGCATGCCTCTTCCGGGACCGGGGACACGCGCGGTGGCGATGTAGTTTCCCGGCGTCACGTTCGTGATATCGAACGTTCCGTCGGGCAGGATCTGACCGCCACGGTTCGTGGATGGCAACCCCATCATCATTCCACCGAGCGGCACGCCGGGCATTGGCCGGTCGACGGCCGTCTTCATAAGGTTCACACTTCCGCGGCCGCCGGATGCTCCTTCGACGACGCCGCGTACGTGAAGGGGAGGCTGCGCACGCAGTGTGAGCGAAATCCGGGCTTCCTTGCCTGGATCGATTGGCATCGCGGCCGAAGGGCCCTGTGAGGGCGGCCCCGGATAGCACTCTTCCGGATAGACGAGTGCCGGACCGCCTCCCACGGGGAATGCCAGCTCAGTGGAACCCGCACACGCGATGTAGCGGCCGGGCTGCAGATGATCGATCCGGAAGTTGCCCTCCTGGTCCGTCTGGCCATTCTGCGCGCCGGTCAGGACGCGGTATCCGTTCAGGATCATGGAGTGCATGAGCATAATCCGGGCGTCGGCCAGAGGATCACCGTCGGAGTTGAGCACGGTTCCGGAGATGCTGGCTTCCGGCATGAGCTCGATCTTCACGCCAGTTGCCGGGGAACCGGAAACGAGATCGACCAATTTTCGGGGGCCGGCGGCCGTAAGACCGGGCGTTGCACTGAAAAATCCCGGGCGCGTTGCGTTCGGAATCCAAACTCCGCAGCGCTGGTTCGTCATGCTCCATTCGCCCTTCGCGTCCGATGCGGCGCCGCCGCTGCCGTTGCCCTGAACCATGGCGCGGGGTATCGGGGCGCCGGTGATCGCATTGACGACGATGCCGCTCGCGGCGCAATCGGTTGCGGGCGGCGGTCCGTTCTGCGGGGAGTTCGGGCTGCCGAACGGAACGGGTCCGAGGATTCCTCCAATGGCAACGCCACGTCCGCCGGTCTGCGCGGTGAGCAGGGCGGTGAACAACAGTGAAACGGTGCAGCAGCGGATCAGCATGCCAGACGTTGGTTCTCCCGTTGGACGCGCACCATTCTGTGCGGTTAGGCGGAGCCGCACACTACGAGGTTACAGGAATCGCTGCCACACAAATAACCGGCGAAGCGCATATACTTGTGGTTGATCATTCGCTTTTTCCCATGAAAGGAAGATTTATGCGTAACGTTCACGCTTCCGCACTTTTGACCGGTGCTTTGACGCTCGCTGCTTCGATCGCCGTTTTCGCGCAGGCTCCGGCCGGAAAGGCGCCCGCGGCGGGCGACGGTTCCCGTGCGATCGCGGGCGGCGGCATTCAGAATGCGCCGGGCTGGACCGGCAAAGTCGATGCCAACGAAGCGGCACGCGGGATGACGGTCGACAATGCGAAATTCGTTAAGGAAGGCAACACGTTCAAGATCACTACCGGCCCCGCCATCACGTACTGGAATCCGGCGGATAAGGCGTCGGGCGATTACACTGTGAAAGCCACGTTCACCGAACCGAAATACATGAACCTCAACACGCATCCGCATCCGTACGGGATCGTGGTGGGGGGCAACGATATGGGAACACCGAACCAGACGGAGCTTTACTGCGCGGCGTATGGGAACGGCAACTTCATTGTGCGTGGATTCGGGCCGGATGCGTTTCAGCTGAACGGACGGGCGGGCGCCTCCAATCCCGCGGTCCATAAGGCCGCAGGTGTGGGCCAGCCGGTAAGCCAGGACATCGCGATTTCGGTGAAGGGCGGAAAAGCCTCCTGCATCATCAACGGGACGACAGTGGCCAGCTACGATCAATCGGAGGTGGTGGGGAGTGGCAAGCTGAAGTCGCTCGACGGCATTTATGGGCTGCGTTTCGCGCACAACACGGAAGTGGAAGTCATTGGCTTCCAGATGACGAAGAACTAGCGGCGGGCAGCCGAGGCGGTGTTTGAGGGTCGGCCGGAGGGATGAATTATCTCCTTTGGCTGGCCCTTTTCTGCATCGGGAACCTCTGATATCTGAAGTTAACTTTCCGGTCTGGTACCGATAGCCTTGCCCGGGCTATTCCAATGGGCTATCTTCAGGAATCGGCGTTTGTAACTCCTCAGGAGCAAAGGGATTAGCCTTTTGGGGGAAGCGCCGCACCGGGCGAGGAAAAGAGAACAACTGGATGACGGATGGGCAACACATTGCCGGTGCTACGGCGTGGCGTATTTCGGCGCATATCTGCGCGCTTTCTGACAGCGAACGCCACCTGGGGCACATTGTGAAGGTCGGGATGCGGTGGCATGCTTACGACGCCACGCACAGTAATGAGACCGGCGATGGGTTTCTCTGTCTGGGGAATTTTGTTTCCATGGAATCCGCGAAGGAAGCCGTTGAGCAAAGCTGCGGCGTGAGACGAACGTCCTTTCTCGGAGCGGCCTGAGGGTTCCCCGGGCGCCGTCAGGCCTTCGGCAGTGCGTCTTCGAAACTGCGCATCGCATCCTGCTCATCGTTGTAATGCGGCAGGAGCGTGCTGATGCCGGTCATATCCAGGATGCGGCGAACTTCGGGACGCGCATTCACGATCTTGAGGGAACCGGCATTGCGGACGAGGTGGGTGTAGCACCCCATTAATTGCCCAAGCCCGGCGCTGTCGATCCGGGTGACGCGGCCGAGATCCACGATGACACGAGTATCGCTCTGCTCGAGAACTTCGCGCCGCAACTGGTCAAGCTCGCGGGCCGACTGTGTGAGCTCGGCATTGTGGCGGAACTGCAAAATCGAAACATTCCCGCTCTGTTTCCAGGCGAGATTGGAAGTGCGAAGTTCGGCAACCATCCGCTCCGCCAGGCGCAATTCGTCAAAGCATTCGTCGCAGCCGAGGTAGTGGGCTTCGACTTCCTCCACGGCATCGGCGTCGAGTGAGCGCGCCAGATACCTGGCGATGACTTGCTCCCGCTTCAATGGATCTTTTTCGCAGGTCATATCTCTC
>DASZVV010000154.1:0-4906 GCA_035546955.1 Bryobacteraceae bacterium
TAGGTAAACATGATGAGTTCACGCAGGGTATAGCCAGGAACAGAGATCTGTCCTCCGGGCAGCATTCTTCCCTTCCCCGCCTTCATGACGGAAGGGTCGCTCGGCTTCACGTCGGCCACCTCAAAAGAAAGCTGCTGGCCGAAAGAAATCGCCGGAACCAGCAGCAACGCGCTCATCAGGATAAATTGCATACGTTCCTTTCAATTTGCCGACGGTCGATCCACGGAATCGATCACGATCACCTGTACCGGCCCTTTCGACGATTCGAGCTTCAGCCCGAGTTGTTCCTGCAACGCTTCAAAGACCGAAAGTCCAGTCAGCCCTACTTTCTCTTCCACCGCACTCACGATCGAACCTTCGTGATTATCCGGCGACCACTCCACGGTGAAATCGTACTCGCCCTTCAGACCGGTATTGTCCACAACAACGCGATCTACCTGATGCCCCAGCGAATCCGCGAAGCTCGCCATCGTTGTCTTCGTTGCGGTCAGCTTGCCTTTGCCCGAACCGATGGAAACGCCCAACCGTGGCTGATCCTTCCCGTCCGCGCTTTCTTTGTGCGGCTGGAATTTCGGGCCGCCTTTCGCGACGACAAGCGAAAACACCGGCATCGTCCTGGGCTCGCGATGGAATTTCAGATGGAAGCGATCCGTGAGCAGTGGCTGCAGCGAGAGCCACAGATCTCTGTCGCTGATGTCGTCTTTTTCCATTCGCGCGTCGATGTTGTAGCGTTCGGACATGATCCAACCGGGACCGCCGCTGAGCTGAAATTCCTTAATCAGGAATGCCTGCTGGATGATTTGAAACAGCGGCGCATTCTCCACGGTCAGATGGCCATGCTGCGTCCGCATGCTGACGCCATTACCTCCACTCGCATTCGGTTTTACTGCCGCTACGTCGAACGCGCGCGGCTGCTGGGCGAAGCAGGCATACGCTGCGAGTAGTAGCAGAAGAGGTTTCATTCAGTTCTCCGTCGGCGTCTTTTCCATGCGATCGATCACCACGACTTCGGCTGGTCCTTTGCCGCTCGCGAGGTGGAGTCCAAGCTGTTCTTCAAGCGCGGTAAAGATCGATGGTCCTGTTGGAGGCGCTTCCGAAGGGCCAACACTAAACCCCGCCGCCGGATCCCACTGCAGAGTGAACGTGTAAACACCGGCGAGTCCAGTCTGGTCAGCCACCGGAAAACCAACCTGCCGCGCGATCAGATCCGCAAAATGCCCCATCGTGATCTTCGTCGCAGTAAATTTTCCGTTTCCGCCGCTCGTCTGTCCCTGCCCTGCCTCCGCCGGCGAAATCTTTACGCCGCCTTTCGCCACGACCAGCGAGTAGTTCGGGAGCTGCCGAGTTTCTTTGTGCGCGGCCATTTTGAATCGATCCGAGAGGAATGATTGCATCATCAGGCGGATCTGTGGAATCTGCGTGTCCGCCGGAAACGTTGCCTCCATATCGAAGTGCTCGTTTCCGAGCCATTCAGGACCGATTACCGCATACTCGCGATCGTCCGGAATGTTGTAAGCGTTCAGCAAAATCTTCTTCAGGGAGACGTTCTGCATGGCAAGATGCCCGGCAGTAACGCGCATCGAGCTCGGCCCCGGGCCTGAATTGTCCGGCTTGATGGAAGCGGCGTCAAAGGCGGGCGTCTGCGCAGGAGCGCAGCCCGCGAGCAACAGCAGACAACAAATCAGCTTCATGCCCGAGTGTTACGCAGAACGCGGGAGCGAGGTTCACGAAGAAGTTCAGTCGCGGCCGACCGCGAGATAAACCGCTACGGGAATCACGAAAATCATCGCGGCGGTCGCCGCGACGAGAAGACCGTGGGTTTCAACCAGCGCTATCGCAGAGGGGACAAGTTTTGCAGGATCGATCTGCGCGCGAACCCACTGCAGCCCGGACTGGAACCAGCTCGAAGTAGCGCCAATGCAGGCGCCCATCAGCGCCATGGCGCAGGCGAAGGCCGCAATCTGGACCGCTGTGATGGGGCGGCCCGCGGCTTTCACCGCCTCGCGGCGCGCGCGCATCTGTGCTTTCCACCAGACGATGCCGGAATCCGGCAGCGCTTCGGGAATGCGGGCACATTCGGCCGATTCTTCCCGCGCGCACTCGATTGCTCCCGCCACAGCGGCAACATCCGAGCAAATCTCGCAATGCGTCGCGTGCTCACGAAGCTCCGCGTCCACACGCTCCGGCCAGCGTGACTGCAGGACGGCACAGAGAACATCAGCCTCGAATTCGCATTCGATCTTTCTCACTGGCCGCCTCCCCGTCCACCGAGCAGCTTCGCCATTTTCTTCCGGGCACGGAACAGCAGCAGTTTCATGCTTGAAGGCTGCACCCCGATCGCACCTGCGATCTCGTCGTGCGAAGCGCCTTCCGCATAAGCCATCCACAGCATGGCGCGCTCCCGGGGACGAAGCTGAGCCATAGCGCGATTCACATCGGTTCGCCGGGCCACGTCATCACCGTGATTCCCGAGGCGACCGGATGACGCGATGCCCTCCACATCGTCTCCGGTTACCGATGCGGCGGGCCGGGTGAAGCTTCTCCGCCGCGCATCCACCGCAAGATTCGTTGCGATGCGATAGAGCGAGTTGCGCCGGTGAGCATCGCTGTCGAAGCGGTCTTCGCCCGGCGAGTTCGAAGCCGCGCGCAGGAAGCGGTAGAAGGCTTCCTGCAGGAGATCATCGGCAAGCTGGCGATCGCCGGTAACGCGGGAGAGGTAGGCCCAGAGGCCGCGTGCGTTGCGGTCGTAGAAGCCGCGGAAAGCCTCTTCGTCCATCACGAAGCTGACCTCGGCGTGGGCGAGTGCCTTCGCGCGGCTGACATCGCTGTAGGTCAGTTCCCGGAACACAATTTCAGTCTACCTTTCATTGGGGCATCTCAGGGAGCTCCGAAATTCGCCGTTGCTGGGGCGGCGGTTCGAGCAATCCGAGCTTCTTCGAGATCAGGAATGAGGCGGCGGCAGAGATCGCAAATCCGACGCCGAGAGAGATCGATATGAGGCCCAGGATGTGGAGCGGTTCAGCAGCATCAGCCAGTGACACGGTCTGGCCGGAGAGCATCAGGCCGACGCCCGCCGCTGCGAGAACGACACCTGCCTGGAGCGAAAGCATAATTCGGCTGAGAGGAGCGCCCAGGCTTCGGGATGCCGCGCCAGTATCGAGCGAAATGGGAGCCGATGAAAGAAAGCGTGAGCCAGCCGGTGTGGCAATATACGCCATCAGTTCCTCATTGGTATTGAAGCGGTCAAGCAGGCGTGTGTGCACTTCCGCCTGCACTTTCGACAAGCGATTCCAGCGGCGGTAGTCCATAAAAGTTCGGATGAGCCAGGTGAGAAGGCCAATTGCCATGCCGAAGCCAGCGAAGATCGTGAGGGCCTGCAGAAGCCTGTTCCAGATGTCAAACGTGCGCTCGTCTGGTGTGCGCGGCCCAAACTCGGGACCGGGAGTGCCGACATAGAAGGACGGATTCCGGGGGATTTCCGGATGCTGATTCAAATAGGCGCTCAGCGCCGGAAATGTGGCCATATACTGCTGATTCGTCATCAGGCTGGGATCCTGACGAAGAACGGAACGAAGCGACGGAGGATACCGCTGGAGCAGGTCGCTGAGTTCCTGCTTCACCCGTTCGGCGTCGGGCTGTTCGACCGCCTGGATCGGGGTGGGCCCTACAACTGCCTCCGGCTTGGGATTTTTCTGCGCCGTCGCCAGGCTGGCCGGCCAGAGCACCACCGCCAGAACCGCTATCCCCGTGATTCTATGAATGATTCTCCCGTTCATCTTGTTCGTAAGTCCTCTTGCCCGGTAATACGCGGAGCAGGTGCGGGGGTTAACAGACGGCTCCGGCCGGCAGCACGCGATATATTCAGCTTGGGTTCAAATTCCACTTCCGAGGGAGGTGACAGCGGAATGACGAAGACAATCTTTCTGACGTTGCTGACACTGGCGGTCCCGGCGGCGCATGCGGCGGATCTCACCGGGAAATGGGTTGTAAAGACCGCGAACGGCGAAATCGACTATTACCTCATATCCCACGGCGACACTTTCACGGGATACATTGCGGGCGAACCGCCGCAGCCGATCTCGGACGGGCGGGTGACCGGGGGTGAGATCGCTTTCACGGTTACGAGGCAGGTCCGCAACAACGAGGTGAAGGTCAACTACACTGGCTCGATTACACCGGAAGGGCTTTCGATCCAGCCGCCGGTCGCCGGCGGGCGCGGAGGACGCGGTGCCTCCTTCGGGTTTGGCGAACCACCCACTCAGCCCGCGGCGGCGCCACCACCGGCGATGGAGCTCGCGAAGAGAGTGTCGACGGCCATGCCGCCCCCGATGCCTCCACTTCCCACAAAAGTCAGCCTCCCGCCACCGGCGAAACCAGTGCCTTACAACGGACTCGCCAAGACCCCTCCCATGGGATGGAACAGCTGGAACAAGTTCCAGCGCGGCGTCAACGATCAGGTAGTGCGCGAAATCGCCGACGCCATGGTGAAGAACGGAATGAGAGACGCGGGATACGTCTATGTCAATATCGACGACACCTGGGAAGGCACGCGCGATGCGAACGGGAACATCCAGTCAAACGAAAAATTTCCAAACATGAAAGCGCTGGCGGACTACGTCCACAGCCAGGGACTGAAGCTGGGAATCTACTCCTCGCCAGGCCCGAAGACCTGCGCAGGTTTCGAGGGCAGCTACCAGCATGAAGAACAGGATGCAAAGACCTGGGCCTCCTGGGGGATCGATTATCTGAAGTACGACTGGTGCAGCGCCGCGCAGGTTTACGATTCCAGTTCGGAGCCGGGCGCCTACGCGAAGATGGGCGAGGCGCTGCTTCATTCCGGGCGCGCCATCGTCTTCAGCCTCTGCCAGTACGGCCAGGTGAATGTTGGAGAGTGGGGCGCGTCGGC
>DASZVV010000155.1:0-14896 GCA_035546955.1 Bryobacteraceae bacterium
TGCCCCCACTTCAGACTCATATCCGTCGCTGTCAGACTCGGATTCCGCTTCCCGTTCACTTCCACGTACGCCAGCCCGGTCGATCCATCCCACACCAGCTTCACCGGCGTCCAGTCCTGCGTCGTAAACGAAGCCGGCCCCTCGAGCGATGACATTCGGACCCGTTCGCCACCGAATACATGAAACATCCCGTTGTGCACGTTCTGCTTCACCGCGTTGTCAGACGACATATGCGCATAGTTGAAATGTGAATCGTTCTGATACGCATACACAATGATCAGGCTCCGCCCGTTGCGCTTGAATTCGCCCTCCACCGTCACCTTGCTGTACGGCTTCGTATCCAGCAGCGCGTAATGCGTGGGCCGCCTGGGCTGTCCCGGCACGGGCTCGGACGACGTCTTCAGCTGCAGCAAATTATTGCTCACAGCCCAGTCGGATGCCGGCGTCGTGATCGTCCACGTGTGCCCGAATACGTTCAGCGTCTCCGCGGCCGCCAGCAGCGAAGCAAAACAAACCACCGCAACGATAGGTTTCATGACGCCCATTGTATCCGTCTCTTCTTCAGTTCTCAGTTGGCGTTTTGCGGAACGATTCCACCACCAGGACGTCGAACGGCGCCTTCGTGGGCAGCAATTGCAGCCCCAGCTCCTTCCGTATCGCTGTCGTGATATCCGGCGCGGGGGGAACGCCCTCAGGAGTGGCGCCGGGGAGATCTTGCGTGAAATCCAGCGTGAAACTGTATTTCCCAGTCAGACCCGTATGATCTACGGTTGGCGAATCGAGTCCGGCGAGCGCTTCCGCAATCACGGACATCGGCTCCAGTTGCACTATCAGATGCGTGAGCAGATACCCGCCGCTCACCGAAGATTTCCGCCCCAGCGTGCTCACGTTTGCGGGAAAATGGAGCATCTTTTCCGGATCATTCGACGCTGCCGGCAGTTCCCCTTCCTTCAGCCGCAATCCGCTCTTCGCCACCACCAGCTCTGATGCCGCAAACATCTTCGATTCCACGTGATATCGCAAACCCAGCCGCTCCTGCAATAGATGCTGCAGCATTACGCGAAAATCTTCCTTCGTCGTCCCCGCCGGCACATTCGCCACAATGTCCCAGGAATCGTTGTCGGTCGCTACGGAACCCCCGATCTGAAACGGCTTCATATTCCACGCCATCTGAATCAGCAGGTTCATCGAACACGTTCCGCACGAAAACCGCGTCGCATCCTTATGTCCCGGCCCGCCCTGCGATCCCCGCGGACTCCCGGGCCCCGAAACCCGCACCGACGCCACATCGAACTGCTGCGCCCCACACATTCCCGCCAGCGCCGTAATGACAAACAATAATCCGATCACCCGTCTCATCCCCGCCAGTCTAACGCAAAATTAACGACTTACGCCCCGCTTTGCGTAAACTATTCGACAGGTGTCCAACTCTGCCTACGTTGCCCGCCTGCTTCTCCTGGGCCTGATCCTCGCAGTGAACGCCTTTTTCGCCGGCGCCGAAGTCTCGCTGCTTTCCGTTCGTGATTCCCGCCTTCGCCGCCTCGCGGAAGAAGGCTTCACCGGCGCCAAAATCGCCCTCTCCCTCCTCTCGCAGCCCGAGAAACTTCTCTCCGTCACCCAGATCGGCGTCACCCTCGCCAGCCTCGGACTCGGCTGGGCCGGCGAAGATACCCTCTACCAGCTCGTCCTCCGTCTTTTCAACCCGGTCATCACTCCCGCCATCGCCACGTACGCACACGCAGCCTGCTTCGTCCTCGCTTTCCTCGTGATGACCTACTGCCACGTCGTTATCGGCGAGGTCGTCCCGAAAAATCTTTCCATCGCGCGCGCCGACCGCATCGCCATCATGGTCGCGCCTGTCCTGATGGTTTTCTATCGCATCGCCGCGCCCTTCGTTGCCGTCGTCGAACGCTCCGTCGCCGTCATCACGCGCCTCGCTGGCGCGAAGGCGAGCCATCGCGGCGGCGGACATTCCGCCGAAGAGCTCAAACTCATCGTCAGTTCCAGCCGCTTCTCCGGCATTCTGGACGAGCGCCAGGAAGAGATGATCCACCGCGTCCTCGATCTCGAAGAAACCTCCGTTCGCGAGGTCATGCGTCCGCGCCACGAAATCGTCTCTGTCCCCCTCACTGCCACCCTCGATGAAGTCCTCGCCACCATGGTCGAAAGCCAGCACTCCCGTCTGCCCGTCTGGGAAGGTAAGCCCGAGCACATGGCCGGCATCGTCTATTTCAAGGACATGACGCGTCTCTGGCACGACCGCCGCCGCTCCATTCGCGATGGCCGCCCCGTCGCGCCATTCCACCTCCGCCGCCTCATGCGCAAGCCCATGATCGTGCCGGAAACCAAATCCGTCCACGAAATGCTCTCCGAATTTCAGTCGCGCCACGCGCACATGGCTTTCGTCGTCGACGAGTTCGGCACCGTTACCGGCCTTGTCACCGTCGAGGATGTCGTCGAACAAATCGTCGGCGAGATCACCGACGAATTCGACATGCCGGAAGACACGCCCCGCGCTCCGGCCGGCGGCATCACGGAGCTCGATCTCGAAGGCGCCACCTCCATTCGAGACCTGTCTTCTATATATGGGATCGAACTCCCCGCCAACGCCGGCTTCGAAACCCTCGCCGGCTATCTGCTTTTCCGCCTCGGCCACATCCCCGTGCCCGGTGAAAGCGTCGAATTCGAAAACCGCCGCTTCGAAGTCCTCCAGCTCGACCGCAATCGAATCTCCCAGGTACGCATCACCCAAATCCCCAAACCAGAGCCCGCCCCTGTCGAACCGTGATTGAAGCCGACAGGCCGGCCCTATGCAGCGCCACCATCTCTGCAATCGCCTCCTGCAACATAATGGCAGCATGAAATCCTGGCCGGATCGCCGCCTCCTCGATCTCCTCAACATCGAAATCCCGATCATCCAGGCACCCATGGCCGGTTCCGATTCCATCGCTCTCGCCCGCGCCGTCTCGGAAACCGGCGCCCTCGGCTCCCTCGCCTGCGCGCTGCTCAGTCCGGATCAGGTCCGTGAATCTGTCCAGGCTCTCCGCCGCGAAAGGGCTCATCCGATTCACCTGAACTTCTTCAGCCACACGATGGAGCCGCTCGCCGCCGCGGCCGCGCAACGGTGGAAAAACTTTCTCCGCCCTCACTACGAACGCCTGCAACTCAACATCGACTCCGTTCCCCCATCCCGCCTCCGCCTCCCTTTCGACAGCGAAATGTGCGCCGCCCTCGAAGGTCTCAGGCCCGAAATCGCAAGCTTCCATTTCGGACTTCCCGCCGCCAGCCTTGTGCAACGCCTCAAAGCCGTTGGCACGAAAATTCTGTCCACCGCCACCAGCGTCCGCGAAGCAACCTGGCTCGAATCCCGCGGCTGCGACGCCATCATCGCCCAGGGGATCGAAGCCGGCGGACACCGCGGCATGTTTCTTGAAACCGAGGTTGCCACACAAACCGGCCTCTTCGCACTTCTCCCGCAAATCGCAAGCGCAGTCTCAATCCCGGTCATCGCCGCCGGAGGCATCGCCGATGGACGCGCAGTCGCCGCAGCTTTCGCCCTCGGCGCATCCGCCGTCCAGATCGGCACAGCCTATCTCTCTTGCCCCGAAGCCAGTGTCTCTCCGCTTTATCGCCGTGCCCTCACCCAAGCCAGAGAAAACTCCACCATCCTGACCAATCTCTTCAGCGGCCGCCCCGCCCGCGGCATCCTCAATCGTTTCCTCGAAGAAGCCGGCCCGCTGTCGAACGCTGTCCCGCCATTCCCCCACGCCGCCACCCTCGTCGCCCCACTCCGTGCCGCCTCCGAAAAAGCCGGTTCTACCGACTACATGCAGCTCTGGGCCGGCCAATCCGCGGGCCTCGTCAAACCCATGCCCGCGGCCGAATTCACCCGCGCCATTGCCGCCGACGCCCTCTTCCATCTACAAAAGTGCGCCGCAAACAATGGATAATGAACTGCGCAGGAGATCTCCAGCCATGCAACCCATCCGCCTCCGCGTGAACGGTCAGGTGCATCAGGTGACCGCCGATCCCGCCACTCCCCTCCTCTTCGTCCTCCAGGACAACCTCAACCTCCGCGGCCCCCGCTTTGGCTGTGGACTCGCCCAGTGCGGCGCCTGCACCGTCATCCTCGGCAATCAGGTGATCCGTTCCTGCGTCAAACCCGTCGGCGCCGTCGGCGGCGAGGCAATCACCACGCTCGATGGCCTCGGCTCTCCCGAAAAGCCCCACCCCATCCAGCAGGCCTTCATCGACGAAGGCGCCGCCCAGTGCGGCTACTGTCTCAGCGGCGTCATCCTCACCGCCAAAGCCCTTCTCGACACCAACCCGCACGCATCGGACGGTCAGATTCGCACCTCTCTCGGCGGCGTCCTCTGCCGCTGCTACGCCCACAACCGCATGATGAAAGGGATCCGAAGATATGCCCACACTCTCCCGGCGTGATTTCCTCGCAACCGGCGGCGCCCTCATCGTCAGCTTCAGCACCGCGCACGCGCAGGGCCCCTTCGATACCCACGAATCCCACATCGATCCCAAACAGCTTGATTCCTGGCTCGCTGTCTCCGCCGATGGCTCCGTCACCGCCCATACCGGCAAGTGCGATTTCGGCCAAGGCATCTTCACCGCCCAGACTCAGCTCGTCGCCGAAGAGCTCTGCGTCCCCGTCGCCCGCGTGAAGCTCATTCAGTGCGATACCGACATCACGCCCGACCAGGGCACCACCTCCGGCAGCCAGTCCTCCCCCACCAACTTTCGCGAAGCCAACCTCGCCCTCGCCGCCGCCACCGCGCGCGAAGCGCTTCTCGATATGGCCGCCGCCCGGTGGAAGATCCCCCCGCAACAGCTCTCCGTCGCAAACGGCATCATCACAGCCGGCGGCAACCGCATCGCCTATGCGCAGCTCATCGGCGGCAAACAATTCCATCTCGCCGTCAACAACAATGCGCAGCGCCGCCCCCGCGATCAATGGAAAGTCCTCGGCAAACCCGTACCTTCGCTGGACCGCCCCGATCTGATGACCGGCCGTTTCGAATTCGTCCAGTACGTTAAAGTCCCCGGCATGCTCCACGCGCGCGTCGTTCGCCCGCCGCAGATGGGCGCTACTTTCAACAGCGTCGATCGCAATTCCATCCGCCAAATCCCCGGCGCACAGGTTGTCGTCCGTAAGGACTTCGTTGGCGTCGTAGCCCTCACCCAGTACGACGCCGTCCGCGCCGCCCGCGAGCTAAAAGTCACCTGGAACCCTGCGCCCGAACTCCCCGCTCACGATACGTTCTACGACTACCTGCAAAAACAGCCCTCGCAGGACGAACTCCTCGTCGATTCCGGAAACGTCCCCCCAACCCTCGCCGCCGCGCGCCAGATCATCCGCGCGAAATATCTCTGGCCCTACCAGATGCACGGTTCTCTTGGAACCTCCTGTGCGGTCGCCGATTCGCGCGGCGGCAAAATCACCGTCTGGTCCCCAACGCAATCCGTCTACCCCACCCGAAGCTGCATCGCGAAAATCCTCAATCTGCCTCTCGATAGCGTTCACGTCATCTTCACGCGTGGCGCCGGCTGCTACGGTCTGAATGGAGCCGACGCCGTCTCGTTCGATGCCGCCGTTCTCTCCCACGAAATCGGCAAGCCCGTCCGCCTCCAGTGCTCGCGCGAAGACGAAATGCGCTGGGAAAATCTCGGCGCTGCGGTCGTCACCGAACACCGCGCCGCGCTTGCTCCCGATGGCTCCATCGCCGTGTGGGATCGCGAAAACTGGGAGTCGGCTCTGGGAAACCGCCCCGGCTACGAGAACCCCGGCAACGTCATCAGCGGCATGCTTCTCGGCTACGAGCCGCAGAAGCCCCGGCCCGCGCCCGCCAGACCGCCGCAACGCCAGGTGCGGAACGGCAGCAACACCGTGCCCGAATATCTCGTCGACGGCAACGTCAGCACTGGACGTGTCCTCACCCATCAGGTGCTTTCCCCCTTTTTCACTGGCCCCCTCCGTTCCCCTCTGCGCATTCAGAACACCTTCGCCAACGAATGCTTCATGGACGAACTCGCCGCCGCCGCAAAAGCCGACCCCGTCACCTTCCGCCTCAAGCACCTCACAGACGCGCGCCTCATCGCCGTCCTTGAGGCAGCGGTCAAAGCCGCCGGCCCGAAGAATCGCCCCGGCCGCGGTATCGCCTGCGTGAATTACGAAGGCGGCAACGGCTACGCGGCAATGGTCGCGGAGGTTGAAGTGAATCGCACCACAGGCGAAATTCACCCCCGCCGCTTCGTCATCGCGATCGACGCCGGCGCCGTCTCCAATCCCGACGGCCTCCGCAACCAGACCGAAGGCGGCCTCCTCCAGGGCATGAGCCGCGCCCTCATCGAAGAAGTGACGTGGGATTCGCGCCACATCACCTCAACCGACTGGATCACCTATCCTGCGCTCTATCTGAATTACGAAACGCCTGAAGTCGAAGTCGTCATCGTCGAGCCGCCGAACGCCCCCGCTACCGGCGCCGGTGAAACCGCCATCACCATCGTTGCGCCCGCTATCGCGAACGCGGTCTTCGATGCCACCGGCGCGCGCCTCCGCCGGGTGCCATTCACTCCCGCGCGCGTAAAGGCGGCTCTCGCGTGAAACTCGCTGCACTCGCGCTTCTCCTCACCGCATACTGCTTCGGAGCCGATAATCAATCCGCCGCGGCATTCAACGCCATCGTTCCCGTGCTCCACAACCCTCGCTGCATGGTCTGCCACTCCACCGGCGACTATCCCCGGGAAGGCAACGACCTCCGCCCCCACATCATGGACGTCCGCCGCGGACCGGCAGGCGATGGAGCCGGTCCCATCCGCTGCGGCACCTGCCATCAGACAAAGAACTCGCCCGGCCTTCACGCTCCCCCCGGCGCGCCCGGCTGGCATCTCCCGCCGCCTTCGAATCCGCTGATCTGGGAAGGTCTCACGGCGCGCCAACTCTGCGAACTTTTCAAAGACCCCGCCCGCAACGGGCACCGCACTATCCAGCAAATCGTCGAACACATGAACTCTCCGCTCGTCCTCTGGTGATGGAATCCCGGCGAAGGCCGCGATCCCATCCCGATCCCCCAAGCCGATTTCGAAGCCAGCGTCAAACAATGGGCCGCCTCCGGCGCGTCCTGCCCCGCAAATTGAAATGCTCACTGACCTCCTCCTGGCTGCCTCGAAGCAGGCAGAGCAATCGGAACCCGCCGTCCGAGCCGCGGCCCTGATGCACATCGCGCGGGTCATGGCTCTCTCCGATCCGGCGGCCGCCATCAAAATGCTGGAGCAGGGAATCGCGTTGGCGGAAACCATCGAGCGCGATGAGCCCTCGCTGCTGCTCCGTAACGCCGTCGCGCTCGCTGCCGCTGTATCGGCGCAACAGGCGCTGCCGCTCTATGAAAAATACGGGAAGGTTGGTTCGCTCCCGCGTTCCGTCATCGTCCTCGTCAACAACCTGGCGCAGCACGGTCACGTCGCGGACGCTGTTGCATATCTGCGAAACCCCTTGCCTGGAGACCGATTCCCCCTCCACTTCGTTAACAACCTGGAGCGCGAATGCCGCGACGACGAAACCCGGCGCGCCCTCCTCGAACTCGCCATCGACGAGTGGAAAAAACCGGCCGCGCGCGAACCCGGCCCTGAACAACGATTCGCTGTCACATCGTTCGCTGGACTTTTCAGCGGCCTCTGGAACCTTTTGCCGCGCGAAGCAGCCGCTCCCGTCGCCAGAGAACTGGCCGGCGCGGCCCTTCGAATGCAACCCGAACGGCGCGAGTACCCGCTCACGGAGAATCCGGATGATCCCCGCCTCGCTTCCGATCAGGAACTCGAGCTCTTCAGATTAATTCCCGCGTTGCAGGATCTCGCACCGGATCTCGCGCGCTCGATTCTTGAGGCCCATCCCGGGCTTGCGGCGGCAATCAATCGCTTCCCACTCGGCATGCGTTCCGTTTGGGATGGACAAAGCCGGTACGAACCCGCGCGCGACGACGTTGTTCTGATCGGCGATGAGGAACTGATGCCAATCGCCGACGCCCTCGCCACCGGTTTCGCCGAAGCGTTTCGCCGCGCTCTCGAAACCCTGGCCAATGACGCGAACTCCGAATCTCCGAATGCCGCCCACAAGGAATGCTGGCCCTCGGCTCGTGAATTCCGCCATATCCTTTTCAAGGCAGGAAGCCACGAAGGCATGGCGGCGGCAAAACATCTCAGCCGCATTCCCGACCCGGACCTTCGTCTTTTCGCCCGGATTGAGCTCTGCGCCGGAATCGCCGGCCTGCCCGAACTCGGCGGTCTCACGACCCAATTCCACGAGAGACGGAGGCACAGAACTCTCTCCGCGGCCGAAATTGAGGAGATGTTCGGCTCAATCCTGCCCGGCATCCGCTGCCCGAAATGCGCATGGACGCCTCGCGCCGGCCACATCTGGATCTGCAGGTGTGGCCACCACTGGAACACGTTCACGACTCTCGGACTCTGCCCGGAATGCCGCTATCAGTGGGAAATCACCGCCTGTCCTCAATGTGGAAAGGAATCTCCGCATCAGGAATGGTACGAAGACCGGGGACGCGGGGCCCATTGACCAGCCCTTTCTGCGCATTAAGGTCCCACGTCTCGTCGCCGTCCCTGCTATGGTGGCTGAATTGCTCCGCGTTTCCGGTTCGCAATTCTGACCGCATGAAATGAACCCGTCCCTCCTGCGCCTGCCGCCCAAAGAAATTGCCGTGAAAATGGCGATCACCCTGGGAATAGGTCTGCTCGTAGGCTTTGAGCGCGAGTGGTCCCACAAAGACCTCGGCGTACGAACGTTTGCCATCATCGCCCTGCTCGGGACGCTCGCCGCGCTGATTTCGTCGACCTTCGTTATTGCCTGCTTCGCCGGCGTTCTCGTTCTCGTGACGGTTGTGCATGTCGGCAATGCCCTCCATGACCGGCCGCTCGAAACCACCACGTCGGGCGCGCTCATGGTCACATTCGCGCTGGGCGTCCTCACCGGCAACGGCCACGTCTT
The DNA here is from genome assembly GCA_035546955.1 of Bryobacteraceae bacterium. GTDB lineage: Bacteria > Acidobacteriota > Terriglobia > Bryobacterales > Bryobacteraceae > BOG-234. The sequence goes on from DASZVV010000155.1 coordinate 9,011, forward strand.
CACCCCCACCGCCTTCGCGATCGTTATGACGCTGCTGCTTTCGTTGAAGCCGCAATTCTCGCGCTTCGCGGGCGGGCTGACCCATGAAGAAGTTCGCGGCGCTGTTTTTCTCGGCCTGATCGGCTTTGTCGTCTATCCACTTCTGCCGGATCGGTTCATCGATCCATGGGGGCTCGTGAATCCGCGTGAGGCCTGGCTCACCATCATCCTCATCGCCGCCATCGGATTTATCAACTACGTGCTGCTTCGGCTTTACAGCAGGCGGGGCCTCTATTACGGAGCCATCTTCGGCGGCCTGGTGAACAGCACCGCGACCATTGCGGAGCTCGGCGGGGCCGTGCAATCCGCGGGCGAAGAGCGCCGGACGCTGAGCGTCATCCTCAACCTGCTCACAATCGAGGCAATGTTCGTTCGCAATCTCGTATTGCTTGCGATCTTCAGCCCGCCCGCCGCGGCCATCGCCGTCTGGCCCATCGCGTCCATGGCGTTGTGCGGCGCGGCAATCGCGCACTTCCACCAGAGCACTTCCGGAGAGGGTACGCCGGTCACCATCGGCTCGCCCGTTCGGATCGGGAGTATCGCGAGGTTCGGATTGCTTTTTATCGTCATCCAGGCCGCCACGTCGCTCGGTCAACGTATTTTAGGTAACTACGGAACAATCGGCGTCAGTGTGCTCGGTGGACTGGCCAGTAGCGCGAGCACTACCGCCGCCGCGGCCAGTCTCGCCAGACACGGAAGTATTGCGCCGGATGCCGCCGCCCTCGCAACCGTACTCACCTCGATCGCCAGCGCCGCCGTGAATCTCCCCATCCTTTACCGGGCGACCGGTGACTCCCGCCTGCTTCGCACGCTGGTTGGGGTTTCCGCTCTCATCGTGACGTTCGGCCTGATTGTGCTGGGCGTCGTGGAATTCGTCGTGTCCCGCCGATGACCCATCGCGCGCTTCTATAACGCCTGCCCCTGCATCTCCGCGGCCACCTCGCCTCCCAATCCGCCGAACTGTTCATGAATCACCCCGGCCCGCTCAAGCGCTGCCCCGATATTCGGAAGGATATTCTCTGCCCCTACGTGCCCCACAAAATCCGCCTGCGCCAGAAGCTGCTCCGGCTGCGCCCGCGCCCCGCAAAGCAGCAGCGTCCTCCCGCATCTCCGCAGCTGCTCCGCCAGCTTCTCGAGCGCATACAAACCAGTCGCATCCAGCGCCGTCATATTGCGGAGCCGCAGAATCACCACCGGTGCCAACCGGCCCACATCGCTCGTCGCCTCTTCCAGCTTCCCGGTCGTCCCGAACAGAAACGGCCCGTGAATCCGCAGGATCGAAACATACTGCGGCACATTCTTGTCCTGCAGAATATGCAGCCGTCCTTCTTCGATGTAATCCCGGGTGACGGGCTCCACCGTCGTCGTCTGCGCCACCCGCGAAATATAGAGGAGAGCCGCCAGCGCAATCCCCACCTCAACCGCCACCGTCAGATCCGCAAAAACCGTCAGTCCGAAAGTGACCGCCCACACCGCAATGTCCGCTTTCGAAAGCCGCAGGATGACGCCGATTTCCTTCCACTCCCCCATGTTGTAGGCCACCACGAACAAAACAGCAGAAAGCGCGGCGAGCGGAATGAAGCGCGCCAGCGGCGCAGCCACCAGCAAAATTGCCAGCAGCGTCACCGCATGAACCATACCCGCAATCGGGCTCTTCGCACCCGAACGAATATTGGTCGCCGTTCTGGCGATCGCCCCTGTAGCCGGAATTCCCCCGAACAGCGGCGACGCGAGATTCGCAATTCCCTGCGCCACCAGTTCGACATTGGAATTGTGCCGGTCCCCCGTCATGCTGTCCGCAACTACAGCGGAAAGCAGACTCTCCACCGCACCCAGCAGCGCCACCGTCAGCGCGGATGGTAGCAGCGGTACGATCAGCTCCGGCTGGAACGCCGGCACTGACAGCCTCGGCAGTCCCGTTGGAATTCCTCCAAACGCGCTCCCGATCGTCACCACCGGAATCGAAAACAGCGCCACCGCTCCGGTCGCCAGAACAACCGCCACAATCGATCCCGGAATTCGCCGTGTCAGCCGCGGCAAATAAACAATCACCAGGAGCGACGCCGTCGAGACCGCCACGGCTCGCCAGTTCAATGTGGAAATATTCGTCGCCAGCATCCTCATCTTCGCAGCGAACGCGCCAGGCACGGCGCCGATCCGCAGTCCGAGGAAATCCTTCACCTGTGTGGACGCAATCAAAACCGCAATGCCGTTTGTGAACCCAATCGTCACCGGCCGCGGAATGAATTTGACCGCCGCTCCCAGGCCGGTCGCGCCCATCGCCACCAGCATCGCTCCGGCCATGACCGTAACCACCAGCAGCCCCGAAACCCCGAACTTCGCGACGATCCCCGCCACGATCACCACAAAAGCGCCGGTCGGCCCGCCGATCTGCACCCGCGACCCGCCCAGCGCCGATATCAGAAATCCTGCAATCACCGCCGTATAAAGACCGGCTTCCGGCTTCACTCCGGATGCAATCGCGAATGCCATTGCAAGCGGCAGCGCTACCAGCCCAACCGTGACGCCCGCGATCAGATCCGCCCCGAAATCGCGCGACCGGTAGCCCCGCAGGCTGGCGAGCAGCCGCGGCCCTCGCTTCTCCCAGCTACGCATTCATCACCGTCTCGGACTGAATTTCTTCGAGCATCGCCTGGTTCTCCGCCAGGTGCGCGTGGAAATACTGGCGCATGATATCCAGCACCTGGATAATCAGCCGGTCGCGCACCGAGTAGAAAACCTGATTCCCCGCTTTCCGGTTCACCACAATATGTTTCGAGCGCAAAACGGCGAGGTGCTGCGAAACATTCGCCTGCTCCATCCCGAGACGCTCGATCAGAGCACCGGCGGAAAGTTCCCCGTCCCGCAGCTGCTCAATGATGGCGATGCGCGTAGGATGCGCCAGCGCCTGAAAAAATTCGGCCTTAAATCGTCGCAGAGTGTCAGGCATAGAGAGAAGAGAGCCTCGTTAATATAAGAATATTCTATAATTCGAATATTACGAAAGGTCGGGCCAGTTTAATGTGCTGCTTTTAACATATTATCGGGGGTACCGGGACTTACATAACGCCTTGGCTCCGCCCTGTACTATTTACAACCTAACCAATGGCCTATAACATATCTTTACGTCCTGGTAACCCCGCAGAGGGTCGTCCACGGGCGCAAGGAGGGCGCTATGTGGTTCCGCAGTCAGGGGAAAGGCGCGATTTTCAAGTCCGGTCTGGCGCTCGTGTGTGCAGCCACGCTGGTTGTCCCGCCTAACGTCTTCGCCGACCCGATTACCTTTGTCTATAACGGTGGCGGCACCCCCGGCAGTCCCACCAGCTACTCCGATCCCACTGCGTGGACCTGCAGTCCGAGCTGTACTCCCGGTCAATACCCCGATAATTTCTTGACTGGCGGCTCCGTCGATGCAATCATCAATTCCGGTCAGCCGGACAACGTTCTTCTCGATACGCCCAGCGTTATTACCAGCCTTCGCCTCGGCGGCAGCGGTGCTCCTGCTACCTCCACTCTCACAGTCAACAACGGGACGTCATTGAGCCTGGGTACACCGTTCGACGGCCGTCAGAACGTTCTGACTGTCGGAAACGGCGGCGTTCTCAACGTCAGCGATGCCGGATCCAGCGTCACCCTGAATCTTACCGGCGGGGCGAATTTCCCCATCGGTTCCGCGATCGTCCAGAGTGGTGGCCAAATCAGCGTTGACAACCAGTCGTTGCTCGCCATCGCGAACGGCAACAATGGCCTCAGCAGGCTGACCAATGATGGCACGGTCAATCTCCAGAATGGGAGCACTCTCCTTCTGCTGGATCAGGGAAATCCTTCAGCCGACGGAAAAGGCGCCACCTTCGCCATCGGAGGCAGCGGATCCATCAATTTGAATAATGGTGGGATCGCGGGACTTTATGGAGATGAGAGCCTGACGAACGGCCCGAATCACACAATTGCAGGCAACGGAGTCATTGCCACCGGGAGCTTTTCCAATCTCGGGACTCTTCAGGCTTCGAACGGAATCCTCCAAACCTTAACCCTCGACAATCTCAACGCCTCTACCGGAACTCTCGCGGGCGGCAGTTATGTGGCTGACGATGGAGCGATGCTGCTCCTGAATCCGCTGGGGAGCGGAACGATCCAGTCCATCGGCCAGAATACGTCTGTCGCGGTTCATGGAAGCGGTGTGATCTCGGGCGATGGAGTCACGAATGCGCTCACCGGCCTCTCCAATGTAGGTGGTTCCCTGACGCTCGATGGGCAGTCTCTCACCCCCACTGGCTCCAGTTTCGGAACTTCCACTACGTTTCAGATCTCTCCCGAAGCCGGACCGTCGTACCAGTCAGGCTCTGTCTCGTTGCAGAATGGAGCGATCCTGGATCTCACCTCCACTCAATGGCAAAACGAGTCGGGGGGCACGCTTCAGAACGGGAATTACCAGATTCTGAGCGGATCGACTTTCAAATACAGCGGCAACGATATCAACTCGATTGATTCGTCGGCGAGCCTTACCCTTGATGGCAACCCGTCCTTCGTCAACACGAATTCTTCGAACCCGAACCCGTTATCGAACACGCTCTCTTACGTGAGCGGCTCTCTCACCCTGCAGAATAATGCCTCCCTGACCGCCGGGGCGCCTTCCTTCCAGGCCGATAATTACTACGGCGGCGGCAACGTTTCGGTCCTGAATGGCTCGACTCTCGACCTCTCCTCTTCCAGTTGGTACAACGAGGACGGCGGCACTCTGTACTACGGCAATTTCGAGATCGGGAAAGACTCGAAAATCATCTACAACGGCGACGATATTTCGGCCATCGATTCTTCGGCGAGCCTCACCCTCGATAACAATGGCCAGTTGACTAATGTCGGGGCGGGCGCGAATCCGGGCGGCCTCGGTGCCACGCTGACTGACGTTTATGGTTCTCTCACTCTGAACAACGCCTCTCTCACCAGTACCGCTTCCTCCTTCCAGGCCGACGCCGGCAGCATTTCACTCAACAATTCCTCGCTCGATCTCTCCGCAACAACCTGGGGCAATCTCCAGTACCAGTCGGACCTTGGTGCCAACTGGCTCATGAACGGCACTTTCAACATTTCGAACGGTTCCGTTCTGACGTATAACGGCCAGGATATTAACGGCATCGAGAACGCGAGCCTCACAGTCGATGGCCACGGATCCATCGTCAATACCAACGACGCTCCGGGCGCGGATCCTCTGTCCGGTTTGGGATACATCGGAGGCTCTCTGACACTGAAGAACTACGACCTCACTCCGGCCGTTTCGTCCTTCACCGTGAACCAGGGCTCCCTCACGCTTCTCAATTCGAACCTCGATCTCTCCGGTACAACCTGGACGAATGAAACGGGCGGCACGCTCCATGACGGGAGTTTCGAAATCGGCGCGGGTTCAACGCTGAAATACAACGGCGACGATATTTCGACGATCGACGGCACCGCGAGTCTGACGCTCGATGGCAATGGTCAGTTGATAAACGTGAACGCGGGGGCAAACCCGGGCGGCCTGGGCGCCACGCTGACGACAGTGAACGGGACCCTCGCTCTCGATCAGGGAGCCAGCCTCACCTTGAGCAATTCGTCGGGCTCATTCACCGTGGGCTCCAACGGCTCCGTCTCGGTGGACCACGGTTCCACCCTCGACGTCTCTCAGCTCAACTTCACGAACATCGACAACACCGGCCAACTCGGGTCCGGCTTCTTTGCAGTGGGCGATCAGTCCACCCTGAGATACTCCGGGGCCGACCTCACTACGATCGGCGTCAATGCGACTCTCGGTCTTTCGGGCTCCGGCCTTGTGTTGAACGCGAATGGCGGCGACCATGACGCGGTGTCGAA
>DASZVV010000156.1:0-7437 GCA_035546955.1 Bryobacteraceae bacterium
GCAATCTGGAGACGGTGCGTACCTATGAGGGCACGGATCATATTCATACGCTTGTAATTGGCGAACGGGTGACGGGGATTCCAGCTTACCGCTGATGCATTCGCGCGCTTGACAAAAAATCTCAGATTAGAAATAATCTAAACCGCACGTGAATTCCGAGACGATCAAACGGTCTCTGGACCGCAGCGGTCTGCGCTGTACGCCGCAGCGTTACGCTGTCATGGCGTTTCTTCTGGAACACCACGGGCATCCGACGGCCGCGGAAATTTTCGACGCCGTCAATCGCGCCGATCCGCGATCTTCCCGCGCAACCACTTACAACAACCTGCGCGATCTGGTGGAGGCCGGGCTTGTACGCGAAGTCGCCGTAGAGGGCCGCGCCGCACGTTTCGACGCCAAGATCATGCGGCACCACCATTTCATCTGCGACCGCTGCGGCGACGTCGAAGACATGGAATGGTACGACGTTCCCAAACCGGCGGCGCAATCTCTCGGTCCGCGCGTGCTTCGCGAATGCGAGCTCATTTTCCGGGGCCTTTGCACCAAATGCGCCCGCCGGCGTTCGGTCCCCAAAGTTCAATCAAAGGAGAAAAAACTTGTCCACTGAATCGAAATGCCCTGTTGCGGCTGTTCCCCGCAGACATACCGTAGCCGGAGCTCCCACCAACGCCGGTTGGTGGCCTGACCAGCTCAATCTGAAGATCCTTCATCAGCATTCCTCTCTTTCCAATCCGATGGAGCCGGACTTCGACTATGCGAAGGAGTTCCAGACTCTCGATCTCCAGGCGGTTATCAAAGACCTGCACGCTCTCATGACCGACTCACAGGATTGGTGGCCCGCTGACTACGGGCATTACGGTCCTTTCTTTATTCGTATGGCCTGGCACAGCGCCGGAACCTACCGGATCGGTGACGGCCGTGGCGGCGCCGGCGCGGGCACGCAACGCTTCGCTCCACTCAACAGCTGGCCGGACAACGCGAGCCTCGATAAAGCGCGCCGGCTGCTCTGGCCCATCAAGCAGAAATATGGCCGCAAGCTCTCCTGGGCGGACCTCATGGTCCTCGCCGGTAACGTGGCGCTTGACTCCATGGGCCTGAAGACTTTTGGATTCGGAGGCGGCCGCGCCGATGTCTGGGAGCCGCAGGACGACATCTTCTGGGGGCCCGAAGGCAAATGGCTCGGCGACGAACGCTACACGGGAAACCGCGAACTCGATAATCCTCTTGGCGCGGTTCAGATGGGGCTCATCTACGTGAATCCCGAAGGGCCGAATCAGAATCCCGATCCTGTTTCCGCCGCGCGCGACATCCGCGAAACATTCGGACGCATGGCGATGGATGACGAGGAGACGGTTGCGCTGATCGCCGGTGGTCACACCTTCGGCAAAGCGCACGGCGCGGCGAGCGCGGGCAAGTACGTTGGAGCGGAACCCGAAGGCGCTCCGATCGAAGAGCAGGGACTCGGCTGGAAGAATACTTTTGGTTCGGGCAGTGGGGCGGATGCGATTACCAGCGGCCTTGAAGGAGCCTGGACCACGAACCCCATCAAGTGGGACAACAACTATTTCGAAAATCTCTTCGATTATGAGTGGGAGCTTGTACAGGGTCCCGGCGGCGCCCACCAGTGGGCTCCGAAGAACGGCGCGGGCGCAGGCAGCGTTCCCGACGCGCATAACTCCGCGAAGCGGCATGCCCCGATGATGTTCACAACCGACCTCGCGCTGCGGGTCGATCCGATCTACGGTCCCATTTCGAAGCGCTTCCGCGACAATCCCGATCAGTTCGCCGACGCGTTCGCGCGCGCCTGGTTCAAGCTCACGCATCGCGATATGGGGCCGCTCCCACGCTACCTTGGCCCGCTGGTTCCGAAGGAAGAACTGATCTGGCAGGATCCTGTTCCCGCGGTTGATCATCCGCTGGTGGATGAACAGGACATCGCCGGACTGAAGGCGAAGATTCTGCAGTCCGGTCTCTCGATCTCGCAGCTGGTCAGGACCGCCTGGGCATCGGCCGCCAGCTTCCGCGGTTCCGACAAGCGCGGCGGAGCTAACGGCGCGCGCATTCGCCTCGCCCCTCAAAAAGATTGGGAAGTCAACCGTCCAGCCGAACTCGCGAAGGTGCTGACGAAGCTCGAAGCCATCCAGAATGAGTTCAATCAGTCACAGAAAGGCGGTAAGAAGATTTCGCTTGCCGATGTCATTGTGCTCGGCGGCTGCGCCGCTGTTGAGGAAGCTGCACGGCGTGGTGGAAGCAGCGTGCAGGTTTCCTTCTCGCCCGGCCGCACTGACGCTTCGCAGGAGCAGACGGATGTCCATTCCTTCGCTCCGCTCGAACCGAAGGCGGATGGGTTCCGCAATTACCTCAACAACAATGATCCGCGCGATCAACGGCCTGCTGAAGAAATGCTGATCGACAAGGCTCAGTTGCTGACGCTGACCGCGCCGGAAATGACGGTGCTGATCGGTGGCCTCCGGGTTCTCAATGCGGCGGACGGCGGCGAGAGTCACGGCCGCTTTACCAATCGCCCCGAGACCCTGACGAATGATTTCTTCGTTAACCTGCTCGACATGCGGACGAAGTGGCAGCCGAACGGCCAACCGGGAGTCTATGAAGGCCGCGACCGCAAGAGCGGCGCGGTGAAGTGGACCGGTACGCGTGTCGACCTGGTCTTCGGTTCCAACTCGCAACTGCGCGCTCTCGCCGAAGCCTATGCGTGTGACGATTCGAAGGAAGCCTTCGTCAAAGACTTCGCGAAGGCGTGGGGGAAGGTAATGAACCTCGACCGCTTCGACCTCGCGCGCGCGTAGTCGTGTCGATTCTGAACTCGCGGCCAGCGGGCTTCCCGATTTCGGGGAGCCCGCGCCCCCAGCGAAGAAGGAGACCTCTGGTGTAACCAACCGGTCGGATCGACGCCGACATCCGTTTCACAGATGCCTGGGTGCCGGATCCTGCGCCATCCGGATTGAAGATCCTTTAGAGTCGGTGAACCTGGATCAAACTCGCGTGCCTGTGTGGCCACCGCATCCCGGGTGAATGCGGGTTGATCCATGACTGACGAACCGGGGCCCATTAGCCGTTCAGGCAACACCAATGTCCAGGACGTATTCGGGGCGTTGCGGGCTGTTCAGCGAACAGATCAGTGTGCAACCGACATGACATTACCATAAAATAATGGATCAAAGAACTCTCCCGGACCGCTGTACTTCCCTCGACGAAATCCGCGCCGGCATGGACGCCATCGACCGCCAGATCATCTCCCTTATCGCCGATCGTGTCGCCTACGTCCGAGCGGCCGCCAAATTCAAAACCAGTTCCGCCAACGTGGCCGCGCCGGATCGTGTTGCCGCCGTCCTCGAAACCCGCCGTGAATGGGCCGAAGCGAAAGGGCTCAGCGGAGACGTCGTCGAATCCCTCTACCGCGACCTCGTCACCTACTGCGTCTCCGAAGAACACAAGCAGTGGGAAGCCAACCGCGCCGGGGCATGAGAGACGAGAAGTTCACGGGCGAACGCCTCGCTGCATTTTCGGACGCGGTTTTCGCGGTCATCGTCACGATCATGGTGCTCGATCTCAAAGCGCCCGATGACGCTTCTCTCTCCGCGCTCTTGCCGCTTTGGCCCATCGCGATCAGCTACGCGGTCAGTTATCTTCTTATCGCCATCATCTGGATCAATCACCACCATCTGATGCGATTCGTAGGCCAGCCCTCGCTATCGCTTATTTGGATCAACTTCATCCATCTCTTCCTGGTTTCGCTGCTCCCGTTCGCAACCGCCTGGATCGCCCGCACTTACCTTGCTTCGTGGCCAGTCGTGTTCTACGCCGGGCTCTTCGTCTGCATCGATATCGCGTATAACGTCTTCGAGCGCCACGTGCTGGCCGGCGCGGACCACACGCGCGTTTCACGGGACATGCGGCGCATCGCCCGACGCCGCTCGCTGATTGTGCTCGCGAGTTTCATCGCGGCCATGATCGTGTCGGTCTTCGCGCCGCGCACCGGCTTTGGACTGATCTGCGCCGCACTCATCCTGCACCTGCGGCCGGAGGCCCGCGGGATTCGGTAGTCGATAACCGGTCAATCGGCGAGAACCGCCATATCGTTCGGGCCGTGAACCGCCTCGCGGATCGCCAGGAACGTCCGGACGACGGTATTCGCTTGCTGGTCCGCTGCCCGGAGCGACGTCAGTGTCTCCCGGAGGCGCTGCGCCAGTGAAAAATTGGAACTGCCGTCGCCGCGTACGACGCCCGTGATCGTATCACGATTTTGGCCGCCGCATTTTCCTTTGCAAAGGAAGCCGATGTTGAAGGGTGGGAGGCACTCATCACTGCATCGTGACTTCTGCTGCCTCCGATTTCTCGCTCTCGTTCCCCGCCTGATCCACCGCAGAGACCTGGTAAACGTACCGCGAACCGGCCGTGACGTCCTTGTCGCTGTAAACCGGCGACTGCAGTCCGTCCGCAATCTTCACGCCGCCGCGATACACGCGATAACCCGCCAGATCCGCATCCGTCACACTGTTCCACGAAAGCTCGATCGTCGAGGCCCCCGCGATTGCGGAAAGCCCCATCGGCTGCTCCGGCGGGAACCGGTCCTTCGGTGTGAATGTCACGGCGGGTGACTGGCCGCTTTCCACGCTTCTTTCGCCGATTTTCTGCACCGATTGCACCGAATACTCCCACGGCTTCCCGTATCCTGCAGTGGCATCATCGTACTCGGGCTTCGTGGTCTCGCCAATCTGGGTCCAGTCCGTATCCTCCGGGCGCTTGCGGAATATCAGGAACTGGGGCGCCGCGGCCGTCCATTGCAGATGGACCGCGTTGCGCGCGTCGCTGGGTGTCACATTCTGCGGGATGGGGAGAGGCGGGAGTACGTCCAGATTAATGAATGACCACCCGTCGTCACGTCCTTTCGGCCCATGCACCTTTACGCCGATTACGGTAGGTTTTCCAACGTATGGCGCCGCATCGATTTCGATGTCGCGTGAATACCATTCCCGCCGTTCGGTCGCCGTGGCTTCCGCGGTTTGCCGCGCCGTTCTGCGCCTCTGTGCCGCCGTCATTCCGCCGGAAGCGCCAGTCGCTCCGTTGCTCCTCGCCCGAATGCTCTTACCGATGGATCGCGCAGCGGCCCCGGGTGTGCTCAGCGGCTCCCATGCCGGCACCGGAATCCGCGATGAATTCGTCACCCACTTTGCTTCATCCCACGGGTCCGGACCCACGCCGATACGCATTTCGATATCCGGCGTTTGCTCGATCGGCAGACCCTCCGTCGTGTCCTGCGGAAGAATGAATGTGACGTCAATCTTCGAGCCGCGCTCTTCGGCCGCCAGATCGCGCACCCGTTCCGGACGACGCAGCGCCGGCGGTTTCGGATCTCCAGTGTAGCCGCAGCCCGCAAGGAGCGATGCCATTGCGGCCAGCGCCGGAAGGAGAACGATCGCGGGGCGCATCAGAGAATGTAGCGGCTCAGATCCTGATCTTTCACGATGCCCGCAAGCTGTGTCCGCACGTACGCGGCGTCCACCTTCACGGTCTTCTTCCGCAGATCCGGACCTTCGAAGGAAATCTCTTCGAGCAGCTTCTCCATGATGGTATGCAGCCGCCGGGCGCCGATGTTTTCGGCCTGCTCGTTCACCTGCGCCGCGAACCGCGCCACTTCTTCCAGCGCGTCATCCGTGATGTTCAGCTTTACGCCCTCGGTCTCGAGCAGAGCCGTATATTGCCTGGCTAGCGCATTCTTCGGCTCCTTCAGGATGCGGACAAAATCCTCCACTGACAGCGACCGCAGTTCCACGCGAATCGGAAACCGGCCCTGCAGCTCTGGAATCATGTCGCTCGGCTTCGAAACATGAAATGCGCCCGCCGCGATGAAAAGAATATGATCGGTGCGCACGAAACCGTGCCGCGTGTTTACGGTGGTCCCTTCCACAATAGGAAGGATGTCGCGCTGAACGCCTTCGCGGCTGACGTCCGGCCCGTGGCCGCCTTCGCGCCCCGCGATCTTATCGATCTCATCGAGGAAAATAATTCCACTCGATTCCACGCGCTCAAGCGCAATCCGCGTCACCTGCTCCATATCGATGAGCTTGTGCTCTTCTTCCTGAATCAGGTATTCGAGCGCCTCATCCACGCGCATGGAGCGCTTTTTCGAACGTCCGCCGAACATCGCAGGAATCATCTCCCGGATGTTTACGCCCATCTCTTCGAGGTTCACGTTGCTTGCCACTTCGAAGGAGGGAGCGCGCTCTTTCACATCCAGCTCCACGGTGCGCTCGTCGAGCTTGCCCTGGCGGAGCCGTTCGCGCAGCTTTTCGCGCGTCTTCTCGTTATCTCCGTTCTCGCCGGCAGCCGCCGGCATCAGCAAATCGAGAATGCGATTCTCCGCATTCGCCTCCGCGCGCTCCGCCACTTCTTCGAGCTTCTGCCCGCGCACCATGTCGATCGCGATATCCACCAGATCCCGGATCATCGCCTCCACATCGCGGCCAACATAGCCGACCTCAGTGAACTTACTGGCCTCTACCTTAATAAAGGGAGAATTCGCCAGCTTCGCCAGCCGCCGCGCGAGTTCCGTCTTGCCAACGCCCGTGGGCCCGATCATGAGGATGTTCTTGGGCATCACCTCCTCTGCCAGATCCGGCGGCAGCTTCTGGCGGCGGAGGCGGTTGCGCAGCGCGATCGCGACCGCGCGCTTCGCGTCCGGCTGTCCGATCACGTGTTTGTCGAGTTCCTGTACGATCTGGCGCGGCGTCAACTCGTCGAGCACGGGCCCTTCGTCGACGGATTGCGGTGGAAGATAGATCACCATCTCAGGCGATCTCCTCGTACATGATGTTGTCGTTCGTATAGATGCAGGTGCGCGCCGCGATCTTCATCGATTCCTCCACAATCTCGCGCGCGGTCATCTTCGTATTGCGGATCAGCGCCAGCGCGGCTGAAAGCGCGAAGGGTCCGCCGGACCCGATGGCGGCGACGTTCTCGTCCGGTTCAATCACATCGCCATTGCCGCTCACTATGTAAGTATTGGTGGAGTCGGTGACCAGCAACAGGGCCTCCAGATGACGAAGTACTTTATCGGTACGCCAGTCTTTCGCGAGATCCACCACCGCGCGCGGCAGATTGCCGTTGAACTGCTCCAGCTTGCTCTCGAAGCGCGAAAAAAGAGAGAAAGCGTCCGCTGTGGACCCTGCGAAACCCGCAACAATCCGGTCTCCATAAAGACGCCGTAACTTACGCGCGGTGGACTTCAGTACTTCGCTTCCCAGTGTCACCTGGCCGTCCGCCGCCATGACCACCTGATGATCGCGGCGCACGCACAGCACGGTCGTGGAACGGATTCGCGGTTTCATTGTAGTGAAGTTTCAGTGTAGCTCTCGTCCCCCCTTTACGCGAAACCGGGCGACCGTGTAAACTTCAAAATGAATGGCGCACATGGAC
>DASZVV010000157.1:0-7138 GCA_035546955.1 Bryobacteraceae bacterium
CGCCCACGTCGGTGCGCATGCGCGTCGCCACGGTATCCGCGAAGACGAAGAATGACGTCTTCTCGCCGCGCGCTGCATCCAGACGGCGCAGCAGCAGCGCGTATTCGTAATCGAGCATCGATTCCAGCCGCTCCCGGCTGACGTAGTGCCCGGCCTTCCCGTAGATTTCATCGCTGACCGCGGTGTCATATGCCGAGATCGATTTCGCGACTGTGGCCGAAGCGTGTCCGGCATGGAAAAACCAGCGGACCACCTCCTGCCCGGCGCCGATTTCGGCGAATGTTCCAAACCGGCCCGCATCGAGGTTGATCGCGAGCGCCTTCTGTTCCGTATTCATGTTTTCGATGTGTCAGTTAACCTGATACTTCGATTGTGCCGTAGCGGTCTGGTTGCCGACGTTATCGTGGGCCGTGATCACCACAGTGTAGGCCGCCTTCGGCGTTGTGGGCTTCAGAGTGAGGTTGAAAATGCCCGGAATATAGGGCTGCGGATAGTACGCTGTACTCTTTTCCATTGCGGCGTCTTCCTTTTTCATGATGGAAGCGCCGTCGGGCCCGAGAAGCTCCACGTCATACGAACAGTCGATGGAGTTCTGTTCTCCGGTCTTGTAGCCGACCATGTAGAACCGGACCCAGATCGTGTCGCCCACATGATAAGCCGGTGTGATCAGGGGAGTGGTGTCATCCTGGTTCCGGTAGAAACTCAGATCGCGGATAGTGAGGGTGGACGCGGGCCCCACGATCTTCGCCTCCACGTCGAATGTCGCTTCGCCGGAAGCGGACTGATGCGACTCGTTATCGGTTGCATCGAATTTGATCCTGTAGGTTCCCGGCGGCGCAATCGGCGGAAGTGAAATCGCGGACCGCAGTTTGGGTTTCCAGTCCTTATCTTCTTCGCTCAGGTTGGTGACCATCGGGATCTCATCCGCCGGGGCAACTGGGATGCCGCGCGGATCGAATACCTGAATATGCCCCGTGATATCGACTTTGCGCTCGGCCGACCGCGCGTAATTCTCCACCACGAAAGAAAAATAAACCACCTCACCCGGGCGCAGCCGCATGCTGCCCAGCGGCGGACCGTCTTCGTATTGCGCAGCCACCGGATTGACCAGCTTCAGCTCAGGTTTGGCCTGGGCAAAAGCGGATCCGGCGAAGCACCAGCCCGCCGCCAGAATGCAGCAGGCGGCGGGGGCGGTGATCCGGAAATTAAGCATGGGTAAGCTATTTTGTTGCCGGCGCTGACGCGGGAGCGGTGGCGCCGCTGGCATTGCCGGCGCCGGTGAGGTCCGGATCCGTCGTCGGGATAATCGAGTTATTGATTTTTTCGTGGGTGTAGGTCAGCGGCAGATCCGCCAGAATTTCATTGCCGTCGTTCTCGTCCGCGAAACGCAGGCGGTAATGAGCCGCGGGCGCGTCGAATGCAAGGGTGCCGCGCGTCGTCTGGCCGGGGCCGACATGCCGCAGCACTCCCAGAAAATTCGGGATTCCCGTACCATCCGTCAGTTCGTTATATGTGTTGCCCGAATCGCCCTCCAGCGTAACGGCCGGAATGGATGCATCGCTGTTTCCAGTATTGTTTACGGCTATCTGGACCACAATGAAACGGTCTATGGGCACGCGCGGCGAGTCCCCGTCACCGGCCTCCGTCAGAATCTGCGAGTCGAGCACGCTGTAGGTCAGATGGCCGGCGGTTGCCTTTTCGCCGGCGGGAACGACGCGAGCTTCGTCCGATGGATTCGGTGCGTCGGATGAGCATCCTGCCAGCCCGAGCACAAGGGTCGCCAGCAGTAAGGAGTAAGTAAAATTTCGCATCGCCGTCCAGTTTCTCACAATAAAACGGCCCAGAGGAGAGCGGAGAGTACCGGGTGAGCCAGACTCACTTCCGGCGGTGCTCCAGCATTTCGGCGAATCGCTTTTTCTGCTCAGGATTGAGGATTTCCAGAATCCGGCTGTTGCCATCCGCCAGCAGATTGTCGTAATAGTGCGAAAAATCGTCAAGAATCGACGTTAACTGGCGGGTTTGATCGTCCGTCAGATTGAGATTCGTCTTCATCTCGGCCACTGACATGGAGGAGAGTTCCGCCGTGGTCGGGCGCGCGGTGTGTGATGGCCCGCCGCGAGTCAGGCTGAGCACCAGAGCCCCCGCCACTGCGCCGCAGAGAAATACCAGAATCAGTGAAAAGAGCGCCACGCGCTCGGCTGGCCGCGGCAGTGTGACGCTGGACATGGCTGACGTTATTCCCCGTAACTCGCCAGAGTCACGAGCATGACGTCGCGGTCCGCGCTCGCGGCATGATCAGCCGTGGAATCGTGCTGGGCGATGATCGTCACCGCATCGGTGGCGGGAACCACATCGCCTTCCCGCATCACAAGGTAGCTTCCGAGACCGGCCAGCAATAGGAGTGAGGCAAAAGCCACACGCCGGAAGAACGCCGCGCCGGGCGCGAGCAGTCCCCAGTGTCCGGTGTTCTGGTGCTCCACAATCCCCGCAGCTACGCGGGTGTAGAAGAACGGAGACGGCTGAAGCGAGGTCTCCTCATCCGAACGGAGAACTCCCAGCAGCCCCGAAACTTCGGCGATCGACTCGACCTCCGAGCGGCATTCCTGGCAGGACGCCAGGTGCCCGCGGATGGCCGGCGACGCCTTGCCGGCAAGATAATCTTCGAGTTCGTTCACCACAGGGTCGTGCATATTTTTACTCAGCTCTCGACGGCGCCCGTTCGAGCCGCTGCGACGCTTTCACCAGCTTCTGGCGGGCGCGAAACAGCTTGACCTTAATTGTATTCTCATTCATGTTCAGACGTCGCGCCATCTCTTCGACTGAATAGCCTTCCACTTCTTTCAGCATCAGAAGATCGCGTTCTTCGCCTGAAACCCGCTCCAAAAGTTTTATCACATAGTCCCGGCGGGCGAGTGTCGTATCGGCCCGAACGCCGCGGCCGGATCCGTTCTCCGAATTCTCCACCCGGCGCGCTTCGTCCTCGCTCATGTCGCTTTCATAGACGAGCTTGCGGACCTTCTTTTTGCGGAGATAATCAAAGCACTCATTCACCGTGATCTTGTAAACCCACGTGATGAGAGAACTGCGGAAATCGAAATTCCGCATCGAAAAATAGATCTTGGTGAAAACCTGCTGGGCGATATCTTCGACGTCGTTCCGCTGACGCACGATGCCGTGGATGATCGAAAAAACTTTGGATTGATAGCGCTCGACGATTTCCTGAAATGCGGATTCATCGCCGTTCTGGGCACGGCGAACGAGTGCTCCTTCCGGAGTGTTTTCGTAATCCACTCTGGTCCTGTTTGCAGTCTTACTGCCGATTACGGGGAAACTGAGCGTTCCGGACGCGGTCGCCATACATTGCAGTCAGACGGATCACCCGATACTCTGGTTTCGCCATAAACGATGCTCCAGGGCCCCGGGAAGATGCGCTGGACGGGGCGCTACCTGAAGATAGCAGGTTTTTCCGGAGCCGCGCCTCCCGTGACGGGATGATTTTGGCGCCGTTTCTACCGTGAGTCCGGGCCACTCCTGCGCCAGTGTCGCCGCTCAGGCCGCATGAATCCGGAGTCGTTTCCCGCGCATCCTGATATAATGAAGGTTCGGAAAATTTCAGCGGGAGAAGCGCATTCACATGGTCAATCTGACAGACACAGCCGTCAATAAGGTCCGGGAAATTCTCGACACGCAGGAGCCGAAGCCAGCCGGACTGCGCATTTCGGTGGTCGGCGGAGGCTGCTCCGGTTTCAGCTATTCGATGGCCTTCGAGAACGCCCCGGGCATGCTGGATAAAACCTATAACTATGAGGGGCTCAAGGTTTTCGTGGATCAGGCCAGCCTGCTCTATCTCGATGGCGCTGAAGTGGATTACGTCGAAACCCTTGAAGGCTCTGGGTTTAAGTTCAACAATCCAAACGTGAAATCCACCTGCGGCTGCGGCAGCTCGTTCAACGCATAACGCCCCGGATTGGGTTCGTTTTTTCGAATCACTTCGCGTCCCGCCAGTTGTCGCCGGTACCGATATCGGCGACCAGCGGGACGTTGAGTTTCATCACTCCCTCCATCTCTGTCTTCACCAGCTCTTTCACCTCCTCCAGTTCCTCGGGCGGCGCCTCCAGCACCAGTTCGTCATGAACCTGTAAGAGCAGCTTCGAATGGCGGTCGCGCAGTTTCCGGCCGATCCGCACCATCGCGAGCTTGATCAGGTCGGCGGCGGTCCCCTGGATCGGCGTATTCATCGCCGTGCGCTCGGCAAACCCGCGGGCAGTCGAGTTCCGGCTGTTGATGTCGGGAATGGGCCGCTCGCGCCCGAACAGCGTTTTCGCGACTCCGGTCTCCCGGGTTGCCGCCACCGTCGAATCGATGAACCTTTTCACGCCGGCATAACGTTCGAAATAGCTGCGGATGTAAGCTTCGGCTTCCTTGCGCGGAATTCCCAGGTTCGCCGCCAGTCCAAAACCGCTGATCCCGTAAACGATCCCGAAATTCACCGCTTTGGCGGCGTTCCGCGCCTCCTTCGTCACCATCATCGGCGGCACGCCCATCACTTCCGCCGCGGTCCGGGTGTGGATATCCTCTCCGCGCTGGAACGCATCTGACAGAACCGGATCTTCGGACATATGGGCGAGCAGCCGCAGTTCAATCTGGGAATAATCGGCGACAATCAGCGTCCAGTCTTCCCGAGGCACGAATGCCGCGCGAATCTGGCGGCCAAGCTCAGTCCGGATCGGGATGTTCTGGAGGTTCGGGTTCGAAGAGGAAAGGCGTCCCGTCGCCGCGCCGGTCTGGCTGAAGCTGGTGTGGATGCGGCCGGTGATCGGATCGATCAGCAGGGGAAGCGCGTCCGCATACGTGCCCTTGAGCTTGGTGAGCTGGCGGTATTCGAGGACCTGGCGGACGATTGCGTGGTCCGGCGCGAGCGCCTCGAGCACATCGGCCGCGGTCGACGGGACCTTACCTTTGCCATAGCGAACCGGAATCGGGATGCCGAGCTCTTCGAAGAGCACCTTCGCTAATTGCTGCGGCGAAGCGATGTTGAATTCGCGTCCGGCAGCCTGGTGGATATCGGCTGTCAGCGCGCCGATCTGCGCCTCGAGCATCGCTGACAGGCTTTCGAGCGCCGCGGAATTCACGCGGATGCCGGTATATTCCATGCGCGCCAGAACTCCGGCGAGCGGCAGTTCGATATCTCGATAGAGCGGCAGCATCGATTCACGGCGCAGGATCTCGGGCCGAAGCAGTTCGCTCAACTCATGGGTGAAGCAGGCGCGTTCGTCGGCGCGCGGGCCGGGTTTGAGCTCGAGCCGCCGTTCGATCATCGATTCCAGACTGCAACTGCCGGGGTCGGCATCGAGCAGAAACGAATAGAGCGAAGGATCGTCGCCAAATCCCTGCGGCTCGATCTGAAGACCGAGTAGTGTGCGCTGGAAGTTTTTCAGATCGGCAGTGGACTTCGGAATCTCCGGATTTTCCAGCACCGCGCGTAGTTCGCTCACACGGCTTACGGGCACTGCCCGCGCTTCGCCTTCCTTCCAGCTCATGCCGATTTCGCCGCAATCGCTGCTGAAGGAGAACGAAAGAGTCTTCTCCGCGGGCCGTGCAGCCAGCCACGCAGCGGTATCGTCCGCGGTCGCAAGCGTTGCGAAATCGCGCGGCCGATTGTCTTCCGAAGGTCCGAGCGATTCGGTGTACTCCTTCAGGTGGCTGAAAAATTCGAGCTCTTTCAGCAGAGGCTTGAGCAGCGCAGGGTCCGGTTCCTGCATCGCGAACTTGGCGGCCTCGAATTCGATCGGTACATTGCAGTCGATGGTTGCGAGCCGCTTGCTGAGCTCGATGCGCTCACGGTTGTTCTGCAGGCTCTCACGATACATCTTCTTCGTCACTTCCGAAGCGCGGTCGAGAGCGGCTTCCACAGAACCGAACTGCGCAATGAGATCCTTCGCGCCCTTGTCGCCAATGCCAGGCGCACCTGGGATGTTGTCGACCGCATCGCCCTTGAGTGCGAGCAGGTCGGCGACCTGCTTCGGTTCAACGCCCATGAACTCGCGCACCTTTTCGGGGTCGTACCACGTATCATCCTTGGCCGGATTCATCATGTGGACGCGATCGGTGACGAGCTGCATCAGATCTTTGTCGCTGGAGACGACAACCACATCGAATCCCGCAGCCGCCGCTTTGCGGCTGAGTGTGCCGATGACGTCGTCCGCTTCAAAGCCTTCCCACTCGACAATGGGAATCCGCAGTGCCTCAATCAGCCGGCGCACCCAGGGGATCTGCTGCAGCAGATCATCGGGTGTCTCCGCGCGATTCGCTTTATAGTCGGCATACTCCGTCTCGCGGTGCGTCTTGCCGAGACTCTCGAAGACCGCCGCCATGTACGCCGGCTCATACGTGCGGGTGAGCTTCCGCAGCATGTTGTTAAAGATGAACGTAGCCTCGGTCGAAATGCCTGTTGTGGTGCGCATGGGCGGCGCGCCGGTGCGGGCGCGCGCATGAAACGCCCGGAAGATAAAGCCAAAACTGTCGATAAGAAAGAGGCGTGGCGGCTTGGGGTCGGTCTTCACTTCGGATTTCAGGATAGCGTGAATCCCTATACTGAGATGGTGCGCGCGCACTCCCGCCTCGAAGGAAACCTGATACTTCCGGATCGCGTTGCCTGGGGATCACTGACATTTTCAGACGGACGCATCGAATCTGTTGACGCGACGTCAGCGCCTCGTTCCGGCGAACCGTATCTCGCACCCGGATTTGTCGATCTGCATGTGCACGGCGGCGCCGGCGCCGATTATATGGACGGAACGCCCGAACGCGTCCGGACCGCGAATCGCGCGCATCTGCGGCACGGCACCACCACGATCTTCCCGACCACCACGACTGGCTCGCCGGATCAGATCAGCCGGATGATCGCGGCATGTGAAGAGGTGCGCAACTCCTGGACGTTGGATGACGGTGCGCGGATCGCCGGAGTCCATTTGTATGGGCCATACTTCGCGGAAGACAAAGTCGGCTGCCATTCTGCCGCCGGGCGGCGCGATCCCCGGCCCGAAGAATACGATCGGCTTCTCGGGAACGACATCGTCCGGATTGCGACGTGCGCCGCGGAGTTGCCTGGCGCGGAAGCGTTCTATCGCGCCGCCTC
>DASZVV010000158.1:0-17805 GCA_035546955.1 Bryobacteraceae bacterium
GGTGGTGGAGCCTGAGACGGGTGAGTTGGCGGGAATGGTATCGCTCGCGGATCTGCTGCGCGGCCGCCTGCGAAGTCTCACGGAGGAAAGAGAGCGGGAGAGAGTGCTCGAATTGCGTCTGCCGTTTGGCAGTTGGGCGAAAGCGGGACGGGAGTAAACGGATCACCCGGACGCGCGAATCCTGGATCGCCGCATCAGTTTCGCCATCGAAACGACTCTCTCGAGCAGCAGCATTCTCGAAACCATGCGCGTGGCGCGCGGACGGGGCTTCATCGTCTATCTGGTTTATGTCTGCCTCGACACGCCCGAGCGGAATATCCAGAGAGTCGGGCACGACGTGCCAGCTCCTGATGGGCGCCGCAGATACGAACGCAGCCTTTCGGATCTGGATCCAGCTCTGAAGATTGTCCACGAAGCGCGCATACGACAACTCGGGCCGCAGCCGAAAAAAAGTACTGGAGGACCGCCATTGCGCCATCGTATGGCGGTCCACTGATCCACCGTCGTGGCTCGTTGCCGCAGGCCTTTTGGAGTGATGCGCTACAATCCCTTCGATGGCACTTACCCAGGTGAAATCGCAGCTCATGAGCGCGTCTGAGATCGACAGAACCATGGTTCGGCTCGCGCACGAAATCCTGGAGAAGACGAAAGATCTCGAAAAGCTGGCGTTTATCGGCATCCGCCGCCGCGGCGTTCCGCTCGCGCAGCGGCTCGCCTCCAAAATTGAAGCGCTCGAAAAGCGCAAAATTCCTGTCGGAATTCTCGACATCAATCTTTATCGTGACGACCTGACCACAATCGGTTTCAAGCCGCAGCTCAACGACAAGCAGATCGATTTCTCGGTCGAAGGGCTGCAGATCATTCTGATGGATGACGTCCTTTACACAGGGCGCACGGTGCGGGCGGCGCTCGACGCGCTCTTTGACCATGGCCGTCCGGCGATTGTGCAGTTGCTGGTTCTGATCGACCGCGGACATCGCGAGTTGCCGATCGAAGCGCAGTACGTCGGCCGCACAGTTCAGACAAGTGACACTGAGATCATAGAAGTGAAGTTTCAGGAAATCGACGCCACAGAGAAAGTACTGCTCTGCGAGTGTGCTCCTGCGGCCGCCTGACAAACGATATTCCGACAAATGCCATCACAACCCTCGTCATCGCCTCGTCCCGCGGGACTGCTCGATCTGGAGAGCCTGGACCGCAAAGAAATTGAGGCGATTCTCGAGAGGGCGCGCGCTTTCCAGCCACCTCCGAATGAGACCTACCGCCGTTTCGAAACACTGCGCGGGAAAACCATCGTCAATCTTTTCTTCGAGGCTTCCACGCGAACGCGCGTGAGCTTCGAAATCGCGGCGCGGCGCCTCGGCGCGGAGACGATTTCGATTGCGGCCCAGGGGTCGAGCGTGTCGAAGGGCGAATCGCTCGTGGATACGCTCAACACGCTTGTCGCGATGCGGCCCAACGCGGTCGTGATGCGACACGCAGCTTCCGGCGCCCCGCATTTTCTCGCACGGCATCTGAAAATTCCGATCGTCAACGCGGGTGACGGTACGCACGAACATCCCACGCAGGGGCTGCTGGACGCGCTTACAATTCTTGACCGCCGCAAATCGCTCGAGGATCTGCGGGTTGCCATCATTGGCGATATCGCGCACAGCCGCGTCGCTCGATCCGATATTCATCTGCTTTCGAAGTTCGGCGCCGATATTGTGCTGTGCGGGCCGCCCTCGCTTGTACCGCTGGAACTCGCGTCGCTCGCGCCGGGCGTGCGCATCGCGTACGACATGAAGGAAGCGATTCGCGACGTGGACGTCATCATGATGCTGCGCGTGCAGCTCGAACGCCAGCACGAAGCGCCCATGGCGGCCGGAGAATACTTCCGGTTCTTCGGCCTGCAGCTCGAGCATCTCGCGCTGGCGAAGCCGGAGGCGATCGTGATGCATCCGGGACCGATCAATCGAGGTCGCGAGCTCAGCTCGGACGTGGCGGACAGCCAGCGTTCGGCAATTCTGAATCAGGTGGAAAACGGCGTGGCGGTGAGGATGGCGGTGCTGGAGCGGATATTCGCATGAAGACGCTGTTGATTCGTGGCGGACGCGTGGTCGATCCGGCGTCGAAGTTTGACGCCGTGGCGGATGTCCTGATCCGCGATGGACAGGTGGAGAAGGTTGGCGCATCGCTGAAGGCCGATGGCGTGCCCGTGTTCGATGCGAAGGGCGCAATCGTGGCGCCCGGTTTCATCGATATGCACGTACATCTGCGCGAGCCGGGCATTGAGCACGCAGAGACGATTGAAACGGGCTCGAAGGCCGCGGCGGCGGGAGGCTTCACCACTATCTGCTGCATGCCTAACACTCAGCCGGTGAATGACAGCGCAATGGTGACCAGCTACATTGTGCAGCGCGCGCGTGAAGTAGCGCCGGTCAACGTGTTTCCCATCGGCGCGATTACGAAGGGCAGCAAGGGCGAGGAACTGGCGGCAATCGGCTCGATGCATGAAGCCGGCATTGTCGCGATTTCTGACGACGGCCGCCCCGTGATGAATGCACGGGTCATGCGCCGCGCGATGGAACTGGCACGAACGCTGAATATTCCCGTCATCGATCATTGCGAAGACCTGAATCTCAGTTCAGGCGGCGATATGCATGAAGGGCCGGAATCGGTTCGCCTCGGGCTGCGCGGGATTCCCTCGGCCTCGGAAGACGTGATGGTGGCGCGGGACCTCCTGCTCGCCGAACTGACGGGTGCGTCCTACCACGTGGCGCATCTTTCGACGAAGCGCTCCGCCGCGATGGTGGCCTTTGCGAAAAGCCGCGGGATCACGGTCACCTCTGAGGTCACCCCGCATCACTTCGCAATCACCGATCGCGAGCTTTGCACCTACGACAGCAATTACAAGATGAAGCCGCCGCTGCGCCGCCAGGAAGATGTGGATGCCGTGATCGAAGGTCTCAAAGACGGCACGATCGATGCGATCGCCACCGATCATGCGCCGCATCCGGGCGATGAAAAAATGCAGGAGTTCGAGCGCTGCCCGTTCGGAATCACCGGGCTCGAAACGGCTGTCGGGCTGACGCTTTCCGAACTCGTTCATCCGGGACACATTACCGTGAGCCGGATGGTGGAACTGTTTACCACCGGGCCGGCCGGCGTTCTGCGGATGACCCGCGGCCGTCTCGCGCCCGGGGCGCCAGGCGATGTAACCGTCTTCGATCTGACGACCGAATGGACATTCGACGTCAGCCATTCGCTTTCGAGAAGCCGCAACTCTCCTTTCAGCGGCAGGAAATTCCGGGGCGGCCCGGTGGCCACGATTGTGGCGGGGGCGGTCGTATGGAAGAGAGAGTGATCACGGGCGGCAGAGACAGCCATAGGCGTACGGCCCTCATCGTTGTGGGAGCAGTCGTTGTTGCCGCCCTCCTCGGAGCGGGTTGGGGCGCCTCAAGACTGATCGATTATTCGTGGTGGAAGGAAATGGGCCAGGTGAATACCTGGCTCGATTTATATGCATGGTCCACCATGCCGGAACTGGCAGGCGCGATCCTCGCGTGGATCGTGCTGCTGGTCACGCATGCGCGCGCGGTTCGTTTCGCAGGCGGAAGAACGAGCGATTATCCCGTGTACTCAAGGGTGGCGGCGCTCGTGCTGTTGGGGCTTTCCGCCCTGATGGCGGAAGCAAGCCTTGACAGCACGACGGTCATGCGGTTCGTCGGAAGCCGTTCGCTCACGGATTTCCGGATGTATCACGATTCGATTTTTGGGAAATCGGCTTCCTTTTATCTCTTCGACCTGCCGTTCTGGAGCGATTTGCGCGGCTACGTTTTCGCACTCGTGATTCTGGCGATCGTGGTCTATCTCCTGGTTGCGCGCGGGTGGCAACTCCGGTTCACGATTCCGGATCTGAAGCAGGGGCAGGCCGATCTTTCGTTTCTGAAACTGGAGGGCGGGCTCGAATCGAAGTTTCTGCGCTTTGCGGCGGCCTTTTTTCTGCTGGCGATTGCCGTCCGCTACTACCTGGATCGTTTCGCCATGGTGTGGAACCAGCATCGGTTTCTCACGGGCATCGACTATACCGACGATCATTTCGTGCTGCCGCTCAATTGGGTAGCGATTGCGGCGTTCTGCGTCGGCGCGGCCCTCGTTGCGGCGAAACGCTGGCTGTCCGCCGCCTCCGTCGTGGGGGCCTCGCTTGTGCTGCTCTGGATTGTGCCGCCGATCGCCAGTTCGGTTTACGTAAAGCCGAATGAAATCTCGCTGGAACGTCCCTACATCGAAAACCACATCGAGGCAACCCGGGAAGCCTACGGGCTGGCACATAACATCCACGAAGTGGAAGTACAGACTGACCCGAACGCTTCGATCGATATCGCGAAGAATCGCGATTTGCTCGATAACGTGCGGCTGTGGGACTGGAAACCTTTCCATGACACGATCACACAGATGCAGGCACTACGCCCTTATTACGCGTTCCATGAGCCGCCGGATGTGGATCGCTATGTGATCGACGGGCGGAAGCGCCAGGTCTTGCTTTCGCCCCGCGAGCTCGATATCACGCAGCTGCCAGGTTCGCAATCGAGCTGGATCAATCCGCATCTGATCTTCACGCACGGCTATGGCCTGGTGATGGCGGAAGTGGCGAAGATTACGCCAGAGGGCCAGCCGGTCTATCTCATCAAAGATATGCCGCCCGCCATTTCCACTCCCAGCCTGAAGCTGACGCGGCCGGAGTTGTATTACGGCGAGATGCAGCAGGAACCCGTGTTCGTGGATACCGCGCAGCAGGAGTTCAACTATCCGCAGGGTGCCGATAACGCCTTTAACCGCTACGACGGCAAGGGCGGCTTTCCGGTCTCCTCATTCCTGATGCGGGCGGCGGCAGCGCTGCACTACGGCGACTCCACCATTCTTCTCACCAGCTATCTGACGGACCACTCGCGCATGATGATTCACCGGCGGATTCGCGAACGTCTGGAAACCCTGGCGCCGTATCTTCGCTGGGGCGATGATCCGTATCTCGTGATCACGCCCGAGGGCCGCGAGGTGTGGATCGCCGACGCCTATTCCCTTTCCGACTCCTGGCCTTCTTCGCGCGAAGTTTCCGCCTATGACGGCATCAATTACATCCGCAACTCGGTGAAGGCGACGGTCGACGCCTATAGCGGCGAAACGCATCTGTACGTGTTCGATCCTTCCGATCCGATCATCGGCGCCTACCGCAATTTGTTCCCTGCTCTCTTTGAAGACGCCTCGAAGATGCCCGCGGCGCTGCGTGTACACACGCGGTATCCGGAGGAGATGTTCCGGGTGCAGTCGGACATGTACCGCGTCTATCACATGACGAATCCGCAGGCGTTCTACAACAACGAAGATCTCTGGGATCTCTCGAAATATTCGAGCGGGCAGAACGCGGAACCACAGCCGGTGAGCCCGTCATACGTCTATGCCACGTTGCCCGGTGAAACCGAGCCGGAATTTCTGCTGATGACGACGTTCACGCCGGCCACCAAAGAGAATCTGATCGGAGTCATGCTGGCGCGCTGCGATGGCGCTCACCTCGGCCAGATTGTGGTGATGGAGCTTTCGAAGCAGGAATTAATTCTGGGGCCGATGCAGATCAACGCGCGCATCAATCAGGATGAGAATATTTCGAAAGATCTGACGCTCTGGAACGCCCAGGGTTCGCAGGTGCTCAAAGGCCAGACGCTGGTACTGCCGATCGGCAATACGTTCCTCTACATATCGCCAATCTATCTGCAGGCCACAGAGGCCCGCATGCCACAGCTCAAGAAAGTCGTTCTTGTGCTCGGCAATCAACTCATCTACGCCGATACCTATGAGGAGGCGCTGGCGAAGATCAACGGCGTTTCAGCGGGCGCCCCTGCCGTCCCAAATGAGGTAGTGGCACAGGCGGGAGCGAAGGCTGCCTCGGGCGCGGCAACGGCGCTCAAGACCGGCAATCCGCGCATCGAAAGCATCCGCCAGCATCTGGAACGCTATCGCGAGTTGGCAGGCCAGGGAAAGCTGGCCGAGGCCGGCCGTGAGTTGGAGGCCATACAGAACGAGGTCTCAGGCAAGTAGACCTCGGGGAAACCCGAGGCTTACAATCGGGTTGGCGGCATACCTGCGTAGTCCGCCGTAAGCTTCATGAGCGCAGTAAATCGGAGAAATTTGCCATTCCCGCCCGCGGAACGCGCGCAGGACGAACGAAACACAGGCGTTATCCTTCTGGCGGACAGCGATGCCAGCCGGTGTGCCGCTTTGGGACAAGTGCTTCGCCGTAAGGGATATGCCGTCCGAAGAGTTTGCGATGGCGCGACGGCGTTAGATATCGTACCTGATCGCACAGTCGATCTCGTACTCGCGGACGCAGGCATTCCAGACCTGGATCAGCTTCGGGAAGTGCTTCGCGGCAGTGGTGCGCAGCCGGGAATTCCGCTGGTTCTTCTGACATCGAACGTGCAGGAGGAAATCGAGGCGGATGATTACCTTGTGCGCCCGTTCAGCAATCGCGAACTGATGGCGCGCGTCGCGACCCACGTCCGGATGTCGCGGCTGTGTGCGGACCGCGAAGAAACCCTCAAACGGCAGGTGCGGCAATTCGAAACGCTGCTGACCCAGATTCCCATGGGCATCTTCATTGCGGACAGCAACTTCCGGGTTCGCGAGGCGAACAAGGTGGCGATCGCCGCATTCGGCGAAATTCCCGGTGGCCTGATTGGGCGGGATTTGAGCGAGGTCATCCGCCACGTGTGGCAGGAACGGTACGCCGATGAGATTCTCGCAATCTTCCACCATACTGTCGAAACGGGCGAGGCTTGGGCGGCGCGCGAGCGCGGCGAGCGGCGCCGGGACAGCGGACTGAAGGAGTACTTCGAGTGGCGCGTGGATCGCATTCCCCTCGCGGACGGGGGTCTGGGCGTGGTCTGCTATTTCCGCAACGTGGGCGAGCGCCGGCGCGCGGAACAGAACGCGAATCTCCTGGCGTCCATCGTGGAATCGTCAGAGGATGCGATTGTCAGCAAAAACCTGAATGGGCGGATTCTCAGCTGGAATCGGGGCGCGGAGCACGTATTCGGTTACTCGGCGGATGAGGCGGTCGGCCAACAGATTGAGATGCTGATTCCACCGGACCGGCTGCAGGAGGAACCGCACATCATCACGCGGATGAAGCGCGGTGAGCGCGTGGAGCATTTCGAGACGGTGCGGCTTCGAAAGGATGGCCGGCGGATCAACGTGTCGCTCACGATCTCGCCGCTGCGCGATGCCAATGGCCGGATCGTCGGAGCATCCAAAGTGGCGCGGGATGTGACGGCGCGAGTTCGGCAGGAGCAGGAACTGCAGCGGGCGAACCGCGCGCTCGAACGCGCGAATGCCGATCTGCAGCACTTCGCCTGGTCGGCGTCACACGATCTGCAGGAACCGTTGCGCATGGTGGCGATTTACAGCGAGTTGCTGCGGAGAAAATTCGCCGGACAACTGGGAGCCACGGGCGACGAATACATCGGCTATACAGTGCTCGGCGCAAAGCGGATGGAGAATCTGCTGCGCAATCTGCGGACCTACACCCACGTTTCCACCCTGGCGGCGCCGGCTGAGGAGGTGGACACGGCAGCCATCTTCTCGCGTACTCTGCAGAATCTGGCGGCCGCGATCGAAGCCAACGGGGCAAAGATCGAATGCGGCACTCTGCCCAAAGTGCGTATCTACGAATTTCAGCTCGAACAGATTTTTCTGAACCTGATCGCCAACGCGCTTCGATACCGGACGGATGCAGTGCCGGAGATCGCGGTCGCGGCCGAACGCCGGGGGAACGACTGGCTGTTTTCCGTGCGGGATAACGGGATCGGGATTGAGCCGAAATTCCACGACCAGATCTTCGGAGTCTTCAAGAGACTTCATGGAGCGGCCGACTATTCAGGCACCGGGATGGGCCTGGCCATATGCCAGCGGGCGATCGAGCGTGCTGGCGGGCGAATCTGGGTTGAATCCGCCCCCAACAGGGGCTCTACGTTCTATTTCACTGTCCCCGCGGCAGCATGAACGTAGATATCTCATAAAGGCAGCCTATTTGCATTACACGTGTCGTGAGACTGTTGGCGATGCTTGCGTTGGCCGGTATGTCATTGACCTGTATGGGGCAAACCCGCCCAACTTCGGCGAAGGTTCAGATCCCCGCAGCGGCGAAATCCACTCAGCCACCCCCGCGTACCAAACGCCACCGGCTGATGAAACTCGTTGCAACGGGCTATTCTGTGTCGGGTGTCACAGCCAAAGGGACCTCCACGCACGAAGGTATTGTGGCGGCGGATCCGTCCGTACTGCCGCTCGGATCGCTGATCCGGGTAACGGGCGCCGGGGTCTATTCGGGCATTTACACCGTAACCGATACAGGAACAAAGGTACAGGGCGGCCATATCGATATTTACATGCCAGGTACGAAGGAAGCGACAGACTTCGGCCGGCAGACGGTCTACGTACGAATCCTGCTGCGGGGAAATAACGAAAAGGACCACAAAGATATCTCGCTCGCGGAACCGATGCGGCCTGCGAAGCAAACTGGACCGGCAGCCACGGGCGCGTCGCAATAAGTCATCCTTCTGACGAAAACGGGAAGACTTCGTGGACCGCGAGGCGTCTGTAATCGGCTGTGCTCAGAATAATCGAATCGGTGAGCGAACCTGCGTTGAAGGCGATGCGGTCATTCTCGAAGACTGAAGGATCCACGAACAGCGGGAAAGGCAGGATGGGCGGCCCGAAAGGCGGAACCGAGCCCGGGAGGAGTCCAGTGAATTCGCGAAGTTCGTCGGCAGTGGCAAAGCGGGTTTTCCGGGCGTGAAAATGGGCCTTAATCGCCGCGGAATCGAGTTTTCGGGCAGCGCTCAGGACGAAGAGACGGAACTCGGAATCCACTTTGATGAGCAGGGCTTTGCCTCCCACACGAATGTCCTCGCCCCGCGCCCGGGCGGACTCTTCGGACGTTCGGGTAGGTTCGTGGTGGACTTCACGGAAAGGAACGGCTTCCCCGGTCAGCCAGGCTCGTATGGCATCTAAAATGGGCATAAGACGATTGTGGTAATATAAGAGCATAGCCTTACTCCGCGGACGACTTCGCGGCAGGCCGGCACACCAAAGGAACGATCCCTCAAAATATGGCCAGCTACAACCAGGGCGCTCAGGTCGAACATCAGACGTTTGGTCTCGGTACCGTGATTTCGCACACCGAAGAACGCATCGTGATCAAGTTCGACGACCACGGCGAGAAGAAGTTCGTCACTTCCATGGTGCTGACGAATCTCAAGAAGAGCGACCGCCAGCCTCCGGCCGAGAAACGCGCCCGCGCGCGCAAGGCGAAATCGGCTCCCGACGCCGCCGCAGCAGGCGCGGAAGGTGAAGCGGCAGCCGAAAAGCCGAAGAAGCGTGTCACCAAAGCGAAAGCCTGAGTTTGACCATCCGCCACTCATCAGTAACCCAGAGGACCTCCCGATTTGAACGCCAGACAGCGACGCCTCTTTGAAGAAGCGCAGAAGAAGAATCCCAATCTCAAAATGCCCACGGAGACCAGCGCTCCCGCGGGCGAACTGACAGACGAGGATCTCGCGCTGCTGAAGCAGGGGGTAGGTGACAAGTCCGGCCGTCCCCATTCCGCCCCCTCCGCCTCAGGCGGCGAGAGCCTCGAAGAGGGAATGCAGGAACCCCAGACCGGCGCGATCATGACTTACTTCGGCGAGAAGGGTTTCGGTTTCCTGCGTCCGGACTCAGGCGGGAAAGACATCTTCTTCCACGTCTCGCGCCTGCAGGATGGCGATGCAACGGAACTCGTTCCCGGAAAGCGCATCGCTTACGAGTTAGGCATGGACCGCAACGGAAAAATCGCGGCCAGCAGCATTCGCTTCCTGCCGGAGGAACCGCCGCCGGCGGCTCCCGAAGCCTGATTTTCTTCGATTAATTTCCCGATTCAGCGATGGGTGTGTTTGGAGCGCACCACTCGGCCGTTTCCGCCCGCTTTTTTGACCCCCTTTTGTAAAGGGTGGGAGTCAACCGGGCGCCATTAGGGGCCATCCATCGGCGTTAAGCCGACAGGGACCAGCGCACAGACGCCCCTGGGCCAACTCCCTCATTCTTGAGTGTTGGATCAAAAATGATGGGGCCTCCACCTGCTTCGCAGGAACGCTCCAAGTAAGATCGTAGCGCATTTCCGGCGGCGGACGGCGGATGCCGGTCACTCCACCCGAACCAGCCTACGGACCGCACCCGATTCGATCGCAATTCCTCGCGCATTCCGCACCTGCTGAAGCGTCAAAGTATTGCCTTCGACGTGGAAACGGTAGACCTCAGTGTTGCCGGGTTTCATGACGACCGGAAACTTCGCGGCAACGGGATGGATCGTGATCAGATCGCCGGAGATCTCGTACGTTCCCGTATTCGCCAGCATCGGCCCCCACATCGCCTGAAGTTCATCCGCGGTGGCTTTGCTGGTGTCGGCGAGATCTTTGCGGCCCTTCGCAGCTGCCATCATGCTGTAGTGCGTGGGCGTGAAGATATACAGGCCGGCAAGGCCCGACTGCGCATCATCCAGCTGCCACACACCGATGAGAGACGGCTCAGCAGCCACCGCGCTGCTTACTGCAATCGCAACAACGACGGCTACCGCTGAGATCCGCGAAATCATTTCGGCGTTACGTGGAACAGCGCGCCGGGATTGGCGTCTTCCAGCATCCACAGCGAACCATCGGGACCTTCTTCCACGTCACGGATGCGGTGGCCTACGTCCCAGCGCTCGGCTGGCTTCGCTCCGCCATGGCCGTCAAACGTGAAGCGGCTGAGGGATTTCGTGGCCATGCCACTGACGAATCCACTGCCGTTCCACTGAGGGAAAGTCTTGGTTCCGCGATAGAACATCAGATTGCCCGGAGCGATCACCGGCACCCAGTAGAGCACGGGCTTGGTGAGATCCGGCCGGGTGTCCGGGCTCGGAATCGGCACGCCGTTGTAGTTCATCCCGTAGGAAACCAACGGCCATCCGTAATTCTTACCCTTCTGGATCAGATTGAGCTCATCGCCGCCGCGCGGTCCATGCTCAACCTCCCACAATTCGCCGCTGGGCGAAAACGCAAGACCATACGGCGTGCGGATGCCCTCGGCCCACGTGAGCGACGGGGTCTCGTTCTTACCCGGAAAGGTGTACGTGCTGACCACCTTCGCGGTTTTCGCGGCTTCGGTATCGCTGGGCGGGTCAATCAGCGGAATGCTGGCCGCGCCCGTCTTGCCATAGTTCGGGTTATCCGGTGCGGCCTTGCCATCGAGCGTGAAGTGAAGGACTTTGCCCTCCGGCTGATTGGGATCCTGCGCGGGTGTAAAGCGCTGGCGATCGCCCACCGTAAGGAACAGGGATTTACCATCCGGCGCGAAAGCGATCTGCGCGCCTTCCTGACCGCCTTTGCCGGTGGGCAACTGGCGCCAGAGCACTTCCAAATTCTCCAGTTTGGCCGAAGTGGCCGTCAGAGCCAGTTTCGCCCGCGCGAGAGCAAGTCCGCCGCCGTAGTCACCCGGCGCTGCGTAGGTGAGATACACCATCTTGTCCGAGGAGTAATGCGGCGAGAGGAAGATGCCATGCATGCCGCTTTGGCCCTGATAGTAAACCTCCGGAGTGCCTTCTACTTTGATCTTTTCCCCTTTCTGCGTCACCAGCCAGACAGGGCCGACTTTTTCGGTGATGAGCATCCGCCCATCCGGCAGGAAGGCGATCCTCCAGGGAAGGTCGAAGGTGGCGACCGAGGTCATATTGAAGGGCAGACTCGCCTCCGGCTTCTGTTCGCCGATATTGGTCTGAGCCGGGAGCCCGGCTGACGCGAGAGTGAGAAGCAGCGCTGCTTTCGCCAGTTTCATCCTTCAATTTCTCCTTATTTCGGGGCCTGTGAGCGCAACCCGTTGTTGATCCTACCATGTCACGTTTACACGACTTGCTTGTAACAAACGGGCGTCCCGCAAAGACTATAGTCTCAGAGTCGCCACAGCCACCGCGCCGCCAAACTCAAGCCTCGCGAATCCTCGGCACATCCAGAATCTCCATTCCAGCCATCGGATTCTCTACCGCGCGCACCAGCGCAGCCACCATCTGCCCGATCGTCACCAGCCCCAGGCGGCGGGCGCCTTCGCGTGTAACCGGAATCCGTTCGGCAAGCCAATACATCGGAATGAGAAGCCGCGGCCAGTTGTGTCCCGGGCCCAGGACATACCACGGCCGCAGGATCGTGGTGCTCAGCCCCGCGGCCCAAATCTTTTCTTCGCAACGCGAGCGCACCGCAACGTACGCATGCATCGCCGGGGCAGGATGGGCAACGCTGACGTAAACGAAGTGCCGCACGCCCGCCTCCCGCGCCACGCGGATCGCCTCCATCGCCGAGCGTTCGTCGATTTCCACAAACTGCCGCGCCTTCGCCGGACTCGGATGCGCCACGCCCACCAGTTGCACGAACGTATGTTCCGGCGACACGTGCGAGGCGTACGAAGCCCCATCGAGTACGTTTCCGATTACCGGCGTGCAGCCCGAAGGCAGCTTTTTCTCCGACCCCGGGCGAACGACGCCATCCACCCGATGCCCGCGCGCGCAGAGTACGCGAATCAGGCGCTGGCCGATATAGCCCGTTCCGCCCGTCACGAACACGCGCCGCGAATCCATTTTTGCAATACGTTAGCATGAAATACGCGTGGCGGACCTCAATCGGATTGCGGATGTTCTGGTGACAGCGGTGCTGTCCGGCGGGCGCGAGGTGATCGCGACCCGGATAGCCGGCAAGGTCGAAGCGAGCTACAAAGACGAGAAAGAGCTGGTGACGACGGCCGACCAGCAATCGGACGCCGCCATTCTCTCCGTGTTCCAGAAGCAGCTTCCGCCGATCGACCCCGGGATTTCGTTCCATCTCGAAGAGTCCGGCGTCACCGGCGCGCGCAGCGCCAGAATCGCCGGGGCGGATCCGATTGACGGTACCAATCATTTCGCGGCGGGAGGCACGTCGTATTCGATCATGGCGCATTATGTCGAAAACGGAATCCCGCAGATCGGCGTGATCTTTCAGCCCGAGGTCTACCTGCCGCTGGCCGAATCCGAAAATTGCGTCGGACGCCTGGTGTTCGCCATTCGCGGACAGGGAGCCCTCGTACAGCGCAGCGACTATCGCCAGAAGAAAGGTTTCGCCCTCACGAAGCCCCGGCGCGTCCGCCGCTCCGCGGTTCCGCAGACACGCGGCTACGTGGCCTGCGTGCCGATCGGCAGCAAGATGGACGAAGAAGGGCGGCGCCGCGCAATCGCCGTTTATAGCAGCGGCCTCGTCGCGGCTTCGACAGGCGCCGGGAATGCAGGCGGCAACGTGCTGCTCTCCGTTTTCGGCGGGCAGGATGTCTACGCAAACTTCGGCGCAGGCGAAGATCTGGATCTCATTCCGCCGCAGGTCGTAGCATTGGAAGCCGGAATGACCGTGTGGGGGATGGACCGGAAAGAGCCCGTCTGGAACGTTCGCAAGCAGCCTTACATCGTCGCGCCGAGCCCGGAGATTGCGGAGCGATTCCTGCAGGCTGCCGGAATATAGGCCCGCGTTCGCTAAAATAACCTCGAATGAAAGTTGCCGTTGCATCCGACCATGCGGGGTTTCCGCTCAAAGAGGGAATCATCGCCGTGGTGCGCGCGATGGGTCACGAGACCACGGACCTCGGAACGTGCTCGACTGAACCTGTCGACTACCCTGACACCGCCCGGGATATCGCGAACGCGCTCCAAAGCGGTCGCGCCGACCGTGCCGTTCTGATCTGCGGCAGCGGCATTGGCGCCTGCGTCGCAGCGAACAAGTTCCGCGGTGTGCGTGGCGGCACTTGTCATGACACTTTTTCGGCGCATCAGTCCGTGGAAGATGACGATGCGAACGTGATTTGCCTGGGAGCGCGCGTGGTGGGGGCATCGCTCGCCGCCGATCTGGTGCGTGCGTTTCTCAACGCTAAATTCTCGGGCGCGGAGCGGCACGTCCGGCGCGTCAACAAAATCAAACAGATCGAAGCTGAAGGCTTCCGCTAAGACCTATGAATCTGAAGAACAGCCGAATCGCGATTCTCGTGGACCAGCAGTATCAGGAAATGGAGATCTGGTATCCGCTTTTCCGTCTCCGTGAAGCAGGCGCTCACGTGGTGACGCTGGGAGCGGTGGCCGGCCATACATATCCGAGCAAGCTTGGCTATCCGTGCAAAGCCGATATGAGCTGGGAAGAGGCGAAAGCGGCCGATTTCGACGGAATCATCGCGCCCGGTGGATTTGCGCCGGATTTCATTCGCCGGCACGTCGCGCCCATTCAGCTCGTGAAAGATTTTCACAAACAGGGAAAACTGGTGGCCGCGATCTGCCACGGTCCGTGGGTTCTCTGCTCGGCGGACGTGCTGCGCGGCAAACGTGCGACTTCGTTCTTCGCCATCAAGGACGACGTGGTGAACGCCGGCGCGCTGTGGGAAGACTCCGAAGTAGTGCGCGACGGAAACATCGTCACGTCGCGCAAGCCCGACGACCTGCCCGCATTCTGCGTGAGTTGTATCGAAGTGCTCGCCGAACGCGCCGCCTGATTTGCGCCGGACCGCTTGTGAGTACGGGCGAATTTTCTCATTCGCCAAAACAGCTCCGCGCCCCGATGAAGACTAATTAACATCGCGTTCAGGCCCGGTTCATAATCCCAAACGTCTCTATAGACAGAAGCGAATAAAACGAAACGCTTCCAGTACAAAGGGACAAATATCACCATGAAAAAGACCATTTCCGCCCTCTCGGGCATCGCGATGACCCTGGCCCTGGTGGGCGCTTCCTTCGCCGCGCAGACCACGCCGGCTCCGGCCGCGAAGACGGCCAGCACAACGAAGACGGACAAGAAAGTTGTGAAGAAGCACGGCAAGACGAAGTCGACAACGACGAAGAAGTCGGTTGCCGCTACGCCTGCGAAGTAAGCTTTTCGCAGGATCTGTAATGGGGCAGACAAAGGCGGCGGGGTGCCCTCCGGCATGGGCGGGCCTCGCCGCTTTTGATTTTTGGAACGGCCGCTATGATTGGAAAAGTGACGCGCCGGCCGGATCTCAAAAATCTTCGTCTGCTTCCCGAGCAGATGTTTGCCGGCGGCGGCTGCCATGGCAAGCTGTCGGGCGAAGCGCTCGAACAGGTGCTCTGCGGTGCGGCTTCCTCTTTTTTCTCCCGGCCCGAAGACGCGGCTATTGTGCAGCCGCAGAGTGCGAATCTGCTGTTTTCGAACGATCTGATTTATCTCCCCGGACTCAGCCTCTTCGATGCCGGCCGTATCGCCGCACTCCATTCCCTCAGCGACATCTACGCATCGGGCGGCATTCCGCGCTGGGCGCTCGTGACCCTGATCGTGGATCGTACACGTCCGCTCGAACATGGTGAAGCGGTCATGGCGGGCATCGCCGAAGCCTGCGAGCAGGAAGGCGTCGCAATCAGCGGTGGCCATACCGTTTCCGGCAGCGAAGCGATGGCCGGGCTTTCGGCGATCGGAACTCTCGATGGCGCACCGCTGCGTAAGACCGGCGCCAAACTGGGCGACCGTCTGTTTCTTTCGAAATCCATCGGGACGGGCCTTTGTCTCGCCGGATACCGCCGCGGATTGTGCGATGACGCCGCACTCGCCGGCGCGATGGAAACGATGCTCATCCCCGCGCGCATCGCCGCGGCGCCCGCGGCTCGGCAATATGCCACGGCGTGCACGGACGTCACCGGATTCGGCCTGTTCGGCCATCTTGCCGAGATGCTGGAGGCTCCCCTGGGAGCCTTGCTCTCACGCGATGCCATCCCGCTGCTGCCCTTCGCCGCCGCGCCACCGCGCGAAATCGCTGAGTCAGCCCGACTGCGGAATAACTACGAGTACGTCACATCGCGGGTGGAACTCCGGCATGAAGTACCGGTCTACCGACTCGCCGCGCTGCTTGATCCGCAGACAAACGGTCCATTGTTAGCCGCCGCACCGGGATCGGCGGCGCCCGCGATGCGGTCCGCGGGCTTTGCCGAGATCGGCCGGATCACGGATCGCGCGGGCATCACGCTGCGCTGAAGTCAGGGGCGAAAGCCAAGCGTATCGAAAACGCGCCTCAGGTAGACGCCAATCGTTCCGTCCTCAATACGCATCATCACGTTCTGCTCCATCAGAGAAACGGACTCGCGCAGCGCGGCCGGAATCCAAAGACGCCCTTCGGCGGAAAGGCTGGCGCAGAAGCCGTCGACCAGATCGGGCTCTTCAATATCCGGATCGGATTTGAGCACAGGCTCCAGAACCAGACGGTCGGAATCGCCTGGCAGCACGCGGAACAGATCCCATCCCTCGGCCGCGCAAAAGGCCTTCAGGGGCGGCGGGAACTGAATGGACCCGCCCCGGACTTTCGCCAGAAATGTACCGCGCGGAGGGACCATTGACCGCGAGATTAGCACACCGGTTTTCGACTACTCCGAAGGGGATTCGGTGACCCGCGCCTTCACCGCGTCTTCGGCGAACATCAGCTTAACCGTGTCCCCTGCCCTCGCTCCCAAAGCGTTGCGAACAATCGCACCGGCATCATCCAGGACAATCGCATAACCGCGCGCCAGCACCAACCGCGGATTGAGCTGGCCGAGTTTGGTTTCCGCCGTCTCGAGACGGCGGCGCGGCTGCAAAATGCGTTCGCGGGCGAGCGATTCGGCGCGATGCGTGAGCAAATTCAGGCGTTCGCGGCTGCGCGCGACTCGCGGCCGGAGATCGAAGAAACGAAGACGTTCCTCGAGTTGCCGCCTGCGGCGTTCGTGCGCGGCGAGGCGCGTGCGAGCCGCCGCGGATATCCGCGACGTATTCTCATCCACCCGCTGCATGCGGCGCGCAATAGCGCGATGCAGCGTAGATGCCGCATGGTCCACGGTCTGATCGCGCAGACGGCGGTGCAGCATCGCGAAACGATAGCGCATCAGTTCCGCGAGCCTGGCTTCGCGCGAAGCAATGCGATCCACCAGTTCGCGCTGCTCGCAAATGATCATGGCGGCCGCCGCCGAAGGGGTCGGAGCCCGTAAATCGGCAACGAAGTCCGCGATCGTGACGTCAGTCTCATGCCCGATCGCGGAGACAACCGGAATGGGGCTCGCGGCTATGGCTCGCGCCACTGCTTCTTCATTGAACGTCCAGAGATCTTCGAGCGAGCCCCCGCCACGCGCCAGTACAATGACCTGAGCCCATCCGCCCGCGCCGAAAAAGGAGAGGCCGCGGCAGACTTCCTCGACAGCCGTTACGCCCTGCACCTGCGCCGGAAACAGGCGAACGTGCAAACCCGGAAACCGTTTCGAAAGCACTTCGATGAAATCGCGAATCACCGCGCCTTTGGGAGACGTCACAATCCCGATGCGCCGCGGGAAACGCGGCAGCGGACGCTTACGCGCCTCCTCGAACAGCCCCTCGGCCCGCAGCCGGTCGCGCAGTTGCTCGAACGCGAGCTGCAAAGCCCCATGTCCGCGCGGCTCGATGACCTCCACCACGAACTGATACTCGCTGCGCTGTTCGTAGATATCGATGCGTCCGCGGACGAGCACCTCAATCCCATCCTTCGGCTTAAACTTCAGCCGCATCCATGAAAGCCGCCAGCAGACGCACTTGATCTGCGCGTCGGCGTCCTTCAGCGTGAAGTAGCAATGTCCGCTGGGCGCCATTTTGCAGCTTGAAATCTCTCCGGAAACCCATATGTTCGTGAAGCGTGCTTCGAGCGATGCGCGAATTCCGTCGCTCAGCTCGCGCAGCGTATAAATCCGCCGCTGCG
>DASZVV010000159.1:0-3931 GCA_035546955.1 Bryobacteraceae bacterium
ACCCAAATCAGGTCATCACCACTTACGCGCCGGACGGCAGTGTGGCGGATGTCGAAGACATCACTAACGTGATCGGCACCGTCAACGGCCCCAGTTCATTTCTCGTGCATGGTGAGCGCGTGGCCGGCGCCTTTTCACCCCGCGGGTTGACGTGGAACGCCCAGATGGAACACGCGTTCACCCGCTTGCTTCACTTCCGGACCGTTTACACGGACAACCGCTCCGTCGGTCTCATCGTCCTCCACTCAGATCGGCCTGATTTTCCGAATCAGAACGTACTCGATGGCAGCGGGGAATCCAGATACCGGCAGCTCGAAGTCACGGGTCGATTCGCCTGGAAGGACGATCAGGAAATGGTTTTGTCTTACGTCCACAGCCGCGCCGAAGGAAATCAGAATATCTTCGATAACTTTGTCGGCAATTATCCTGAGGCGCTTGTCCGGCCGAGCACATACGCGAATCTTCCCGGGGATCTCCCCAATCGGTTTCTGATGTGGGGACATGTGAAGCTGCCGGTCCAGAACTTCCACCTCTATCCGACGGTGGAGTACCGCAATGGATTCCCTTACACAATGCTGGATGAATGGCAGAACTATGCCGGTGTCCCGAACAGCAGCCGGTTTCCGAATTTCTTCTCGCTCGATTCACGGCTCTCGCGTGACTTCCGGGTTTCGAAAGACCACACGGTACGCCTTTCAGTGACGGGCTACAACCTGACGAATCATTTCAACGCGCTTGCCGTGCACGCGAACATCGCCGACCCGCAGTACGGCATCTTTTTCGGCAATTACAAGCGCCGGTATCGATTCGATTTCGAAGTGGTTTATTAAACGAGCAGGCGCGAAATCTCAACGCGCGACCGCACGCCTTCCACCACCGTGATTCCACTTGCCGTCACTGTAAAGCCGCGCTGCCGGTCACGCTCGGCGTCGAAGCCGATCGTATCACCGGGCGCGACGTGCACGTTTTTATCCAGAATCGCGCGCTTCACTTTCGCATGCCGTCCGATATCCACGTTGTCCATCAGAACGCTGTCTTCCACATAAGCGCCTGTGTGTACGCGAACCCCGCGACTCACCACCGAACCCTTTACGCGTCCACCGGAAAGAATGCAGCCGCCCGAAACCACGGAATCGATCGCCTCGCCCCGCCGCCCATCTTCGTCGAACGCGAACTTCGCCGGAGGGTCGGGGAAACTGCCGGTGCGCAGCGGCCACCGGCGGTTATACAGGTTCAGCGCCGGATTCACCGCACGCAGGTCCATATTGGCTTCCCAATATGCGTCGATTGTTCCCACATCCCGCCAGTAAATGGGCTGGTTGGCCGGTTCGCCGGGAATGCGGTTGGTCTGGAAATCGTAGGCGTAGATCGCCTCGCCGCGTGACGTCATGCCCGGCAGAATATCCTTGCCGAAATCGTGGGTGCTCGCCGGATCGGCGGCGTCCGCGTGCAGCATATCGAGCAGGGCCTTCGTATCGAAAATGTAATTTCCCATCGAGGCGAAAACATGCCCGTCGCGGCCGGGGATCGTGGGGGCATCAGCTTTCTTCTCGTGAAAGGCGTGAATGCGGTTCTCGTTGTCGGTCTCAATCACCCCGAACTCGCTCGCGTACTGCTTTTCCACCGGAATAGCCGCCACCGTGCAGACCGCATTCATCTTGAGATGAAAATCGATCATGTGGCTGATATTCATGCGGTAAATGTGATCCGCCCCGAAGATCGCCACCACATCGGGCGCCGCCTGCTCGATCAGATTCATGTTCTGGTGAATCGCGTCGGATGTCCCCTGATACCAGGTTTCATTACGCGAGCGCATTTGCGCCGGCACCGGAATAATGAATTGGTTCTTCTGCAGCCCGCCCATCTGCCATCCTTCGCTCAGATGCTGCAGCAGGCTCTGGCTGCGGAACTGCGTCAGGACGTAGATCGACATGATCCCGGAATTCACGAAATTGCTCAGCACAAAATCGACGATCCGGTATTTGCCTCCGAATGGAACCGCCGGTTTGGCGCGCTCCTTCGTTAACGGATAAAGTCTGGTGCCCTTACCGCCGGCCAGTATGATTCCGAGCACGCTCAGTTGCATGGTGAGGCCATTTTGTCAGCCTGCGGACCAATTGGCAAGTCCGCAGGAGCTTTTCGCGGTGAGGTGATAGCAGGTTTACTGCCAGCGCCGGATCTTTATTTCCAGTCCTGCGCCAGCTGCACGAACGTAGCGATGGGAATCGCCGTGGGACCTTTGGGCATCCACGGCTTCGAATCGTCGAGCCACGCGGTGCCTGCGATATCCAGGTGGATCCAGGGCGTGTCTTCCACGAACTCCCGCAGGAAAGCGGCTGCCGTGCAGGCTCCGCCGTCGCGGCCGCCGATATTCCCCACATCGGCGTAAACCGTCTTCAGCTGCTCGCGGTACTGATCGTTCACCGGCATGTGCCACATCTTCTCGCCGGATTTCTTCGCCGCATCATCCCAGCGCGCAAGGAACTCGTCATTGTTCGTGAAGACGCCGGTGAAGTGATGCCCCAGCGCCACCACGATGGCTCCCGTCAGGGTAGCGGCATCCACCATGTGGGTCGCGCCCAGTTGCTTCGCGTACGTAATCGCGTCCGCCAGGATCAGACGGCCTTCCGCGTCCGTGTTCAGAATCTCGATCGTCTTTCCGGAAAGCGATTTGACAATGTCGCCCGGCCTCTGCGCTTTTCCGCCCGGCATGTTTTCCACGGTGGGGACGACGCCCATCACCGCAACCGGAGGCTTCAGCCGCGCGATCGCCTGCATCGCACCGATCACCGCGGCCGCTCCGCACATGTCGTACTTCATCTTCTCCATGTCCTGCGCGGGTTTGATGGAAATACCGCCCGTATCGAAGGTGACGCCTTTGCCGATCAGGGCCAGTTTGGCGGAAGCGGCCTCTTTTGCCGGCTTCTCCGGCTTGTATTCGATGACAATCAGCGCGCCCGGCTCCGCGCTCCCCTGCGCCACTCCCAGAAGCGCTCCCATTCCGAGTTGGCGCATCCGGTCCGTGTCGAGCACGTCGCAGGCGAGTCCGTTGGCTTCGGCCATTGCTCGAGCCCGATCCGCTAGCGCGCGCGGCGTCAGCACGTTCGGCGGTTCCACCGAGATATCTCGCGTAAGATTGGCCGCTTCTCCAATGGCCTGTCCGGCCGCAAGGGCAGCCTGGAGGGCCGAAGCATCGCCGCCGGCGGAAATCGTCAGCTCGTCAATGGTCCGCGAGCCGTCTTTATCGGACGAGGTTTTCAGTTGGTCCGGCTCCCACACCCCTTCGATGACCGCCTGCGCGGCAGCCGAAACGTACTCGGCGGAGTCGAAGCCCGATTCGAGCGCGATTCCCAAAGTCCTGACGCCTTTGCCTTTGAGGTGGCGCGCAGCCGCGGCGGCCACTTTCCAGAACGTCGCAGTCTCGAGCTTGTCGCGTTTTCCCGCACCGGCCAGCAGCACGCGCCGGGATTGGAAGCCGGCGAGGTCGTGCAGCAGCGTGAACTCCAGGAATTTTCCGGTGATTTCGCCGGATTCCCGGAACGCGCCGGTCGCGGCGGGCAAATCCGTGCGGGCGGCGCCCTCAAACTCGAACAAAATGAGCGCGTCACATTCCAGGCTGGAGCGATCCGGCCCCGCGAGTTTCAGCTTCATACGTCCTGACTCCCCCTAAAAACCTGACTTGCTCTTTCGGATTGCCTCGCGGGCTTCTTCACGGTCGCTGCGCTCGCGTTCGGCTTCGCGCTTGTCGTGGAATTTTTTGCCCCGGGCAACGGCTATCTCGCATTTTATCCTGCCGTTTTTCATGTAGAGCCGCGTCGGCACCACCGACAGGCCTTTCTCTCGGGTCTCCGATGCCAGCTTTTCGATTTCACGCCGATGCAACAACAGCTTACGCGGCCGATTCGGCGGATGGTTGAACCGGTTTCCGTGG
>DASZVV010000160.1:0-18421 GCA_035546955.1 Bryobacteraceae bacterium
TGCGCCATCACGCCGGCCATTTCGGCTTCGTTATCGGCATTGGCGATCACGCCCGTATTCACGAAGAAAAAGCCGCCGGGCAGAGCAAACGCGTTGATTTCTTCGGAGTCGATTACCTTGATGGTGAAGGGTACCTTGGCATCCGAATTTCGAACCAGGTTCTGGCCGACGCGATTCACGTATTCGGCGATCACCGGGTCATTGACGATCTTCGCCTGCCGTTCGACTTCCTGTGCCATCTGCTTGCCGATGGCGATTTCCTTCTCGATCGAGTAGAAATTCAGGCCTTTGCCGACGTCGCGATTGCCGATCTCGTCCGGATCTTTTTTCTTGTCTTTCGCGAACGCCGGAGTGACAAACAGCGAGGGCACGAGCAGGAGCGTTACCGCGAACATCGCGGTGCCCTGCCGCCACGCCGGCGATTTCACGAACAATTCCGACCCAAAAAAGGAAGGCATACAGGCCGACTCCTACTTGTCATCAGTATATCGCGCATTCGGCAGGCCAACACGCCGCGCGCTTGTCTACTCTACGTCACGGGTGTCTGTCGGGTTTCACACCGGGCGGGTAGAATCAGACACGGATGCAGACTTTGCCGAAATGCGCTCCGCTTTCCAGGTATTCATACGCGGCCCGCACGTCGTCGAAGTCGAAAATGCGGTCAACCACCGGCCGCATCCGGGAGGCGGCGATCGCCCGGTTCATGTCTTCGAACATCCGGCGCGAGCCGACGTAAATGCCGTGCACTCTCGCCTGTTTGATAAAGAGGAAGCGCGGGTCGATCTCGCCCCCGCCCGCCAGTACGCCAATCACCGCGATGTGGCCGCCGCGCCGGATGGATTTGAGCGAAAGCGGCAGTGTCCCGGCGCCTCCCACTTCGAGGACATGATCGACGCCCGCACCATCTGTAAAGTCGCGGGCGGCGCGGTCCCAGCCGGGCGTGGTCCGGTAGTTGATCACCGCATCGGCGCCGAGCGATCGAAGCCGGTCCTCTTTTCCGTCGCGGCCGGACGTGGTGGCGATCACGCGGGCCCCGGCCTGTTTCGCGAACTGGAGAGCAAAGACGGAAACCCCTCCACTTCCAAGGACGAGCACGGTCTGACCGGGGCGTAACCCTCCGGAATCGAACAGCGAATGCCAGGCGGTGACGGCAGCGCACGGGAGGGAAGCGGCCTCTTCAAAGATCAGGTGATCGGGAAAATGGACTAATCCCTCTGCATTCAGGCAAACCTGCTCCGCCAGCATGCCGTTGATGGAGCCGCCGAGGGCCGTCGCGGCGCCGGCATCGTCCGGCGGGCCGTCAATCCAGCCCTGCATGAAGATTGCGGCCACCCGATCGCCGGGCTTGACCCGCGTAACTCCTTCGCCGATTGCCATGACTTCACCGGCTCCATCGGATAGAGGGATGAGCGGCGGTTTCACCGCCTTGCCGTAGCCCGCCCGCGAAACTACCAGGTCGCGATAATTCAGCGAGCATGCCCGCACCCGGACAACGGCTTGCCCGAGACCTGGTACCGGGTCAGGAAGCTCAATACTTTCAAGATTTTCCAGCCCAAATGCCGTACTGAATCGCCATGCTTTCATAAGGCCTCCAATCCTGATCTCCGATTTACCTTTATCGTTAATTTCCGATGATATACTTAGTGTTTCAACCCACCTGCGAGCTGTCATGCCGTCACTCAAGCCGATCGCGCCCAATACGACGGGCGAGAAGAAGATCTATCTCCTCAAACCGCGCGGTTTTTGCGCCGGCGTGGTGCGGGCGATCGATGTCGTCAAAATTGCTCTCG
Organism: Bryobacteraceae bacterium; assembly: GCA_035546955.1. Taxonomy (GTDB): domain Bacteria; phylum Acidobacteriota; class Terriglobia; order Bryobacterales; family Bryobacteraceae; genus BOG-234. Next base: position 1,791 of record DASZVV010000160.1, read on the forward strand.
ATCTTTATGGCCCCCCGGTTTACGTCCGTAAGGAAATCGTTCATAACAAGCACGTAGTTGATGAGCTCCGCGATCTGGGGGCCATTTTTGTTGAAGAGCTTTCGGAGGTCCCCGAAGGCGGCCGCGCGATTTTCAGCGCCCATGGCGTCTCTCCGGCTGTGCGTATGGAAGCCAAAGAGCGCAAGCTCGAAATTATCGATGCTACCTGCCCGCTGGTGACCAAAGTCCATCTGGAAGCCGTAAAGTTCGCGCGGGACGGCAATACGATCGTGCTGATCGGCCATAAAAATCACGATGAGGTGATCGGCACGCTGGGTGAGGCGCCGGACCGGATGATTCTGGTTGAGTCGGTCGAGGATGTGGATGCGCTCGCGCTTCCGGATCCCACTCGCGTCACTTATCTGACGCAGACCACCCTGAGTCTCGATGAAACCAGAGACATCATGGCGCGCCTTCAGGAGCGTTTCCCGCTGATTCGCGGGCCGAAATCGCAGGATATCTGCTACGCCACGGAGAATCGCCAGATGGCGGTAAAAGGCGTGGCGCAGTTCTGCGATCTGCTGCTCGTGGTGGGCTCGGCCAACAGTTCGAACTCGAAGCGTCTCGTGGAAGTCGGCCAGAATTACTCGGTGAAGTCGTATCTCGTTAATGACTGGTCGGAAGTGAAACCGGAATGGCTCGTCGGCGTCAATAACGTAGGCGTGACGGCCGGCGCGTCCGCTCCGGAGCATCTGGTGGAGAATATCGTCAACGCTTTGCGGGATCACGGTTTCGGCCAGATGGAAGAAGTGGAAATGGTGGAAGAGGATGTTCGGTTCTCCCTGCCGCCGGAATTGTCGAGCAAGCGACCGCCTCTGCTCAGTATCAATTGATCGATGACCACGCTCACCCAACAGGTCAGCGAAGCCCTTCTCGCCGCGTCGAGAAACTCCATCGACCGCGCAACCGCCGAACTCCTCTCGCTTCAGCATTCGGACGGCTACTGGTGCGCGCTGCTGACTGCGGATACGACGCTCGAATCCGACTACATCCTTTTCCAGCTCTGGCTGCACGCGCCGGATGCGAACGGTAAATGGAATCCGCCCAATCGCGAGCAGATCGGGCGCGCCGCCCAGCGCATTCTATCCCAGCAAAACGCCGATGGTGGATTTCCGATTTACGCGAAGGGCCCGAGCGAAATCAGTGCTTCGGTGAAAGCGTATTTCGCTCTGAAGCTCGCGGGAATCGATCCCAAAGGCCCGCAGATGTCAAAGCTGCGCGATTGCATCATCGCGCTCGGCGGCATCCAGTCGGCCAACAGCTACACGAAAGTCAACCTGAGCCTCTTCGGCCTGTATCCCCGCGAAGGCACGCCCAGCATCCCGCCGGAGATTCTGCTGTTGCCCGGAAATACGCTTTACCAGATGTCGTCCTGGACGCGCGCGATCGTGGTCTCGCTCGCCATCGTTCACGCGCACGATCCGAACCGTCCGGTACCCGCCGGGTTCACTCTGGACGAGCTCTTCATCCCGGGCAAGCCGGTGACATTTGAAAGCACTGACGCCTGGCTGAGCTGGCGCAATACGTTCATCCACTCCGACCGGATTTTCAAGCTGTGGGAGCGTTATGGCTTCGCTCGTATCCGCCGCGACGCGATTCGCCGCTGTGAGCACTGGATGCTCGAGCGCATGAAGCATTCCGAAGGATTGGGCGCCATTTATCCTCCCATGCAGTATTCGGTCATGGCGCTTGACGTTCTCGGCTATCCGAAAGATCATCCGGTACGCGTGGAAGCCATCCGTCATTTCGACCGGCTGATGGTGGACGACGGGAAAACGCTTTTCTTCCAGCCCTGCTTCTCGCCGGTGTGGGATACCGCGATCGGCGCGTATGCCATCGGCGAAGCACGCGCGGCGAGCCCGTCCGCCATGAGCCGTGCCGCCCAGCTCGCCACCATGGTCAAAGCCGCCGACTGGCTGCAGACCCGCGAAATCCGCCGTAAGGGCGATTGGTCCGTGAAGCGGCCGGATACTGAACCTTCCGGCTGGGCATTCGAGTTTCGCAACGACTGGTATCCCGATATCGACGACACCGCCATGGTGCTGCTTGCTCTGCAGTACCTGCCGGCATCCGACCGCCGCGCGCAGGAAGAGACACGGATGCGCGCGGTCGACTGGCTGCTCGCCATGCAGTCAAAAGACGGCGGCTGGGCGGCGTTCGATGTCGATAACAACTGGCAAATCCTCCAGCACGTGCCCTTCGCGGATCACAACGCGATGCTCGACCCGACCTGCGCCGATATCACCGGCCGCGCTCTGGAAGCGCTGGCGGCGAACGGCTACGATCGAAGCCATCCCGCCTGCCAGCGCGCCATCGAATATCTGATCGGCGCACAGGAAGCGGACGGCAGCTGGTATGGCCGCTGGGGCGTTGCCTACATCTACGGAACCTGTTTCGCGCTGCGCGGACTTCGCGCCATGGGCGAAGATGAGCACGAACCCCACATTCAACGCGCGAATGAATGGATCCGCTCGCTGCAGAACGCCGATGGCGGCTGGGGTGAAAGCTGCGCCAGCTACGACCGCAGCTCCTATGTCCCGGCCGAGAGCACGCCGAGTCAGACTGCGTGGGCGCTCATGGGCCTGATCGCGGGGGGCGATATCTTCAGCTCCAGCGTTCAGAACGGCATCCAGTACCTTTTGCGGACCCAGCGCGAAAACGGCTCCTGGCTTGAAGAACTCGCGACCGGTACGGGCTTCCCCAAGGTTTTCTACCTCAACTACCATTACTATCGGCTCTACTTCCCTCTGCTGGCGCTTGCTACATTCGTGAGGGCCGCCGAAGCCTCCCGGTAACTCTGCTTGAAACCGACATTCGTCACGGGAGCCTCGGGATTCGTGGGCTGGCATGTCGCGCGCCTGCTCGCCGAACGCGGGCACCACGTCCGCGCGCTCGTGCGCTCCGGCAGCCGGATTCCGGAACTCGACATCGAAACCGTTATCGGGGATCTTCGCGATCCGGTGTCGCTCGCTCGCGCGGTCGCGGGATGTGGGCTCGTGTTCCACGTAGCCGCGGACTATCGCCTCTGGTCGAAAGATCCCCGGGAGATGTACTGCTCGAACGTGGAGGGCGTCCGCAACATGCTGCAGGCCGCACAGAAGGCGGGTGTGGAGCGCGTCGTTTATACCAGCACCGTGGGGTGCATCGGTGTTCCGGAGGGCGGCATTGGGGATGAATCGCAGCCCTGTGCGATTGAGGAAATGGCCGGCCACTACAAGCGCTCGAAGTTCATGGGCGAGCAGGTGGCGTTCGAGTTCGCGGCTAACGGCTTTCCCGTCGTGATCGTCAATCCGACAGCCCCTATGGGCGATCATGATTTCAAGCCAACACCTACCGGGCAGATTGTCGTCGATTTTCTGCGGGGGGCCATGCCGGCCTTCGTAGATACCGGGCTGAATATCGTGAATGTCCGCGACGTCGCCGAGGGCCAGTTGCTGGCATGCGAGCGCGGGAAGCCGGGCGAGCGCTACATCCTGGGTTCTGAAAACCTGACGCTGCGCCAAATCCTGGAGGAACTGGCCGCGATCAGCGGAAGAAAAGCGCCGACCGTCCAGATCCCCTACTTCGTCGCGTGGATCGCCGGCGCGGCCGGAACAGGCATCGCCTCCATCACCGGGAAGCCGCCGCGCGCTTCGCTCGAAGCCGTCCGGATGTCGAAAAAGAAAATGTGGGTTTCTCACGAAAAAGCCGCCCGGGAACTCGGATACTCGCCCGGGCCCGCTCGCCAGGCCCTGGCCGACGCGGTCGAGTGGTTCGGCCAGGGAAAACAGGCGTGACGCTCTTCATCGCCTCCGACCGCCGGGAGGTTGAGCCCTGGGTTGCGCACTGGCAGAATGTGCGGCCTGGGAATCTGCCGGTTCACTGGTCGCGAACGGGCTCGCATCGCGGCCGGCAAATGCTTGCTATCGCCAATGGAATCGGTCAGGAGCGCGCGACGGCGGCCGTGAGGTGGGCGGGCACCGTCGATGCGGTCTGGAGTGTTGGAACGGCCGGGGCACTTGATCCTTCGCTCGGCGTAGCCGATATCGTGGCGGCGACTGGAGTGACCGATGGCGACCGCACGTGGCCGGCTCTGACCGTCCCGGGTCCGGCCGTTAAATCGGGCCTCGTCCGAACCAGCCAACATATTGCCCGGACCAGGGTGGAAAAGGCGAATCTTCGGGAATCGGGCGCCATCATAGTAGAAATGGAAGCCGCCGCCGCAGCGCGCGCCGCAGAGGAAATGGCTGTACCTTTTTACTGCGTCCGGGCCGTGAGTGATGTTGCAAATGAAACATTTTTCATCGATTTTGAGGCTTTTTTTATGCCAAACGGCACCCTCGATGTGCCACGCTTGTTGATATACGCCCTGGCGCATCCGATGGACGCCCTACCTGAATTGATCCGACTACAGCGGCGCAGTTCTCTGGCGGCAAAGCGGCTCGCGGGCTTCCTGGCTTCCTGCTATTTCTGATATATGAACGCCACCGTTCCCGGCAACATGCGCGCTGCGGTCTATCGCGGTTCCAGCACCGTTTCGGTCGATCAGGTCGAAATTCCCCCCATCGGTCCGGGCGAAATTCTGATCCGGGTCGAGGCTTGCGGCGTCTGCCATACGGATCTCAAAAAGATCGAATACAACCTGCTCGCGCCGCCACGGATTTTTGGCCATGAAACGGCTGGTGTGATTGCGGCTGTCGGCGCGAATGTCACGCGCTATAAGCCGGGTGACCGGGTGATCGTCTTCCACCACATCCCGTGCGGGAAGTGTTTCTATTGCGAGCGGAAACTTTTCGCCCAATGCCCGGTATACAAGAAAGTCGGCGTCACCGGCGGATTCGAGCCCGCCGGGGGCGGATTCTCCCAATATGTGCGGGTGATGGACTGGATTGTCGAGCGCGGCGTGGAGAAGATTCCAGATGGGGTTCCGTTTGAAGTGGCGGCTTTCGTGGAACCGGTGAACACCTGTGTTAAGGCGGTGGCGCAGTGTGATCCGCAGCCGAACGATGTGGTCCTCGTGCAGGGTCAGGGCCCGATCGGCCTCATCTTCACCATGCTATTGAAGCTGAAGGGTTGTGCCATCGTTGCCACAGACACGATTCCCTCGCGGCTGGAGCTTTCGAAGAAGTGCGGCGCAGCCTGGGCGCTCGATCCGCGAACGGACGACGTTGCCGCAAAACTGAAGCAACTGACCGGCGGCCGCGGCGCTGACATGGTATTCGTCGCCACAGCGGCGAAAGGGCTCGTAGAAGAAGCAGTACGGTCGACCCGCCCGGGCGCAAAGATCATGCTTTTTGCGCAAACGTCCGATAAAGAACGAATCGAGCTCTCCGGTGCGAGCATTTGCGTCGGTGAACGATCCCTTCTGGGCTCCTACAGCGCTTCAGTGGAGTTACAGGCGGAATCGGCCAGACTGGTTTTCAGCGGCGACCTGCCGGTGAACCTCCTGATTTCCCACCGCGTACCTCTTGATAAGATTGAATTTGCATTTCGGTTGGCAACACACCCGGGTGAGTTCCCGGGGGAGAACCCTTTGAAGATCATTGTTAGACCACAGGAGCTGGCAACGTGCGCGCAATAAACGACACAATGCTCGCAGCTGTACTGTACGGTAAAGAACACGTTCAGATGGAGCGCGTACCGGTTCCGGAAATCGGTCCCGGCGATCTCCTTGTACGGGTACGCACAGCACTGACGTGCGGCACGGACGTCAAAGTCTATCGACGCGGCTATCATGCGAGGATGATTGTGCCGCCGGCCTTATTCGGGCATGAGCTGGCTGGCGACGTCATCGCGGTTGGCGAACGCGTTAAAGGGTTTGAAATCGGCCAGCGTGTTGTGGCGGCCAACTCGGCGCCTTGCCATCGCTGCTTCTATTGCAGCCGCGGACGAGTCAATCTGTGCGAAGATCTTCTCTTTAACAACGGCGCCTACGCCGAGTACATCCGGATTCCGGCGCGCATCGTCCGCGTGAATACCTACGTGATTCCGCCGCATCTCGATTACCGCGACGCCGCGCTCGCCGAACCGCTGGCCTGTGTCGTCAAAGGCGTGGAAGACGTGGAGATGAAGGCCGGTGACACGGTCGTGGTGATCGGGGCGGGCCCGATCGGCTCCATGTTCGTGCGGCTCTCGAAACTGCGCGGCGCGCGCGTGATTGCGATCGGACGTACGCGCGAGCGGCTGGAGCGCGTTGCTCGCCTTGGTGCCGACCGCATTGTATCTACGGAAGACGCGAATCCGATTACCCGCGTCCGCGAGCTGACCAACGGCCGCGGAGCCGATATCGTCATCGAAGCCGTCGGCAAACCTGAGACGTGGAACATGTCGGTCGAAATGCTCCGCCGCGGTGGCACGGTAAACTTCTTCGGCGGTCCGCCTTCCGGTACCAACGTCAATCTCGATACGAATCTTCTGCATTACTCCGAACTCACCTGCAAGGCGAGCTTCCACCACACGCCGACTTCGATGCAGGAAGCGCTCGATATTATTTCGAGCGGCGGTATTCGCGCGCGTGACTTTGTGGAAGCCGAAGAGTCGCTCGAAAATCTGACCCGCGTCATGTTCCGCCTGGCTGAAGGCGGAACGGCGTTCAAGACCGCTATCATTCCATGACGGCGCTCTTGCCGCGCGATTTTGTCGGCAACCCCGAAGCAATGTCCCGCGTGTGGACGCTGGCGGAGGCAGAGCAGTACACGCGCTGGCTTGCCACGCATCACTACGAAAATTTCCACGTGGTCAGCTTTCTGCTGCCGCGCGAGCTCCATCAGGATTTTTACAACGTCTACGCCTATTGCCGATGGTCGGACGATCTGGCGGATGAAATCGGCGATCCCGCGGAGAGCCTGCGGCTGCTCCACTGGTGGTCGGAGGAAGTCGGACGGATGTATTCTGGCGAGGTCCAGCACCCCGTATTCGTGGCGCTTCGCGGAACCGCGAACAAGTATTCTATCCCGCGCCAGCCGTTCGACGATCTGATTCGCGCCTTCATCCAGGATCAGACCGTCACCCGGTACCGGAATTGGGATGAGGTCTTTCATTACTGCGAAGGCTCGGCGAATCCGGTGGGCCGCCTGGTGTTGTATCTCTGCGGCTATGCCGACCCCGAACGCCAGGCTCTTTCCGACGCCACCTGCACCGCGCTGCAGCTCGCGAACTTCTGGCAGGATGTGACGGTCGACCAGTTGAAGGACCGTGTCTATCTGCCGCTCGATCTGCTGGCGCACCACAACTACACCGTGGAAGAACTGTTTGCCCATCAGTTCGACGATCGCTTCCGGGGTCTGATGCGCGAGGCGGTAGATGTCGCTCACGGGCTCTTTGTCAAGGGACTGCCGCTCGTCGGCATGGTGAATCGCCGGCTAGCCGTCGATCTGGATCTGTTCAGCCGCGGCGGTATGCGTATCCTCGAGAAAATCGCCCGGCAGGATTACAACGTGCTCTCGCGCAGGCCCTCGATCTCAAAAGTGGAACGTGTGCGTTTGCTGGCCGGCACGCTTGTCCGCGCGGCGTTCACAGGCGCGCGCGCCGCATGATTTCGGTCGCGGAATCCCAGACGCATTGCCGCGCCGTCGCCAGGAACCGCGCGAAAAATTTCTACTATTCTTTTGTCCTGCTGCCGCCGGAAAAGAAGAACGCGATGTGCGCGATGTACGCGTTCATGCGTTTCTGCGATGACCTCAGCGACGAACCCGGCGCCACGCGATCCGCGATGGACCGCTGGCGAGACGCGCTCGCCGAGGCGCTCGCGGGACGTCCGGATGCAAGCCCCGTGTGGCCGGCCTTTCTGGACGCGGTGACGCGCTATAGCATCCCGCATCAGTATTTTTACGACATGATCGAAGGCGTGGCATCCGACCTCGATCCACGGCCCATTGAGACGTTCGACGAGTTGTATCGTTATTGCTACCGGGTCGCGTCGGTTGTCGGGCTCACGACGATTCACATTTTCGGATTCGATTCACCCGAAGCGCCGATTCTCGCCGAAAAATGCGGGATTGCGTTTCAGCTCACCAATATCCTCCGCGATATTCGTGAAGACGCTGGTCTCGGGCGTACCTATTTGCCACTGGAAGATCTCGCGCGGTTCGGCGTCACACTGAAGGATCTGAACGGCTCACGCCGGAGCGATGCCTTTGACCGGCTGATGGAGTTCGAGATCGCCCGTGCACGGTCTTACTACGAGGATTCGGCCCCACTGACGGCCATGATTCACCCGGATTCGCGCAGCGCGCTGCGTGCGCTGATCGCGATCTATCGGACTCTGCTCGAGCGCATCGCCGAATCTCCCGCCGACGTGCTGACGCGCCGCATCTCATTGCCCGTGACCGAAAAAGTCTGGATCGTCCTCAGATCCGCCGTGGGCGCCTGATCATGCCGCGGCTTCGGTGTGAATTTTCGCGCGGCTGCGGAACATAAAGATCACAATCAGCAGAATCACCGCCGCCCCCGCCGCGGAACTCAGCCAGAACGGCTTCCAGTCGCGTACGGCGTTCTCTCCGGTTCCGGTGGTGAAGAAGTCCAGCGCGGTACCCGAAAGAATGGAGCCCGCGTACATGCCGATCCCATAAGTCAGGAGCGTAATGAGGCCCTGCGCCGCGCTTCGCAGGTGCGGCGGCGCCTGCTGATCCGTGTAGAGCTGGCCGGTCATAAAGAAAAAGTCGTAGCAGACGCCATGGAGCAGGATGGCGAGGTAAAACATCCAGACGCCCGGACCTGCGTTGCCGGAGGCCAGCAGCGCATATCGCACTGCCCACGCCCCCAGCCCCATCACCAGAATTCCTTTGACCGTGATCCGCCGCAGGACCAGCGGCATCACCAGCATCATAATGACTTCCGATGCCTGGCCCAGCGTCATTTTGCCGGCGGCATCCTGCACATGCACGTCATTCAGATAGTTGTTCGTGAATGAAAAATAAAACGTCAGCGGAATGCACGCGAGAACGGACGCGATCGCAAACGCGAGGAATGATTTATCTTTCAGCATCACGAGCGCGTCAAGTCCCAGGATCTTCTTCACATTCAGCGGCTCGCCCCTGGCCGGCGGAGGCGTATGCGGCAGCACCAGGCTGAACAGACCCATCACAACCGAAACCGCGGCGCCGAGCAGGAACTGTCCGGTCGTCTTTTCAACCGCGAGCCATCCGATCACCAAACCGATCGCGATCCAGCCCAGCGTCCCGAAGACCCGGATCAGCGGGAAATCCTGTCCCGCGTTCTTCACGTGCTGGAGCAGCAGGGAATTGGTGAGCGCGATCGTGGGGAAATAGCAGAGGCAGTAAACAAGCATCAGTCCATAGACGGAAGGGAACGAAGTGGCCGTAGTCACCAGATAGAGCAGAATCGCGCCCAGGAAATGCAGGGCGGCCAGGACCTTTTCGGTGGCGAAGAAACGGTCTGCAACCAGGCCCACGAAAAACGGCGAAATGATGGCCGCGATGGAGGCAGTTCCGAACACTGCGCCCGCCTGTGTGCCGGTGAAATGCAGCGTATTCGTCAGGTAGGTGGTGATGGTGACGTACCATGAGCCCCAGATCACGTAATTGAGAAACATCATGATGCTGAGGCGCAGCCGAATCGAAAAGGGCATGAACAGAATTCTACTCTGCCATCCCGAACAGACAAAAAAGCCCGCGCGCTGGCCGGAAGACCGGAGCGAGCGGGCCTTTCTCTGTTAACGGATTCAGCTACTGTGCGGGAGGAGGACCGGCTGGGGCGCCGCCACCGGGACCACCGCCGCCCGGGCCTCGTCCACCACCAGGACCGCGTCCCGGCATCTGCACCGGCGGAGGTGCTTCCGGCTTTTCCTGGCCGCGATGGCAGGTCCAGCATGCCACTTTCTGATCGCCGTTGAACGTGTTCGTGTTGATGTTGTTCACCATCTCGATCATCCGGCGGGCCATCAGCTTTTCGGGTTTCTCATCGCTCGCATAGTCCTGCGGGTTATGGCAGAAGTCGCAACGGACGCCCAGCGCGCCGCGAATGGCGAACATCGTCTGGATCAGGTCCATTTGCGAGGCGGGCTTCAGGATCTTCAGGTTTTTTGGAGGCCACATCCCACCCCCGGGACCTCGGCCACCCGGAGGGGGTCCCTGAGCAAAAGCAATACTGATCAATCCGGCAAGAAAGACCAACGAAATTTTTCGCATGGGTCCGAGTGTATCGCATTTGCGCCCGCGTGTTGTAAACGGCTGTCAATTGTTGCCGTTGAGCGTAACCCAAATGCCATGCGATACGCTGTACCTGTCAACTGCGTTCAGACGGGGAAGTGGAAAACCGCGCAGCAAAGACCTTATGGCGAGCCGGGAAAAGGTGGCGGGGTATTTCTGGGTCAAGGTTTCGATCGGGCTCGGCCTGATTCTGGGACTGCTGCTGCTGGTTCAGACCGTCGGCACCTACCGCTATGTTTCGCGCGGCATGGTTCGCCAGGAAGCTCAGGCTGAGGCCGACCGCAAAGTCACGGGCATCAATCGCCTGCTGCGAAATACAACCCGCGAAGAGGCGGATTATAAAACTGCGATCGACGAAATCCTCCGGGACTCTCCGCAGACGGTGGCCTGGATACGCATCCTCAACTCCGATGGGAAGACCATAGCCTCCGTGGGGAATCCGAGCGAAGCACCGCGGTGGACGGCGGAATCGCTGCGGAATGAAATGGTGCAGCGGGGCCAGCAGCATCAGGACGTCCGCCAGACCTCGGGCGGCGAAGTACTGCTGAGCGTCAGCCCGATGGGCCGGGGCGGCTTCGGACGAAACGGCCGCGGCGGCCCGCCGCCCGACCAGATGCGCGGTCAAGGCCCGGGCATTCAGTCTGCTCCACCCCCTTTTGCCGTCGTGCCGGAACGTCCGCAGGAACCCCTGGAGCCACCGCGGCCGGCAGGCGCTTCCGGAGGATTCCAGCCGCGCGGTCCTGGCAGAGGTCCAGGTCCGCTCGTCGAGACCGCGATCTACCTGAAAGGGATTTCCGTCAGCTTCGCGCCGCTTTTGATACCGCTCGCGGTCGGCTCAACGGCGGCCATTGCGCTGCTGGCGGCGGTGGTGCTGATTGGCCTCCGATTCCCCAGCTATATCAGTGGGAAGCAATATGAGGAGGAACTGGCGCTTGCCCGCCGCGTGCAGAGCGACCTGTTCCCGCGCGATGGCGTGCCCACCAGCAACCTCGAGTTTGCCGCCCGATTCATTCCATCAAGGCAAGTCGGCGGGGATCTCTACGACATTTTTGAAACCGACGATCGCGGCGTCGCCATCGTGCTGGGCGATGTTTCCGGCAAGGGGCTTTCCGCGGCGCTGCTGATGGGGGTGGTGCAGGGCGCTGTGCGCACTTCGAGCGATACGGGCCTCTCGACTCACCACGAATATGCCGCCGACCGCCTGAATCATCTGCTCTGCATGAAGACGGCGCGCGAGCGTTTCGTCAGCCTTTTCTGGTGCTATCTGAATCCGGAAGGCAACCGTCTCAGTTACATCAATGCGGGGCACCTGCCCGCGGTGCTGGTGCGCGAACGATTTGGCCGGGCTGACGTCTGGCGCCTCGAGCAGGGCGGGGGACCGGTGCTCGGTGTGCTGCCCGGCGCACGGTACCGGCAGGCGGAAGTCGATATCGAGCCCGGCGATCTGCTGGTCATCTTTTCAGACGGTGTTTCAGAAGCGACGAATGCCGAAGGCGCTGAGTTCGGCGAGGACGGAATTGTCGAATCCGTGAAACGCGTCTGGAAGAACTCCGCCGCCGGCGTTTGTGATGGCATTCTCGGCGATGTACGCAAGTTCCTCGGTGATATGCCCCCGCATGATGACCAGACGCTGCTCGTGGTACGGCTGCAGCAGGTCGCAAAACCGGAAGGTGAAGTCCGCCCGCGGGATGCCGAGGCGACGCTGGCCCGCTGAATGTGGTAGTTCTGAGACTTGGCCGCCGAATCCCGCCCAACCCTGATCTACGACGGCAATTGCTCGTTCTGTATCGAGTGGGTCGGCTTTTGGCGCACGCTGACCGGCGAAAGCGTCGAATACCTTCCCTGCCAGGAAGCGGTCGATTCCGGGCGGTTCCCTGATCTGACAGCGGAAGATTGCCGGAAGGCAGTGCAGTTCGTTACCCGGGATGGCCGCTGGAGCGGCGCGGAAGCCGTCGGACGCTTTCTCGATCGCATCCCCGGGTGCCGCTGGTTTCCCTGGTGCATGCGCTTCATTCCCGGCTTTGCGGCGCTTGCGTCGTTTGGCTACAGATGGATCGCGGCGCATCGCCCTTTCGCGGAGCGCGTGACGAGGGCTGCCTGGGGCGTGCCGGTCCGGCCGTCCACCTGGAATACCGCATCCGATCTCTTCTCTCGCGTTCTCGCCGTGATCTACGCGATTGCCTTCCTTTCGTTCGCACTGCAGGCACGGGGTCTCGTCGGTTCGGAAGGCATTCTGCCAGCGCGCGATTTCCTTGATGCGGTCTATCGCCAACTGGGAGCGGCCGGCATGTGGCGCCTTCCCACTATTTTCTGGTGGGGTAGTTCCGACATCACGATTCTCTCGATTACCTGGGGCGGCGTCGTTCTGTCCCTGGTTTCACTGATGGCGAAGCCTCACAGCCGATGGCAGCGCGCGATCTTCGCCATCCTTTGGGTCTACTATCTCTCGATGGTGAACGCCGGGCAGCAGTTCATGGCGTTTCAGTGGGACTGGCTGCTCGTTGAGGCGGGATTCATCGCGATCTTCCTGCGACCCACCCGCGCACGCACCTGGCTGTTCCGCTGGCTGCTGTTCCGTCTGATGTTCGAATCGGGCCTGGTGAAGTTGCTCAGCGGCGATCCCACCTGGCGCAACCTCACGGCGCTGCAGTACCACTATGAGACTCAGCCGCTGCCAACGCCGCTCGCCTGGTATGCCCATCTTGCGCCCGCATGGTTCCAGCAATTTTCGGTTGTCTGCGTTTTCGCCATCGAGTTAGCGATACCGTTTCTCATCTTTGGCCCGCGGCGGCTGCGCCAGATTGCCGGCGGCGGAATTATCGTGCTGCAGGTGCTGATTTTTCTCACTGGCAATTACACGTTCTTCAATTTGCTCACCATCGCTCTGTGCCTTTTCCTGTTCGACGACGCCTGGTTCGCGCGCTGGAGGATCGCCACGAAACCGGCTTCGCTGCGGCCGCCGCTGCGCGCCGTCACTGCTGTGATCTGGGCGCTCGTGGCGTTTCTTTCGGCGGTGGAATTCTGGGGGATGGCCGGCAAGGTTCCCGAACCGCTCGTTGAAATCGAGCAACAAATTTCGCAGTTCGGACTCGTCAATCATTACGGCCTGTTTGCCGTTATGACGACGAGGCGGATGGAGATCCAGATAGAGGCTTCACTCGACGGCCAAACCTGGCAGCCATACTTATTCCGCTACAAGCCCGGTCCGGTGAACCGCCGGTTGCCGTGGGTGGAACCCTATCAGCCGCGTCTCGACTGGCAGATGTGGTTCGCGGCGCTGAGCGCCGCCCGCGAGAATCCCTGGTTCATCCGCACAATGGTCTCGCTGCTGCGCGATTCGAAGCCGGTGAAAGCCCTCTTCGAACAGACGCCGTTCGGCGGTGCACAGCCGAAATTTCTACGCGCGACGATCTACGAATATCACTTCACCTCCTGGGACGAACGCCGGAAAACCGGCGACTACTGGAAGCGTGAACTCAAAGGTCTCTACTTTCCGGTAATCAGTCTTCGTGGAGCACAATAGCTATGCCTCTCTCTCCTCTTGCGGGAAAACCTGCGCCATCCAGTCTGCTGATCGATGTGGATCAGCTAATCGGCGATTATTATTCGAAAAAGCCCGATGCCGGCAATCCCGCGCAACTGGTGAGTTTTGGAACCAGCGGACATCGGGGTACGCCCACCAACGGGACGTTCACCGAACAGCATATTCTCGCCATCACGCAGGCGATATGCGAATACCGGAAAAGCCAGAATACGGACGGACCGGTATTCATGGGTATGGATACTCATGCAGTCTCCGCGCCCGCCCAGAAGACGGCGCTCGAGGTGCTCGCGGCGAACGGCGTGGATGTGATGATCCAGCCCGCCGGAGGTTTTACTCCCACGCCGGCTGTCTCGCGCGCGATCCTGGCATACAACCACGGCAGGAAGTCCGGTCTTGCAGACGGTATTGTCATCACGCCGTCGCACAATCCGCCGAATGACGGCGGTTTCAAATACAATCCGCCGAACGGTGGGCCCGCCGGTCCGGAAGTTACCGGAGTGATTCAGAAGCGCGCGAATGAGTTCCTTGCGGCAGGGAATCGCGATATTCGCCGTATCTCGTATGACGCGGCGTTGAAAAGCGGGAGCACGCACGAGCAGGATTACATCGCCGGTTATGTGGAAGATCTGGCCAATGTCATCGACATGGAGGCGATCCGCTCTGCCGGCGTTTCGCTCGGTGTAGATCCGTTGGGCGGCGCCTCTCTTGCGTATTGGGAACCGGTGGCCGAGCGCTATGGGCTGAAACTGCAGGTGGTCAATAAGCAGATCGACCCGCGCTTCGCTTTCATGACGGTGGATCACGACGGCAAGATCCGGATGGATTGCTCCAGTCCCTACGCGATGGCGAGCCTTGTGAAGCTAAAGGACGATTTTCAGGTTGCCTGGGGATGCGATCCCGATTCGGACCGCCATGGCATCGTCACGCCGGGAGCCGGGCTGATGAATCCGAATCACTATCTGGCAACGGCGATTCAGTATCTGGTCACGCACCGGCCGCAATGGTCCGCGACCGTCAAGGTGGGGAAGACTCTTGTAAGCAGCAGTATGATCGATCGCGTCACCGCGGGTCTGGGCAGAACGCTGATGGAAGTGCCGGTCGGCTTCAAGTTTTTTGCCGATGGACTTTTCGACGGCTCCTGCTGTTTCGGCGGGGAGGAGAGTGCCGGCGCGAGTTTCCTGCGGCGCGATGGGAGCGTCTGGACCACTGATAAAGACGGCCTCATCCTCGGGCTGCTGGCCGCCGAGATCACGGCCGTCACCGGTAAGGATCCGGGCGAACATTATCGCGATCTCACGGCGAAATACGGCGAGTTCTTCTACGCACGCGTCGATACACCTGCGAATGCAGCGCTGCGTGCGCGGCTGAAGCAGTTGTCACCGAACGATGTGAAGGCAACCGAACTCGCCCGGCATCCTATCGAAAGCCGTCAGACAACCGCGAGCGGCGAACCCGTCGGCGGGCTGAAAGTCGTGACCGCGAAGGGTTGGTTTGCCGCCCGGCCTTCCGGTACCGAAGATATCTACAAGCTCTACGCCGAAAGCTTCATCAGCGCCGCGCATCTCGATGAAATTATCGCGGAAGCCCGGAAGCTCGTGCTGGCGGCTCTGGGGTAATTGCCGTCTTCCGCCCCCGAGAAGCGGCAGCCCTGCCGCGAACCGGTACCGGCTGCCTAAGCCAGCTTCTGTTTCGAGAACGGCAGTTCGCGAATGCGCTTCCCGGTTGCCGCGAAAACCGCGTTGGCGAACGCCGGCGCGATTGGCGGAACTCCAGGCTCGCCCACGCCGCCAGGCAGCTCATCACTATCGACGATGTGAACATCGGTCTGGCGCGGCGCCTGGTTGATGCGGGCCACCGGATAATCGTGGAAGTTCGACTGGCGCACACGTCCATCGGCCACGCTGATCTCACCGGAAAGCGCGAGACTTGCGCCCATCACCGCCGCACCTTCGAACTGTGCCCGTGCGCGCTCCGGATTTACTACCAGACCGGCATCCACTACCTGATGCACGCGCGGAATACGAATCGTACCGTTCGAATCGACTTCTACTTCAACGACAGAAGCGACGTAGCTCGTAAAGCTTCGCGCCGCCGCGACGCCAATGCCCCAGCCGTTGCCGGGCTTCCGTTTCCCCCATCCGGATTTCTCGCCGGCGATTTCGAGAACGCGGCGCAGACGTTTCGTATCGAACGGATACTTCTGGTAATCCTCGCCGTAGTTCCAGTAATTCGCCACGCCCTGTGATTTGAGGTCCAGAACCTTGCCCGGTCCGAGCAGCGCGAGCTGGTATTCGAGAGGATCGCGCCCCGCTGCGTGCGCGAGCTCATCGGCAAAGCTCAACGCGCCGAACACGTGATAGATGTTGGCGACAGAGCGGAACCACCCGATGCGAATATGCGTCTGGGCCGCGCCGTTTTCCGCGCGGTGATTCGGGATATCGAATGGCAGATCGTTCAGCCCCATGCCGTATTCGACATCGAATCCGTACATCGAAGCGGCGTCATTCATGGCCGAAATCGACGGAAAGACCGACCGCTGCAGCCACGCAGTGGGCATACCGTTCGCGCCGATCGCCGCTTTGTGATACATGCCGGAGACGGCGTGGTAGTAATCGAAGCGAATGTCGTCTTCACGCGACCAGACTACTTTCACCGGCTTTCCGGTCTTCTTCGAAATGAGCGCAGCTTCAGCGACGTAATCCGGCTTCGACTTGCGGCCAAAACCGCCGCCGAGCAGCGTCACGTGACAGGTCACGTCCTCCGGCTTCAGATTCATCGCTTTGGCGACGGTGTCCTGCACTGCCTGCGGATTCTGCGTCGGCGCCCAGGCGGTCACCTTCCCCTCGCGATATTCCGCTAGAGCGACCGGCGGCTCCATCGTGGCATGGGCAAGCAGCGGG
>DASZVV010000161.1:0-2371 GCA_035546955.1 Bryobacteraceae bacterium
GCACCGTACTGAATAAAAACTTTCCCGACGAAGTCTTCTTCTTCCAGGCCGCCAATATCACCAACCAGATCCTGAATTTCGGCATTCCCTCTCCCATCGATGTGCAGGTCACCGGCCGCGATCAGAATGCCGCGTTCCGCCTCGCGAAGCTCCTCAACAGCAGGCTCCTTGGAATCCCAGGCGCGGTGGACGTCCACATCCGCCAGGAAATGAACGCGCCCGCCATCGAGTTCAACGTCGACCGCGACAAAGCGGGTCAGGCCGGCATGACGCAGCGCGATGTCGCTAACGCCATGCTGATCTCCCTCAGCTCGAGCGGACAGATCGCTCCCACCCAGTGGCTCAATCCCGTGAATGGCGTCAGCTACGGCGTCTCCGTCCAGACCCCGCCCACCAGCATGGACTCGATGGACGCTCTCCGCCAGACCCCCATCAGCGCCGCCGGCAGCAACGTCCAGCCGCAGCTTTTCGAAAATCTCCTGAGCAGCACGAAGCGTACCGTGACCTCCGGCCTGCTGAACCACTACAACGTGCAGCCGGTATTCGATATCTACGCCAACACCGACCGCCGCGATCTCGGCGGCGTCGCGCGCGACATCCAGCGCGTGCTCGATACGAGCGCTAAAGATGTGCCCAAGGGCCTTGAAGTCTCTCTGCGCGGCCAGGTGGAAACCATGGCCTCCTCCTTCCGCCGCCTGAGTTTCGGACTTGTCTTCGCCGTCCTTCTCGTCTATCTCCTCATGGTGGTGAATTTCCAGTCGTGGCTCGACCCGTTCATCATCCTCACCGCGCTGCCGGGCGCGTTCGCCGGAATCCTCTGGATGCTCTACACGACCCAGACGACGATCAGCGTTCCCTCGCTCATGGGCGCCATCATGGCCGTCGGCGTCGCCACCGCCAACAGTATTCTGGTAGTAACGTTCGCCAACGATGAGCGCTTCGAAGGAAAGGATCACATCGAAGCCGCGCTCTCGGCCGGCGTGACGCGCATTCGCCCGGTATTGATGACGGCCCTCGCGATGATTATCGGTATGCTGCCGATGGCGCTCGGCCTCGGCGAAGGCGGCGAACAAAACGCGCCGCTCGGGCGCGCCGTGATTGGCGGCTTGATGTTCGCCACGTTCAGTACTTTGTTTTTTGTCCCGATGGTGTACAGTTTTCTCAGAAAAAAACCTCCGGTGAATCAGGACCGCGTAATTGAAGAAGAATCGCACGAAATGCTGATTCTCGATAACCGGCCGCAGGTGTCCGAATGATTGAACACAAGACAGCGGAAGCTCAGACCGGCACCGAGCCGCACGAACACCATATCCCCCGGGCGAAGGTTATCGCCATCGCAATCGGCCTCTCGATCGTCGTCGCCGCGGCCTGGCTGGTCGGCTATCTCCCCCGCCGCGATCGCGAACAGGCGGCGGCGAACGCAGCCGGCGAAGTCCGCAATTCCGTCCCGATCGTCACCATCGCCGAAGTCCGCCCCGCGCCCGCCGATGTAGAAATCGTTCTCCCCGGCAGTCTCGCCGCGCTCTCCGAAGCGTCCATCTATGCGCGTGCCACGGGTTACGTCCGGAAACGCTACATCGATATCGGCGATCGCGTCAAATCCGGCCAGTTGCTCGCCGAGCTCGATGCGCCCGATCTCGATCAGCAGGTCGCCCAGGCCCGCGCCGCTCTCGCCCAGGCGAATCAGCAGATGGGGATGGCGAAAGCGTCCCTGATCCAGAGCGAAGCGCTGCGCGATCTGGCGAAAGCAACTCTCACCCGCTACGAAGGACTCGTCAAGAGCGGCGCGGTTTCCCAGCAGGATTACGATTCGCAGGCATCGAATGCCAAGACCTCTGATGCTCTGGTTACCGCCCAGCAATCCAATGTAGCCGCAAGCCAGGAAAACGTGAACCAGGCCAAAGCGAATCTCGACCGCGTTGTCGCGCTGCAGGATTTCAAGAATGTACGCGCGCCGTTCGATGGCGTCGTAACCGTTCGCAACGTGGATGTCGGCTTTCTGATTTCCTCGACGGGCGGCAGCCAGGGAACTTCGCCCACCGCCCAACCCGCCAGCGCAACCACCACAGGTCCCGGCTACGGTAACGAGATATTCCGCGTCGCCCAGCTCGAAACGCTGCGCATCTTCGCCTCGGTCCCTCAGGCGATCGCGGCAACCGTGAAACCCGGCATGTCCGCCGCCGTCACGTTCGCCGACCGTCCCGGCCAGGAGTTCAGCGCCCACGTCACCCGCACCGCCAACACGCTCGACCCCGCGGCCCGTACTTTGCTCACCGAGCTCCAGCTTCCAAATAAGGATGGCAAACTCTTTCCCGGTATGTACGCCAGTGTTCATTTCAGAAACCATCGCGATGTCCCGCCGCTGCTCGTT
>DASZVV010000162.1:0-5387 GCA_035546955.1 Bryobacteraceae bacterium
TCCCGAACTGGAAGGCTTGTCACCGCGCTTTCTGCGCCAGTCGCTTATCTTCCCGGTTTCGGTCGATGAGGGCGTGCTCACGCTCGCCATGGCCGATCCGCTCGATTTCGAAGCGATCAACGCGGTCCAGACGTTTTCGAAACTCGAAGTCCGGCCGCAGCTTGCTTCGGAACAGGATATTCTCGATGCGCTCGATCGTAACTTCAGCGAAGGCGCAGGCCAGAGCGCGGCCGTGGGCGTCACAACGGGCGATGAAGAGGATCTCGAACACCTGCGCGACATGGCGAGCGAAGCGCCGGTCATCCGTCTGGTGAATACGATGATCGCCCATGCCATCGAAAAGCGGGCGAGCGACATACATATCGAGCCGTTCGAAAAAGAATTCCGCGTTCGCTTCCGCGTGGATGGCGTGCTCTTCAATCAGGAACAGCCGCCGCGCGAACTCAAGGCCGCGATCATTTCGCGCCTCAAGCTGATGGCGAAACTCAATATCGCGGAGCGCCGGCTACCGCAGGATGGCCGCATCAAGCTGCGCATTCTGGGCCGCGAAGTCGATCTGCGCGTTTCCACGCTGCCTACGCTCTATGGCGAAAGCGTCGTGATGCGTCTGCTGGACCGTTCCGCCGGCGATTTCTACGATCTCCGCCGCCTCGGCTTCGACGACTTCATGCTCAGCCGCATGGAGCATTTCACGTCGCTGCCGCACGGAATTTTCCTCGTCACCGGCCCTACCGGCAGCGGCAAGTCGACCACGCTCTACTCCGCTCTCAAGCGCATCAATCTGCCGGACAAGAAGATCATCACGATCGAAGACCCCGTCGAATACCAGATGGACGGCATCAATCAGATCCACGTGAATCCGGCGATCGGACTCACGTTCGCGGCGGGGATTCGCCACATCGTCCGCCAGGACCCGGACGTCATCATGATCGGTGAAATCCGCGACCGCGAAACGGCGGATATCGCGATTCGCTCCGCACTCACCGGCCACTTCGTTTATTCGACGCTCCACACGAACGATGCTCCGAGCGCCGTCACGCGCCTTACAGACATGGGCGTGGAAAACTATCTGATCAACTCCTCGGTGGTCGCGGTGCTGGCGCAGCGTCTGGTGCGCCTGATCTGCACCGGCTGCCGTGAGAGCGCCGGACGCGTTCTCAGTCCGTGGGGCGACCATGTCGATGCGTTCCACGGCCGCGGCTGCGAGCTCTGCAACGGCTCCGGCTACAAAGGCCGCGCCGGCATTTTCGAGCTGATGGAGCTGAACGAAGAGCTGCGCGCCCTGATTATGGCAGGCGCCGACGCCAGCCGCCTCACGGACGCTGCGACGCGTAACGGCATGCGCCAGCTTCGCGAAGACGGGTGGGCGAAAGTGAAACTCGGCATTACCACCGCGGAAGAAGTCACCCGGGTCACGCAGGAATTCTGATGGCGGCGACGGCGTTCCATTATCGCGCGGTCGGTTCAGATGGCAAGCTGCGCACCGGCATGATCACGGCGGAGACCACGACTCACGTCGCCCGCGAATTGCGACGTCAGGGACTTACGCCCGTCTACGTCGGTGCGGAAGAGAAGAAGGGCCTTGCGTTCAATCTGCCGGCATTCGGCGGCTCGCGGCGCAAAGACGTTCTCTTTTTTACTCAGGAACTCTCCACGCTGCTCAATTCGGGCGTGCCGCTCGATCGCGCCCTCGGCATAACAACCGAGCTCACCACGAGCACCGCGTTCCGCACCATCGTTTCCGAGATTCTGCGCTCCATCAAAGGCGGAAAATCGCTGGCCGACGCTCTTGCGATGCATCCCGCCTCTTTCTCCGATCTCTACATCAATATGGTGCGGGCCGGTGAAGCATCCGGCAGCCTGGGCGGCATCTTCGAGCGCCTCGCCGATTTTGAGCGCGCCCGTGATGAACTGCGCGGCTACATCATTTCATCCATGATCTATCCGGCGTTGCTGGCGCTGGTCGGCGCTGGCTCGATTCTGGTGTTGCTGGACTACGTGGTTCCCCGCTTCGCCAGCATCTTTGATGACGGCCACATGCAGATTCCCACGCCCACGAAAATCATGCTCGAAATGAGCAAGGTCGTGCAGAACTGGACGTGGCTCGTGGCGCTCATCATCGCTGCCGGCGCGATTGCATTCCGTCTCTACAAAAATACGCCGGCAGGCCGCGCCTGGTGGGATGGCGCGCGTCTCAAAATACCTTTACTTGGCGAAGCTCTGCGCAAAGCCGAAACCTCCCGCTTCGCGCGCGCGATGGCGACGCTGGTGGGTAATTCCGTGCCGCTCGTGCAGTCGCTCCACATTTCCGCAGGCATTCTCTACAACAGCCGGATGGCGAACGCCCTCAAAGATGTCGCGCAGGGCGTGAAGCGAGGCGAAGGCCTCTCGCAGCCGCTCACAAAAACAAGGATGTTTCCGCCGCTCGCATCGCACCTGCTCACCGTCGGTGAAGAAACCGGCAAGCTGGACGTGATGTTCACCCGCATGGCGGACATTTACGAGGAAGAGACGCGCTCTTCCATCAAACGCTTCACCTCGATTTTTGAGCCTCTCATCATCCTCATCATGGGATTGATCGTGGGGGCGCTCGTGCTCAGCATGCTGATCGCGATCACCAGTATTAACGACGTAGCCATCTAGCCATCCAGGAGCCAACATGACGAACCGCCGATCTGACCTTTGCCAGGAAATCCTCACTGAACGCCGTCGAAATCCACGAGCCGGCGTCACCCTGATCGAAATGCTCGTGGTGGTCACGATCATTGCGCTGTTCGCGGCGATCGTCGGCCCGCGCCTGCTTCACCGCGGCGATCAGGCCCGGGTGGTGGCGGCGAAACAACAGATCGCGGCATTCCAGCTCGCGCTCGGACAATACAAGCTCGATACCGGCACTTTCCCCACCACCGAACAGGGACTGGCCGCGCTCCGCCAGCAGCCGCAGGGGCTCGACCAGTGGCACGGACCGTACCTCGAAAAAGATCTCGCCAACGACCCCTGGGGCCACCCTTACGTTTACAAATTCCCCGGCGATCACGGCGATGAACCGGATGTTCTCAGCTACGGCGCCGACGGCGCGCCCGGCGGAACCGATCTGAACGCGGACGTGGTCAGCTGGAAGTGACCGGCTGTTCCCATCGCCGCGGCGTTACGCTGCTCGAGATGATGATCGTGGTCGCGATCATCGCCATCATCGCGGCTATCTCGTTCCCTGCGCTTACGTCTGGCATGGCCGGCATCCGGCTCCAGTCGTCATCGAGTGAGCTCGCGAGCTTTCTCACTTCTTCCATGAATAACGTGGAGCGCCATGAGGAAGCGGCCGCGATTGTGGTCACGCCAAAGGAGAACCGGCTCGATGTCTTCACGGCAGCCTCCGGCGAGAAGCCCGTGCGCTCCTGGCAGGCGCCGTCCGGCGTCACGTTCGAAGGCGATGATCCGCATCGCTGGCTCCTCTTCCCCGGCGGCGCTTTCCCGCGCATTTCGATCGTCCTGCGGAATGAGAAAGGCGCGCGGCGTTCCATCGCAGTCGATCCGGTAACGGCCGTTCCGGCCATCCAGAGAATAGGAGGCACGCAGCCATGACACGTTCCGGCCGGGGCGGCTTCACCCTGCTCGAAGTTCTGGTTGCCACCGTAATCATGGGCATCGCCGTTACCGCCCTGATCAGCGGTCTTTCGCAATCGGTCAGGAATGCCGGACGCCTCAGAGACTACGACCGGGCCTCCATGCTCGCCCGCGCGAAGATGAACGACCTTCTGCTGGATGCCGATCTGCCCTTCGAGGGCAACGAGGATGGCACTTTCTCCGCCGATCAGTCCGGCGATATTCCCAGTGGCTGGAAAGTTTCGCTCCGCCCCTTTGACGTACCGCCCAACGCCGGCCCTGGCACCGTGGTCCTCCAGGAAGTTGCGCTCGATGTCTGGTGGGAGCCGGCTTCCGGCGGCCGCCGCGATCTGCGCCTCCAGAGCTACCGGCCGCGAATCATTCCCATTCCGGCGGCCCCTCAATGACGCGGCCTTCCCATCGCGAAGCGGGCGTGACGCTGATCGAAATCCTGATCGCCGTCTCGCTCCTGAGTCTTCTCTCGCTCGGCGTTCTGATTGCAATGCGCATCGGCTTCAGCACGCTGGATAAGGTGGATTCACGCCTGGTCGCCGACCGCCGCGTCTCGTACGCGCGGCGTATTCTCGAAAGCGAAATCGCCGGTTTCACCCTGGCATCCGCGGACTGGCGTCCGGGAACCCCCGACAATCGAATCCTTGCCTTCACGCAGTGGGAGCCACAGACGATGCGCTTTGTGACTTCCTATTCGCTGCAGGATAGCTGGCGCGGCAGGCTGCAGATCGTGGCGCTGCAGGTGATCCCCGGCGAGGAAGGCAAGGGCGTCCGCCTCATTGTGAATGAAACGCCGTACACCGGCAGTCTGCAGGCCGGCAGTTTCATCAGCTCGATCGATCCTGACGGCACCACGCATTTCGCCCCCGTGACGGCCGGTCCGCAATCGTTCGTGCTCGCCGATCATCTTGCGTACTGCCGCTTTTCTTACCTCGTTCCGAAGCCCGAAGCGCCCTACCAGGAATGGATGCCGGGCTGGATCACGAGAGGCCGCCTGCCGATGGGCGTGCGCGTCGAAATGGCGCCGCTCGATACCGACCCGTCGCGCCTGCACCCTTCGACAATGGTCGCCGCTCTGCACGTCAATCGAACGCCGGGGGTGTACTATGCGGATCAGTTCTGAACGAGGTTCGGCTCTCCTCACCGTCCTGTGGCTGACGGCGGCGCTTTCCGCGATCGGCGTGGCGGTAGCGAGCAATGTTCGCGGCGAAACCGAGCGCACTTCCACCGCGCTCGATGACGCCAAATCGTACTTCATCGCACGCGGCGCAATTGAACGTGCGGCGCTGCACATGCTTTGGCGCGGCTATACGGACGATGCGGGCCGCCCCCTCTATTACCAGAACGGCCAGCCGCAGATGAATCTCGATTTCCCGGAAGCGCAGGCGACGGTCGAAGTAATCCCGGCCACCTCGAAATTGAACGTGAACAGCATCCGGCCGGAGGATCTGCTCCGGCTTTTAACCGCCCTGCAGGTACCGATCGCGGACGCAACGGAAATTACGTCGGCTATTCTCGACTGGCGCGCCCCGCCGGACCCTTTGCATCCCAGTCCGTTCGACTCTTTTTATCTCAGCCAGAATCCGTCTTTTTTACCCCGGCATGCGTCTTACCAGGAGGACGACGAGCTTTTACTGACCAAGGGCATGACACCGGAAATCTATTACGGCAATTCGCTCGGCAACCCGCACAGCGGGCTGCGCGAGTGCCTCTCCGTGGACGGCAGCGATTACGGTATCGATATCAATACCGCGCAGCCGGCTACGCTTCTG
>DASZVV010000163.1:0-3766 GCA_035546955.1 Bryobacteraceae bacterium
CCCGCTCGTCGCGCTCTCTCCCGGGGTCGCGCTCCCCGGCGGCGGCTCGCTGCTCCCACGCATCAACGGCAGCCGCCCGCGCACCAACGAATACCTCTATGACGGCATCAGCGTCCTGCAGCCCGAACCCGGCCAGGTTCCCTATTACCCGATCGTCGACGCCATGGAAGAATTCCGCCTCAACGTCAACGCCTATTCACCCGAATATGGACGCTCCAACGGCGGCACCGTCATGGTCATCGGCAAATCCGGCGGCAACGAAGTCCACGGCACGCTCTTCGAATTTCTCCGCAACGAAGACCTCAACGCCCGCAACTATTTCGCGGGCCCCGGCCGCAAGCCCGAATTCCGCCGCAACCAGTACGGCGGCACAGTTGGCGGACCCATCCGCAAAAACAAGACTTTCTACTTCGGCGCCTGGCAGGGCACGCGGCTCCACACCGGGGTCACGCGCCAGAGCGTCGTCCCCACGTTGGCGCAGCGCAGCGGCATCTTCACCACCACCATCTACGATCCCGGCACTTCGCCGCGCGTCCCTTTCGCGAACAACACCATTCCGGACAGCCGTATCGATCCCATCGCCGCCCAGGTGCTCCAGCACTATCCGCTTCCCGATGCCTCCGGCGCCAATAACTTCGCCCGCACCGCGGTCGAGCCCGACAGCCAGGACCAGTTCGAAGGCCGCATCGACCATGTATTCAACGATCGCCACCGCGCCTTCGTTCGCTACTCTTATCTCCGCGATGACGATAACCCGGTCACTCCCCTGCCCGATGGCAGCGGCAGTCTAACCTCCGGCGTCATCGGCCACGCCATCACGCGGGGCGACGGCGTTGTCTCCGAATATGACTGGACGATCTCCCCTTCGATGCTCAATGAAGCGCGCTTCGGCTATAGCCGCCGCGATGTCAATCAGTCATCGCTTCAAAACGGCGGCATCGCCATCCCCGGCGCGCCGGTGAACACTTTCCCGGATACCCTTCCCATCTTCAGCGTCACCGGCTACCAGCAGATCGGGCCCACGACCGCCGCCAATGCCGCATTCACCACCTCCGTCACCGAATTCACGGACACATTCTCCATCGTGCGCCGCAACCACACCTTCAAGTTCGGCACCGACCTCCGCCGCGAGGCCATGGACATTGTGAACCCCGCGAATCCCACCGGTTCCTACGCTTTCACCACCACCGGAACCGATTCCTCCACCGGAACAGGTGGCAACGCGCTCGCCTCTCTGCTGCTCGGCCAGGTCAATTCATTCAGCATCGATATCCAGAACAAAGTCCTTCAGCCGCGCGCCCACATTGCCGAATTCTTCATCGGCGACGATTGGAAACTTTCGAACCGCCTCACTCTGAACATCGGCACGCGCTATACGCTGAACTTCCCCTCCACCGAAGTCAGCAACCAGACCGCGGTCTTTAATCTCGACACTCAGGAGCTCGATTTCCCCCACACCGCCCGCAATCTCGAATGCTGCGATCTCGGCCCCCGCGTCGGCCTCGCCTACCGCGTCAGCGATTCGTTCGTCATCCGCTCCGGATACGGGATGGTCTGGTTCGAGCAGACCGGTATCACCACCCCGTTCACGCTCCCGCAGTTCCCGTTCGTCCAGACAGTGGGACAGCAGTCGCAGGACAACATCAATCCCGCATTCCTTCTCTCGACGGGCCCCACCGTGCAGGTGAGCCCGCCCAATCCGAACTCCGGCCTGGGACAGGGCGTCTTCGGTGTCGACAACACCGTTGGTTCCGGCAATTCGCAGCAATGGAACTTCACACTTCAGAAAACCTTCGGGAAAGACTGGAATCTCGAAGCCGGTTATCTGGGCTCGAAGAACACACACCTCGGCCTGCCCGAATGGAATCTGAATCAATTGCCGCCGCAGTATCTTGCGCTCGGAACCGCCCTCACCGCCAAAGTCCCGAATCCGTATTACGGGCAAATCCCCGCGTCCTCATCTCTCGGTCAGCCCACCATTGCCGAACAGCAGTTGCTGCGTGCCTACCCGCGCTTCACCAACGTCGCTCTCTTTCGCGACAACGTCGCCGATTCCGAATACGAAGCCGCGCAGTTCAAACTCGAAAAGCGTGTATCCCACGGCCTCATGCTCTCCTTCGCCTACACCTTCTCCAAGCTGATCGACGACGCCTCCACTTACTTCTCGCAGACCATCTTTACCGGACCCACGCTCACGACAATCGGCGCGGCGGACGCTTTCAACCGCGCTCTCGAGCGTGACGTCTCCACCGGCGACATCCCCAATGTCTTCTCGGCCGGCTGGATCTACCAGATCCCGCGCTGGAAGAAGATTTCCGGCTGGCAGATTGGCGGACTCGTCCGCCTGCAATCCGGCGACGCTGTGCCAATCACACAGGCGACCAACACTCTCTCCGCTTTTGGTTACGCAGTGCAGCGCCCGAACCGCATCTCGAATCCGAACGATTTCTCGAACCGCAGCGCAGGCGAGTGGTTCAACAAGGCGGCCTTCGTCGCCGCGGGCCAGTTCCAGATCGGCAACAGTTCGCGTAACCCGATCCGCGGCCCCGGCCTCCAGAACGCCGACGTCATGCTCGGCAACACCTTCCGCCTCTCGGAAAAATACAGTCTCGAATTCCGCGCCGAGGCTTTCAATGTGAGCAACACCCCTCCGCTCAATGACCCGAACGGGTCCTTCGGCTCACCCGCCTTCGCCACCATCACCAGCGCGGGAAATCCGAGGGACTTCGAATTCGCAGCCAAACTGCATTTCTGAAAGCTCAGCCGTTCTACCGCGGTTATACCCCGCTTCCGGAAGTTCCGGCAGGATTGATTTCAGGTAATCGGCCCGAGCTTCGAGCGAATCAGCGACTCCACCCGGTTCCACACGCCGGGATCCGCTTCAATCTCGATGTGCGGCCCCATGAACATCCGTGCGTACCAGGGATAAGTCTCCGTGTTGATCCGCTTCGTTCTGTAACTCGATTGAAAATTTCCCAGAATGTGCGTCTTCGCCGGATCGGAAGCCACAATCCGCCGGCGCCCGTGCAGCAATCCATCGAGCTGGAAGAAATTCACCGCCTCCGCGACGTTGGCGGGAATCAGGCCGTCATTCTCGCCCGGCTTTCGCACGCTGTCCACCTGAATCGTCAGCAGCACCGGGATACCATCGCCCTGCAGCGCCCGCGCCGTCGCCACCACTTCGGACGCTCCCCAGCTATGGCCGTACAGCACGATGCGCGCCCGGGACTTCTCCTCGCCTGAAACGATGCCGTCACGATCCGCGTCGAGCAGCTTCAGAATCCGGTTGTGCGCTTGCCCGGCGTGGTTGGCGAAGACTTCCACATCCACGCCCGAGCGGTAATCTCTGCGCAACTCGTCGGCAAGTTGCACCTCCCGGTGCGCCTCGTCATTGTGGCGGACGAATCCGCCGACGAAGCCCACAACAATGGCTGCGGGCGGAGGAGCCGGCGCCGATTCCACAGCTCCGGCAGTAATCAAAAGGGGGAAAAGCGCAACCGTGAGACAGCGCGCGGGGAATGCGAACTTCATGAGAAATACGACTTATATAGAAGTTTATCAATAGCAAATGTGCGAACCGTGACCCATGGTGGTTTTCGGCCAATACTGGCCGTCTTCGCAGGTCAACCCGGCGCTCTATCCGCCAAATCCATTCGATTTAAGGGTTGGCAAAATATTTGCATCAATTGAGGGCAGGTATGCGCGTCGCCGGCATAGCTCGATTGATTGGTCTGATGTTGCTCGGTGCGGCAGCCGCATCAGCCAA
>DASZVV010000164.1:0-6503 GCA_035546955.1 Bryobacteraceae bacterium
GTCCGAACTGAGGATCCTGATCGGGACGGGGAAGGCCGAGTGACGCGTAGTCGGCGGGAGTATAGACGTGATCCACGCCTTCCATCGCGCCGAGCACTTCGCGGGCTTTGTCCGTGACGGACGGGTCTTCAATGTAAACAAAGCCCGAACCACCCTCGGGCAGGACATAAACCTTCTTATCCAGACCGGCGGCAGCGAGGGCGTTGGTGGCGCGAATCTGCTTCGTGAATGCTTTGAAGCCGTGGTCCGAAACAACCATGATGGTGGTCTGGCTGGAGAGTCCGGCGTCCTGCACGGCCTCGACGATCTTTTCGACGCAGCTATCGAGAAAGCCCATGGCATCCTTCGCGGCGAGAGAGCCGGGCCCGTAAGTGTGCTGGGTGGAATCAAGCGTGAGCAGGTGGAAGAGCATCAGGTCTGGCTTGTGCTCGCGGATGATGAAGGCGGCGGCGCGGGTCCACATCTGATCGCGGAACACGATGTTGGCTTTCGAGAAGTCCGTGACATCGGCCAGGGTAGCAACGCCTTTGGCGACCATTTCTTTCGCGACAGGGCCATCGGGCGTTGCGGCCTCGGGAAATGACCAGTTAATGGTGGGGGCGTTTTTGATGGCAACCCAGTCAACTTCGGCAGTGGTGAGTCCGGCGTTGTGGGCCGCGTCATAGACCGTAGGAACTTTTACGAGGTCCACTTTGTCTACAGAAGCATCTACCTTGACCGGCGGCCAGGAGCCGGTGCGGACGATGGCACCGTTCAGGAGCAGCCCGTGCCGGTCGGCGCCAACGCCGGTGACCATCGCGGTGTGATTCGGCCAGGTGATGGTGGGGTTAATGCCCAGCATGGGACCGCCAGTACCGCTTGCCATGAGTTTGCGGAGCGTGGGGACGGGGAGTTTTGGATCGTCGAGCGCATTGGCGGGAAATCCATCGAGTGAAATGACGACTACCTTGCCGCGTTGGGCGTTGCCGGATTGGGCGGACGCGAAGACCGGCGCGAGGAGAAGTACGAGTAGAAGGATGGAAGATTTTTGCATGCTGAAATCAAATTGTACTTCTGTAGGAGATTTTTTCTGAAGCAATTATAAAGTTTTTTCGCAACACTTTGGGGTCTTCAAGCGTCAATACCACGACGAAATAATTGCCGGTTATGCGCGCCCTGTCTCGTGCCGTGATCACAAGTGCTGGTGCCGTGCTGCTTCTGGGGGCGGCCGATGCGCCTGCGCACCATGTGCGGGCAACAGGGATGATTCGTGCCGTCCACTCACAAACCATTCTGGTGCCGAGGATTGAAGGGCTTGGTGGAAACCAGACGCTGGCGGGGATTGCGGATAACGGCGCTTTGGTCGCGGAGGGTGACACGCTCGCGATGTTCGACCGGGCGAACGAAACCAAGCTTCTGCAGGATGCGCAGACGAAGTACGACGATCTGATGCATCAGATTGAGCAGAAGAAGGCGATGAACAACAGCAACGCCGAAAAGCGGGCGGCCGATCTGCAGCAGGCCCAGGCGGACCTGAAGAAAGCCGAGATCGAGAGCCGGAAGGGCCCGGTGCTGAGCGCGATCGACCAGCAGAAGAATCAGGTGAAGCTGGATGACGCAAAGGCGCACGTCGCGAGTTTGCAGCGATCGGATCATTTCCACGATCTTTCGGAAGCGGCGGAGCTGCGTGTTCTGGAACTGCAGCGCGACCGTCAGGCGGTGGCGGTGGCGCGGCAGACGCGCAACATGGATAAGCTGACAGTGAAATCGCCGATTCGCGGCATGGTGGCGCTCGAAACCACCTGGCGCAACAACTCGATGGGGCACGCGCAGGAAGGCGATCAGCTCTGGCCGGGAACTCCGCTGCTGCGGATTTTCGATCCGACAAGCATGGCGGTCGAGGTGTCTGTGGGTGAGCCGGATGGCGCGGTGCTCGTGCCGGGAGCGACGGCAATCGTGCATCCGGACGCGTTCCCGAATCTGGCGCTGAAGGCGCATTTCGAATCGGCGAGTCCGGTGGCGACGGCTCCGCTGGGAACGACGATGAAAACGTTTTCGGCGCGCTTTGTCATCGATCAATCGGACCCGCGGCTGCTGCCGGACCTTTCGGCGGCGGTGGATATTGAACCACCGGCGACAAATATTGAGGCCAGCGCCGCCCATTCTCCCAGGGCTTCCAAATAATGGCAAAGACGCCGCGCCGTCTGATTCGGTTCTTTGTCCTTCTGGTCATCGCGACCGGGGGTGTGTTTGCCGTACGGCAATTCCGGCGTACGGAAGCAGCGGCCGCGCTGCCGATGGCGTCGGCGAAGAAGGGCGATTTTCTGGTGCTGGTGCGGACGCGCGGGCAGTTGATTGCGCGGCATTCGGAACAACTGATTGCGCCGATCGATGCGACGGATCTGCAGATCGTCTGGCTGTCGCCGGCCGGGGGTCCTGTCAAAAAGGATGAGGTGGTGATCAAATTCGACCCCAGCCGCACGCAACAGGACCTGAAGGAGAAGCAGGTGGCGCTCGATCAGGCACAGGCGGCGCTCGATCAGGCGGTCGCGGACGCGAAGATTGCCGCCGATCAGGATCAGATCGATCTGAGCACGGCAAACTACACGGCGGAGAAGGCGAAACTCGAGGCGGCCAAAGAAGCGATTGTCAGTAAGATTCAGGGTGAGGAAAGCGAGATTGATTTCAATCTCGCGCAGCAGCGCCTGAAGGTGCAGCAGGCTTCGATCGTCACACATGAAAAATCCGCGGAGAGCCACATTGCCTCGCTGACGCGGGCGCGTGATACGGCGAAAACGCAGGTGGAATGCACGCAGCATCAGTTGTCTCTCATGGAGCTGAAGAGCCCACTCGACGGCGTGATCAATTACATGTCGAACTATTCGCAGGGGTGGATCAACGCGCAGCCGTTCAAAGTGGGAGACCACGCGGTGGCGGGCGGCGTTCTGGCGGAAATTCCCGATCTTTCCACGCTGGAGATGGAGGCCAAGGTCGACGAAGTGGATCGCGGGCGTGTTGCGGTAGGAGCGCAAGTCATGGTCCACGTGGATGCGTTCCCGGAGAAGACGATGCCGGCCGCAGTGGGCTTCATTACGCCGCTTCCGGAGCAAAACAACGAATGGCCGCCGACACGCAGCTTCCGCGCCTACGCGAAGATCGATTCGCCCGACGCAAGGCTGCGCCCGGGGATGAACGCCGGAGCGGATATTGTCGAGACGAAGATTCCGAATGCGATCAGCGTTCCGGCGAAGGCGCTGTTTACGCGCGACGGGAAACCGGTGGTGTACGTGAAGGCGGGCGAGCAGTATGTCGCGAAGCCCGTGCAGGTGACCGCGAAAAATCCGGATGAAGTGGCGATCAAAGGGATTGACGCGGGCACGATGGTGGCTTTGGCGGATCCGACGGCGCTCACGGCGGGCAAAGCCGACGGCAAGAGCGCAGATAGCGGGAAAGCGGCGAAGCCATGAAATGGGGGCGCATCGTCGTGATACTCGCGGCGTGCGCCGCCGCGGGCGGAGCTTCCTGGTACGGCATGAAAGCGTGGCGCGAGATCAACGCGACCAAAGACGCGACTATTCCGGTGGCGAAAGTGCAGCGGGGCGATCTGACGCTGACCGTGACGGCGAAAGCGGAACTGCGCGGCGGCAATCCGGAAGTGCTGACTGCGCCGCTGATCGGCGGCACCGAACTGCATCTCACCACGCTGAAGGAGCAGGGCGAGCCGGTTAAAGAAGGCGAGGTTGTGGTCGAATTCGACACGACCGAGCAGGACTACAAGCTCAAAGAAGCTCAGGCCGATCTGGCGGAAGCCGAACAGAAGCTTGCGCAAGCCGACAACGACCGTCAGGCTCAACAGGAAGAGGATTCCTACGCGATCGAGAAAGCAAAGGCCGATATCACGACAGCGGAACTGGACGTCAGGAAGAATCCGCTGCTCCCGAGTATTACAGCGCGCGAGAATACGCTGGCTCTGGAGCAGGCGCGCGACCATTTGACACAGCTCGAGCACAATGTGGCGAATCGCAGGGCGACGGGCGATGCGGCAATTGCGATTCAGCAGGCGGGGCGCGACAAGGCGGCGTCGCAGGCGAAAACGGCGCAGCAGAATATCGATGCGATGACGCTGAAGGCGCACCGGGACGGATATTTCTCGATCCGCGCAAATACAAACGTCAACTACATTGATTTCGGGATGACGCTGCCGGTTTTCCAGTCGGGCGACACTGTACGCCCGGGGATGGCAGTGGCCGAGATTCCGGACCTGAAGAACTGGGAACTGGCGGCGAATATCGCGGAGCTCGATCGCGGGCATATCGCGGTCGGACAGAAAGTCAACATCACGGTGATTGCGGTATCAGGCCGGCAATTCCATGGAACAGTAAAAGACCTGGGGGCGAGCGGTGGCCCGCCGTGGGACCGTCATTTCGAATGCAAGATCGGGCTGGACGACCCCTCAGCCGAGTTGCGGCCCGGGATGAGCGCGCTGGTCGTGGTGACAGAGGATCAGCTGCATGGCGTGCTTTCGCTGCCAGCGCAGGCGCTATTTGAGAACGACGGACGCACTTACGTGTATGTAAAGCAGGGCGCCACGTTCGTTCCGAAAGACGTGAAGCTCACGCGCCGCAGCGAAATGCGCGTAGTGGTGGATGGACTGACCGAAGGGCAGGAAGTGGCGCTCTCGAATCCCACCGAAATGGAGAAGAAGAAAGCGGCGGGCGGCAGCGCGCTGCAGTCCCTGGGGAAATGAGCTTCTATAGTGCGGGCGGGAGATATCTGGCTGATTTTGCGCTGGCGGGGAGCAATCTCTGGGCGCAGAAGACGCGTACGCTGCTCACGGCTCTCGGCATCATCTTCGGCGTGGGAGCGGTGATCGGGATGCTGGCGATCGGTGCGGGGGCACGGGAAGAATCGCTGCGGTTCATCGAGCAACTGGGTGTGCGGAATCTGCTGGTGGAATCGCGCCCCGCGGCGAGCGATCAGGAATTGCAGCAGCGGCGGCGTTCCTCGCCGGGGCTGACGGAGCGCGACGTGCGCGTGCTGCAGGCGAATGTGGAGGATCTCGATCTGATCTCCGCGCGTCGCACGATGCATCCCTCGCGCGTGTTTCCGAAGCCGGCGGAAGATATGCCGGAGCTGTTCGGCGTGCGTCCGGCCTATGCGCAGATCCACAACTGGAAGCTGGCGGAGGGGAAGTTTTTCGGCAAAACGGAAGACGACGCGAGCGTCGCGGACTGTGTGCTGGGAGAGAAGGCCAAGGTTTCGCTGCTGGGTTATGGGCCGGCAGTGAACAAATACGTGAAGGTGAACGATACGTGGCTGCGGGTTTCGGGTGTGCTGGCGAATCAGCCGAGTTCGGGCTCAGGCACTGCGCAATCCGTGGATCCGAATCTGGTGATCTATGTTCCGCTGAATACGTTTCAGTACCGGTTTTTCGAACAGGGCGGCAGTTTTAAGGATGACCTGGATGGAGTGGATATCCGGCTGAAGCTGGGCGCGGACAGCGTCCAGGCGGCGAAAGTGGTGACGGCGATTCTGAACTCGACGCACCACAGCGTGCCGGATTTTACCGTCACGATTCCGGCGGAACTGCTGGCGGAACAGCAGCGCGCGCAGTCGATTTTTACTTATGTGATGGTGGCGATTGCGGCGATATCGCTGCTGGTGGGCGGCATCGGCATCATGAACATCGTGCTGGCGACGGTGCTGGAGAGAACGCGCGAGATCGGAATCCGGCGTTCGATCGGTGCACGTCGCGGCGATATTGTGCGTCAGTTTCTGCTGGAGTCGGTTTTGATTTCAATCGGTGGAGGGATGGTGGGGATTGCGTTTGGATATTTTCTTTCCTGGCTGATCGCGCGCGCGGCGGAATGGCAAACAATCGTTACGCCCTCGTCCATTGCGATCGCGTTCGGCGTGTCGGTGGCGGTGGGCGTGATTTTCGGGATTTATCCGGCGCGCAAGGCTTCCCGGATCGATCCGATCGAGGCGCTGCGGTATGAGTAGGGGCGGGCGGCGTCTGGCCGCGCTTCTGATGCTGGCTCTGATGCTGCCGTACGCGGCGATGCCGGCCACTCTGCCGGGCTCGGCCTGGTGGGAGCACCGGATGTATCCGGATGTGGTGAAGATGCGCGATGTGAAAGGGCTCGGGGAGCGGATTGTCAATGGCACGCTGAGCCTGACGCTGAAATCGTTCCTGGAACTGGTGCTGATGAACTCGACGGACATCAATCTGGTGCGGCTGGATGTTTATACGTCGAGCGCGAATATCCTCGCGGCGCAGGCACCGTATGATCCATTCGCGTCAGCCACGTTCCAGGCGACGCGGTCAATTTCGCCGTCGTCTTCGCAGATCAGCGGGGCCTCGACTCTCAGCAACCTGTCGCAGGATACCGGGCTGAATTTCCAGCAGCTTCTGCCGACGGGACAGAACGTCACCGCGGGTTTTACGGCGGTTCGAAGCTCAAACAACAGCGCGTTCAGCCTCCTGAATCCGAGCATTCTGGGATCGTTCAATTTCTCGGTGG
>DASZVV010000165.1:0-7347 GCA_035546955.1 Bryobacteraceae bacterium
GCTCCACCGGGGCCGCGTACAACATCACCATCTCGGTCACCACGACTTCATCAACCGGCACCGCGAACGTCACCAGCGGCCCGGTCGCCGGCGTTCCGGGAACATGGGCCATCGACGATACCGTGGCTCCGCCTCTCAACCGCGCCATCCGCGACTGGCACACCGATTTCTATGCGCAATGTGCGTCGCGCTCGCGCGAAGTGGTGACGTCCTGTTCACTCGAACTCGTGAACCCCCCATCGGGATACGCCGCAAAGTTTGCGGATGGAACGGAGGTCTCGACCGCCACCGGCTTCGGCTCGCTCTTCTCTACCCAATGCGCCGTGGGCGCCACCGGGGTGATCGCCTATCAGAAAGCCGTCTATCGCGCGATTGCCGGATTGCAGAGCGCGGCGGGCCTCACCCCGTATGTCCAGTTCGGCGAATTCCTCTGGTGGTATCTGTCGAAGAGCGGCGTCGGGATGGGCTACTACGATGCCCAGACAACCGCGGCAGCGCTCACATCCCTGGGCCGTGCTCTTCACATGTTCACCACGCAGGACGATGACCCGTCCGTCAACAGCGGCGCGGATGCAGATTTCCTGCGCAATCGTCTCCGCGACCACGTGGCCTCGCTGGTGTCCGATATTCGCTCGGCCTTCCCCGCAGTTCTCTGCGAAGTGCTCTGGCCGTATGACGTGAACTATCCGTCGGTCGTGCCCGGTGCGGGCATAGGCGGGCGTCTCAACTACGCCGTTAACCTTCCGGTCGAATGGAAGACCCAGCCTGCCAGCGGCCTCGACCGGCTGAAGGTGGAGGCGCTGGCGTTCGGCTCCAGCCTGCGAGACCTGAACCTGGCCCGCGAGGCGGCCGAACTCTTCCCCGGTTTTGGCTGGCCCCGCGATCGCCTGCGCTACCTGGTTCCTGTCTTCGGTTCAGCATGCCCGTGGGTCCGGGAACTGGGGCTCGCGGCCAGCGCGGGCATCACGGCAAACAACCTCTGGGCATTCGATCATATCTGCCTCTATAACCTCGAAGTACCAGAAGGACCACTCGACCGGCGGTCGTTCGTCAAAGGGGTATGAGCGGGTCCAGTATATTGATAAAGATGCCTTCCGAGCCGGAAGCCGGCCAAAACACGCCACAGGACACCGCGTGGCAGCGGGTGCAGAACGCCCGGCACCCCAAACGGCCGCACACTCTCGACTATATTCAGCGCATCCTGACGGATTTTCAGGAGATTCACGGCGATCGCTTCTTTGGCGACGATCCGGCGATCGTCTGCGGGTTCGGCCGTCTGGGCGACGGCAGCGGCTCGCCGGTCATGGTGATCGGCGAGCAAAAGGGCCGCGATACCCGGCAGAAACTGCACAGGAACTTCGGGATGCCGAAGCCGGAGGGTTACCGCAAAGCCCTGCGGGCCATGCAACTGGCCGCGAAATTCAATCGTCCGATTGTCACGTTGATGGATACTCCCGGCGCCTACCCTGGGATCGACGCCGAGGAGCGCGGCCAGGCGGAAGCGATCGCCCGCAATCTGCGGGAGATGGCGCGGCTGCCGGTACCGGTAATTTCGGTGTGCATCGGAGAAGGCGGCAGCGGCGGCGCGCTGGCACTTGGCGTGGGGAATTATGTTTTCATGCTGGAAAACGCCGTATACAGTGTGATTTCGCCGGAAAGCTGCGCTGCCATCGTATGGCGCGACGCCGGGAAAGCCGAACTGGCGGCGGCCGCCCTGAAAATGACCGCGGCTGACATGGTGAAGCTCGGTCTCGTGGATGACGTTATCCCGGAACCGCCAGGCGGCGCTCATGAGGACCACGATGAATCGGCGCGCCTGCTGCGGGAACGGCTGATTTTGACTCTCGGCGAGCTCCGCAAACTCGGCTCGAACGAGCTGATTCAGGGCCGTTACGAGAAGTTCCGCAAGATGGGCAATTTCTTTCTGAACGCCTGAGCCATGGCAAGACCAAAGAAAAAATGGCCCGTCATTGCCGGGCTGGTGTTCATCGCGGGATTTATCGTCGCGATGCTGCTCACCACATCCGGTGAGTCCAAATACCACTGTGAGGTTTGTATGGCGTTTAACGGCGGCACTGTCTGCCGGAACGGCGGCGCGCCCACCAGGGAAGAAGCGCAGCGGATCGCCACCGAAGCGGCATGTACCGACTTGGGAGCGGGCGGTTTTTCGAACTGCCGCAACACCACGCCGGTCAGTGTCAAGTGGAAGTAGAAATCTCTTTGTTTCAGTAGGTTACAGCGAAAATTCGCCGGGCCGTGGTATTATCGGTCCATAAATACTGAACAAACGGGGCCGCAGTCGCGTCTATTCCGGTTGGATACCATCCAATGGAATCTGATCCGGCGAAAGTTGCCCCTGCGCCGGTTTCAACAACGGAGTACCCCACAACGTGCAAGGTAAATGGAAGGTTTTAATCGGAGTTGTCGGTGTCGCCGTGATCGCCGGCGGCGTGTTCGCAAGCATTAAATACTCGCAGCGCGATATCGTCACTGTCCAGACCGGCAAAGTGATTCAGGAAGATCTGGCCAGCGTGGTGACGGCCTCGGGCACAATCAATCCGAAAACCTACATCAACATCGGCGCCGAATACGAGGGTCAGCTCACGGAAATCGACGTGAAGGAAGGCGATCATGTCCGTAAAGGCCAATTGCTGGCCAAGGTGGACAGCGCCCAATCCGCGGCGG
Source organism: Bryobacteraceae bacterium (assembly GCA_035546955.1). Taxonomy (GTDB): domain Bacteria; phylum Acidobacteriota; class Terriglobia; order Bryobacterales; family Bryobacteraceae; genus BOG-234. The sequence continues at coordinate 2,686 of DASZVV010000165.1, forward strand.
ACGTGGTGGCGCAGCAGGCCGCGCTCAGTTCGGCCGAAGCCGACGCGAACGCTGCTGAAGAAGGAATCAAAGCCGGACAGGAGAACACCAGCACTCTGGAGGCAACTCTCAACCGGACGAAGGCGGATCTCGTCCGCTACGAAGCCGACTTTAAACGTGGCGAAGAGCTCTACAAAGCAGGGCTGATTCCGAAATCCGACTACGACCAGCGCGTGGCCGCCTATAACGGACAGAAAGCCGCGATCTCGGAAGACGAGGCGCGCATCACCCAGGCGAAAGCCCAGGCAGCCCAGTTGAACGCACAATACATGAGTTCGCAGAAGAAAGTGGCGCAGGCACAGGCCGGCCTGACGCGCACAGCCGATATTCTGAAGAAGCACGATGCGATTGCACCCATCGATGGACTTGTGACGTATTTACCTGTACGCGTGGGTGAAACGGTGGTTCCCGGCGTCCAGAATTCGGCGGCTAGCACAATCATGACGATCGCCGATATGTCTGTAGTCACCGCGGAAGTCATGGTCGATGAGAGCGACATCGTGAATATCAAACTGGGGCAGCCGGCGGAGATTTCAGTGGATGCGATTCCAAACAAAACTTTCACCGGTCACGTGACCGATATCGGCAATACGGCGATTCTGCGCTCCACGGGCCTCGCGGCGTCGACGAGCAACACGTCGAGCCAGGAGGCAAAAGACTTCAAAGTCGTGGTCGCGATGGATAATCCGCCCGATGAAATTCGCCCCGGTCTTTCCTGCTCGGCGAAGATCACGACCGCAACCCGCAAGAACGCGACGGCGATCCCGATTCAGGCTCTGACCACGCGCACGAAGGGCGATCTGATTCCAGACAAGGACAAGCCGGTGAATCCCGACCCGGCCACCGCAAAAGCTAACAAAGAAGAGTACACGGGCGTCTTTGTTGTGAACGGCCAAAAAGCCGAGTTCCGCAAAGTGCAGACCGGCATCACAGGTGCGACTGAAATCGAAGTGCTCAGCGGACTGAATCCCGGCGATCAGATCATCACCGGCAGTTACCAGACGATCCGCACAATCAAAAACGGCGCGCAGATCAAGATCGACAATACGCCTCCGGGCGAGAAGAAAACGACTTAACAGGAGGGCGGTCGAATGGCACAGGCGGTTCTCGACAGCGCAACGGAAAAAGGCGAGCGGCTCAAGCGCGAAGGCATCGTCATCCGCACGTACGATCTTTGGAAGACGTATGTAATGGGAGATCAGACCATTAATGCGGTGGCCGGCATCGATCTCGAAATCCGGCGCGGCGAATATGTGGCTCTGATGGGACCTTCGGGCTCCGGCAAATCGACCCTGATGAACCTGATCGGCTGTCTCGATTCGCCGACGAAGGGCGAGTACTTCATCAACGGCCGCCTCGTCAGTGAAATGGAAGACGATGAACTCGCGCAGATCCGGAACAAGGAGATCGGATTCGTCTTCCAGACGTTCAATCTGCTGCCCCGCGCGACGTCACTGCATAATGTCGAGTTGCCGCTGATCTATAACGGCACGCCCCCCGCCGAACGTCTGGAGCGCGCCCGGAAAGCGCTGGCAGCGGTGGATCTCGAAAAGCGCATGATGCACAAGCCGAATGAGCTTTCGGGCGGACAGCGGCAGCGCGTTGCGATTGCGAGAGCCCTCGTGAACAAACCGTCCATCATTCTGGCGGACGAACCGACCGGGAACCTCGACACTGCGACCGGTAACGAAATCATGGCGCTGTTCGAGCGGCTTTATCAGGAAGGCAACACGATCGTGCTGGTGACGCACGAAGCCGATATTGCCCAGCACGCCCACCGCATTGTGCATATCCGCGACGGCAAAGTCGAAAAGGACGAACTCGTCAACCACTAAACCGCTGCCGCGGCGCGGATTGCGGCGGCCAGCTTCATCGAATCTTCCTCACTGCCGAGCAGCGCGCGGTGGGGAATCCAGAAGGCATCTTTGATGCGGGCTTCGGCCTGCGGGCAGGGCATCACGCGGCAATTCGCGCGATTGCGGTACAGCGGATTTTCGTACAACGTGTGCGGATAGAACGGGGTGCACGGGAAACCCGCGCCTGTCAATGCTTTGTGGAATACGTCTCGGCGTCCGTTCCCGAGGCAGCCCAGCAGCAGGTAGTTAGTGTGGACGCGCGCGGCATCCGGCACGCGCTGGAAGTGGATGCCACGAACATCCGCGAGGTTTTCCCGGATCAGCTTCACGTTGCGGGCTCGGCGGGCGTTCTGTTCCGGCAGGCGTTCCAACTGGGCGATGAGGACGGCAGATTGCCAGGCGGTGATCCGGAAATTCGTGCCAAGCGTGTAGTGGAAGAACCATCCTTCGCCTTTGCGGCGGCCCTGGTCAACGATTTCGTGGGCCCGTTCGATCAGCGCCGGATCGTTCGAGAGCAGAATTCCGCCTTCGCCCGCGGTCATGACTTTGCCGTTCTGAAAACTGAATGAGCTGATAACGCCGATGCTCCCGGCGCGCACGCCGTTCCACTCCGAGCCGTGCGCGTGCGCCGCGTCTTCAAGAACGGGGAGGCCATTAGCCGTTGAGACGGCCATGATCGCGTCCATATTCGCCATGGGGCCGCCGAAATGCACCGGGATGATCGCGCGCGTCTTCTTCGTAATGGCTTCGCGGATGCGTTCGGCATCGATGTTGAACGTATCGGCCTCGATATCGACGAACACCGGCGTCGCTCCCGCGCGCGAGACGGCTGTCGCGGTCGAGATGAACGAAATCGCGGGAACGATGACCTCATCGCCTTCGCCGATGCCGAGCGCTTCAAGCGCGACCTCCAGGGTCACGGTGCCGTTGCATGCGCTGAGCCCGAAGCGGCAATGCTGGAACGCGGCGAACTGCTGTTCAAACTGCTGGACGAAGGGATGATAGCCGCCCCAGTTGGCACTTTTCAGGACCTCCTCCAGGAGTTCGCGCTCGCGCGCGCCGGAAACAGGCCAGGATGGGGTCGCCATAGTTCCTAGAATAGTGGTTGATGAATGTTTATCTGGAGCGGCGCGAAGAGCTGGAAAAGCACGAATTCATGATGGGGGTTCCGCGCGGCCGGCTGGCAGTGACGCTTGACGTGCTGACTGATGCGCTGGTGCTGGTAGGGCAGCACGGTGTTTACTGCCAGAGCGCGCGGCAGCCCGGTAAACCGGCCATGGATATTCAGCTCATCTCGAAGCTGATCACCGATGCGAAAGAGCTGATCGGCGATGTGGCCCAGGAGCTCAAGCAGTCACGAAAGGATTAGTACGTTTTTCGGTGGCGATGTCCGTCGGTTCGCCGTGGCCCGGAATAACGATAGTTGTTTCGGGCAGCTTGTAGAGCTTGTCGCGGATGGACAGCATGATGGTGCGGAAGTCGCCGCCGGGTAAATCGGTACGGCCGATGCTGCTTCTGAACAGGGTGTCGCCGGCGATGAGCTTGTTTTCAGCGGGCAGGAAAAGCGAGATACTGCCCGGCGTGTGGCCTGGCGTGTGGATGACCTGCGCTTCGATGGAGCCGGCGCGGATCACGTCGCCTTCGCGCGCGGGAGTATCGATACCCGGATTTTCCGGTGTTTCGATACCGAGCCAGTCGGCCTGCATGGCGAGGTTATCGGCGAGGAAGGAATCGTTCTCGTTCATGTAGACCGGCGCGCCGGTGAGGGCGCGCAGCTTCTGTGCCCCGCCGATGTGATCGATGTGGGCGTGGGTGATCACGATCGACTTCACGGTGAGCTGATGCCGTTCGAGAATGGCGGTGATCTGGTCGATATCATCACCGGGATCGATCACGATGGCTTCGCGCGTGGCGGGGTCGCCGAGAATCGAGCAGTTGCAGCCAAGCATGCCGACGGGAAGAATTTCATGGATCATACAGTTCGATGATCGCGCACGGCATCTAGAATGAGAAGTAACCCGATGGACTATATCAGCCTTTTCATGCTGTCGCTGCACATTATCTGCGCTGTCACACTGGTAGGTGGCGCAATCGCCTGGCGGTTCGCTGCGCTGCCCGGCGTGCAACTGCTGGATCCGGCAGTGCGGACGAAGGTGGAGAATGTCGCGGCTGCCGCCTGGCGTCCGGTGGTGTTTGCGGCAATCGCCGGCGTGCTGGTTTCGGGCATCTATAACTTCATGCACCGGCCGGTGAAGACGCAGACGTTCCACATGCTGTTCGGCATCAAGATGCTGCTGGTGCTGCATGTGTTCGCGGTCTGGGGCCTTGCGGCGAAACCCGACAATCCGAAACGCTCCCGGCAATTGACGGGCGTGGTCATCAGCGGGATTTTGATTCTGATCATTTCGGCGGCGTTCCGGTGGGTGTAACGCAATGACGTCCGGATTAAAAGCGCTCCTCGAATCGGCGGCGGTCATCGATCTTTCTACCCGCGGACGGATTCGGGTGACCGGCGAGGATCGCGCGAGGCTGCTGCATGCGATGTCCACCAATCACGTGCAGGGCATGCAGCCCGGCGATGTGCAGTACACGTTCTTCCTGAATGCGCAGGGGCAGATTCAGGCGGATGCTTACATCCTCTGCTTCGAAGATCATCTTCTGATCGATGCGGAGCCGGCGGTGCGGCATTCGCTCTATGAGCATCTGGACCGTTACATCATTGCCGATGACGTGACGCTGGAAGATGTGACGGATGAGATGCCGTGCT
>DASZVV010000166.1:0-13109 GCA_035546955.1 Bryobacteraceae bacterium
GGCCGTCCCGCCTCCATCTGCTTCACTGCGCCGATGATCTTCTCTTCACTGTGCTTTGCCTTCTTCATTCGAAAAACTCCTCTTTCTTAGTTCGGAGCTTTCCAAATTATGTCTGGTAGAGATTATCGGGAGCAGGTCATCTACACCGCGCAATTTGGCGGCAAACGGTTGGAGCATCTGGGATAGCGCGGTCTTCCTTGTTGCGCGATCGCGCTCTATGTTTAGCCAGTCGTTGCCTGGTTCACCATACGGGTAGACCCGGAAACCCCTATAGCGAACATACACACCGCCCCATTCGTCGAGGATATCTTTCAATGTGCCTTTAGAGATTACTTCCTGATCCCGCATTTCAATACGCTCACCAGGCATTATCCCGATTGTTGCCGAGACACTCGCAAGGGCAGGGAAGCGTTCGGGGTGGGTGATGGTTTTCTCGCCGATTTTCATGGCATTCAAAACGCAGGTTGCTTCCCCTGTCGCGCTGACTCGGAGCCTCAGATCTCCCCACCCGGCCGTAAGCAGCCGGTCGCGTAAGTTAACGATTACCTCGTTGAAGTCTGCCGCCTCCAGCCGTATTTCGAACCCTGGGTCCTCTTCAAAGCCAACGCGTTTTCGACCGCGATTTGCGGCCAGCACAGCCAACTGACGCTTCAGAAAATCGTAACCGCGCTTGCTCCACTCATTCTGGCTGCCCCCTTCGATCCGGAGGCTCGTACCGGGTTTTCCTCCCGCAACCAACCGACGTTGTCCGTCGCAATTAATCGTGCTGATGTCGGCGCCCGGCACGAACTTTTGCCAGTCTATGATGACATCGGTTTGCTCCAGGCGCTCGCCATCCGCAACCGCCCTCGTTACCATATGTAGTCGGTTTCCGAGACGCCGACAGCTGAATCGGCCAATCCCTTTTGACCCCGTCCTCGGGCGCCCGTACCGTTCGGATGCCTTGTTCGTGGCTTTATTCGTCGTCGCGACGCGCATCCAATACCGTTCGACATCTCGGAACGTCATACCTAAACCGTTGTCTACGATCTGGATTACAGTACCCTGTCCAGCATTCGGAGAGATTACGATGCTCACGCGGGTCGCATCCGCATCGTATGCGTTTTTGATGAGCTCAACCAAAGCTATATGCGCCGACTCAACCAGCTTCTCGCCCAGTTCCGAGAGGAGCGCGCTGTCAACTGAAAAGGTCAGGTTTGCCATGTATTTGCCCGTGGCTTGGTCTGAATGCGGAGATCTAAAGACTCAAAATATGTTACCAGCGATGCGAGTGAGACGTGAAAAGTCAAAGAATCGACGGGCGACGCGGCAGCCGCTCATTCTCGGAGCGGACACTCGAGAACATGTCGCGAACCGCTCCGCCTTTCCGGCACCACGCCGCTGTTCGCCCGCTCAGGCTATGCTCCGGCGTCGTCAGCGCGATCACAATATTCGCATTCAGCAGGTGAACCCTACTCTCCGCCATCGAGCGCCCAACATCTTCGGTCGTCGCCGACCGCACGCAGCAAAACGCCGGAAACCCGTAACCACTCAACACAATCGACGCGCTCCTTTCGGGCTTCGCCGCCTGCAGAATCAGATCGCCAATCATCCGCCCCAGATTCCGGCCCTGATTCCGCCCAATCGCCCTCGCCAGAAAATGCGCCCCAACTGAAACACCAAGGATCGTCTTCGCGCGAAAATTAGGACCATCAGCGCACAACAAAGGCACACGAAATCGGGTCCGGCCACCTCGCCCTAAACAAACAACCTCGCCGCCACACCAAACAGCTTCCCCAGCTTCCGCGCCTGCTCCGCGCTGATCGGCCTCTTCCCATTCAGCGCCTCATGCACATGGCTCCGCTGCCCAAACACCGGCAGCAAATCCGCCGCAGCCTTGCCCGAGTGCTCCATCAGAACTCGAACCATCTCCGGGGGCGTACTCTCCTCCGGCGGCAAAGCGTTCCGCCGGTCGTAATCCTCCACCAGCAGCACCAGCAGGCGCATCAGCTTCGTCTCGTCTTTCGTCCTGCCGCGCCCCTTCCCAATCAGCGCGCCCAGGCGTTCGCCCACCTGCTCATATTGCGCCTCGCTCTCGATCCGCGCCGGCAGCGCCTCCAGCAGCGGTTGTTCATAGCTTGTGGTTGGCATCAGAAATTCTTCCTGTCGTACTCTTCATGCGTGAGGACCTGCTCAATGTAGAGCGATTTCTCACCGAAATCCACCCGCGCGCTCAGCCGAAATTTGTTGCCTCGGATATCGAAAATGATCCTTCCCGTCGATGGAATATAAGTCCGTCGACCGGAAAAGTACGCTTCACGTCCGGAAAATGCAGCCCTTCCGCCATCCTCGCGGTCTTCAGGAACGCGTGAGAGCGCCGCAGGCGCTACCGTGCTTCGTCCCCAAACTTCCCGGCGGCCGGTTTCCCCGGCTCAGATCAACGATCAACCGTCTCACCGCGTTCGGCCCGGCTCATCCGTGCGTTGTGATCGAGAAGGCCCGGCGCCAGCCGAATCGTTCAATCCTCCAGCGTCGTCATCAAGCGCCTGAACGTCTTCGGTGCCGACAGGACGCACACACCGGAACACCGGAAATCCATAATGACTGACCGCGATGCGCGCACACCTTTTCCGCCTCGCCTGCGGAATCGCTACAAGGTTCTCATCGCCAATCGTCATTCCCGAAATCCCGATGACAGCCATTTTCACCCTGATTCCTTTTAGAATCAACAAGCCCGCCCCTAAACCCCCCCGCGCGTGCGGCATAATACCGGCATGAACTGCCTCGCGGGCATGAGCACCCTTGACCGCATTCCCCGTCAAACCGTGAAAAATCCGGAACGAAGCCGCCATGTCACACAAAGCAAAGAAAAATCGATCTCGCCCAGCCCGATCCAAAGCCTCAGCGAAGCCCGAGCGAAGCCTGAACAAAGCCTCAGCAGACCCGTTCTCGCCCAGTTACCGGCATGGACATGCATAAACTCCCCTAATCATAAACCTAAAACAAATAAATTTGCTTTATCACTCCCCACCCTTCCATAATGGTCTCGGAGTACCTTCCACCAATGACAAATCGAGTCTGGATTTTTGACACCACGCTCCGGGACGGCGAACAGTCGCCCGGCTGCAGCATGACCGTACCCGAGAAGCTGCGAATGGCCGCCAAACTGGTCGAACTCGGCGTAGATATCCTCGAAGCCGGCTTCCCCATTGCCTCCGAAGGCGATTTCCAGGCTGTCGACGCCGTCAGCCGCGAATTTCCCTGGGTGCAGGTGGCCGCGCTCGCACGCTCCATGAAACTGGACGTCGAACGCGCCGCCCGCTCCCTTGAGAAAGCCAAACGGCCCCGCATCCACACCTTCCTCGCCACCAGCGACATCCACCTCAAATACAAGCTCAAAAAATCGCGCCAGGAAGTCCTCGACGCCGCCGTTTCCGCCGTCGAGCTCGCCCGCACCTACGTCGATGACGTCGAATTCTCCGCCGAAGACGGAGCCCGCACCGACCCCGACTATCTCGAACAGGTCTCCCGCGCCGTCGTCGCCGCCGGAGCCCGCACCGTCAACATCCCGGATACCGTCGGCTACTCCACGCCCGATGAGTATGGCGATCTGATCGGCCGCATCGTCAAAGCCCTCGGCGATACCGCCGTCGTATCGGTACACTGCCATGACGATCTCGGCCTCGCCGTCGCCAACTCACTCGCCGCCGTAAAGGCCGGCGCCCGCCAGATCGAATGCACCATCAACGGCATCGGGGAGCGCGCCGGCAACTGCTCGCTCGAAGAGGTAGTCATGGTCATGCAGACCCGCAATGACCGCTATCCTTATAAGACCGGAATCCACCCCGAATACCTCTACCCCGCCAGCCAGCTTCTCAGCTCCATCATCAGCTTCGGACCCCAGCCCAACAAGGCCATCGTCGGCCGCAACGCCTTCGCCCATGAAGCCGGTATCCATCAGGACGGCTTCCTCAAGGAGCCGACCACGTATGAGATCATCAATCCGAAGTCGGTCGGCGTTCCCGAAAGCCGTCTCGTGCTTGGCAAACACAGCGGCCGCCACGCTCTCAAAAAGCGTTGCGAAGAGCTGGGTTTCGATCTCACCATCGCCGAGCTCGACGCGGTCTACGCGGAAATGACCGCGCTGGCCGACAACAAAAAGGGCCTCATGGATGAAGAGATTGCTGCGATGGCAACACGCTGTCAGCAGCAGGTGGCCCAGACCGTAGGAGACTGAACTAACCTTGAACCTCAATATCCTTGTGCTGCCCGGCGACGGGATCGGCCTTGAAGTCACTCGTGAGGCCGTGCGCGTCCTGCGCGTCGTGGCCGAAAAATGGAAGCACCAGCTCACGCTGCGCGAAGGCCTTCTCGGCGGCATCGCCATCCATAAGACCGGCGGACCCTTCCCTGCCGAAACCGAAAAGCTCTCCGCCGAAGCCGACGCCGTTCTCATGGGCGCGGTCGGCCTCCCGGAATTCGATAACGTCGCGCCGGAAAAGCGCCCCGAGCGCGGCCTCCTCGGCATCCGCAAGACGATGGGCGTGTACGCGAACCTCCGCCCCGTCCGCAGCTACAAGGCCCTGCTTGATTCCTCGCCTCTCAAAAATCATCTCGTCGATGGCGTCGATATGGTGATCCTCCGCGAGCTCACCGGCGGCCTCTATTACGGCACGCCCCGCGGCATCTTCGAAGACGGCCCCGAACCCCGCGGCGTCAACACCATGGCCTACACCTGGAGCGAGATCGAGCGTATCACCCGCATGGCCTTCGAACTCGCCCGCAAGCGCCGTAAGAAGGTCACCTCGGTCGATAAATCGAACGTTCTCGAAACCTCGCAGCTCTGGCGTCGCGTCGTCACCAAAATCGCGCCGGATTATCCCGATGTCGAGCTCGATCATCTTCTGGTCGACAACTGCGCCATGCAGCTCGTCCTCAACCCCAAGCGCTTTGACGTCGTCGTCATGGAAAACATGTTTGGCGACATCCTGAGCGACGAAGGCGCGGTCCTCGCCGGCTCCATCGGTATGCTCCCTTCGGCGTCGATCGGCGCAAAGAAGCCCTCCGGCGCATGGACCGGCCTCTACGAGCCCGTCCACGGCTCCGCCCCGGACATCGCCGGCCAGAACAAAGCAAATCCGTTCGGAGCAATCGGCTCCGTTGCCGCCATGCTCGAATACAGCTTCGGCCTCACAGAAGAAGCCGCTGCCGTAAACAAAGCCATGGAGGCAGTCTTAAACAGCGGTCGGGTAACAGCGGATCTGAGACCCTCCGGTCCCCCGGCGACGACCGAACAGGCAGGCGAAGCCGTCTGCGAGGCAATTTAAAGTTTTATCTGTGTGCATCTGTGTTCATCTGTGGCCCATATGACCTTAAGTGAAAAAATCTGGAATAACCATATCGTCTATGAGGAAAAGGGATCACCCTCCCTCCTCTATATCGACCTCCACATCGTCCACGAAGTGACTTCGCCCCAGGCCTTCTCCGGCCTCCGCGCGCGCGGCCTCAAAGTTCGCCGCCCGGACCGCACTCTCGGCACCGTCGATCACTCCATCCCCACCACGGACCGCTCGCTGCCCATCGTCGACGAAATCGCCGCGAAGCAGGTCTCGCAGTTCGAACAGAACTGCAAAGAGTTCGGTATCCCGGCGTTCGGCGTCAAGTCCGAACACCAGGGCATCTGCCACGTCATCGGACCCGAGCTGGGCGCCACCCAGCCCGGCATGACCATCGTCTGCGGCGATAGCCACACCGCCACGCACGGCGCGTTCGGCGCGCTCGCCTTCGGCATCGGCACCAGCGAAGTCGAAAACGTGCTTGCCACCCAGTGCCTGCTGCAGCGGCCGTCGAAGACCTTCCGCGTCCGCGTCGATGGCACGCTCAAGCCCGGCGTCGGCGCGAAGGACATCATTCTCGCCCTCATCGCCCGCATCGGCATCGGCGGCGGCACCGGCGCGGTCATCGAATACTCCGGCTCCGCCATTCGCTCGCTCGATATGGAAGCCCGCATGACGGTCTGCAATATGTCCATCGAAGGCGGTGCGCGCGCCGGTCTGGTCGCGCCCGATGATACGACGTTCAACTATCTCCACGGCCGTCCGCTCGCCCCGAAGGGTCAGGAGTGGGAGGCTGCTCTCGCCCGCTGGCGTCAGCTCCCGTCTGACGAAGGCTCGAAGTTTGATCGCGAAGAAATCATCGATGCCAACTCGCTCGAGCCGATGATCACCTGGGGTACCAATCCCGGCATGGGTGTTCCGGTCACGGGCGCCATTCCGAAGCCGGAAGCCATTGCCGATCTTCGCGAGCGCGAATCGGTTGCCAAAGCCCTGAACTACATGGGCCTCGAGGCCGGCAAGCCGATCCTCGGCCATCCGGTCAACGTGGTCTTCATCGGAAGCTGCACCAACTCCCGCATTTCGGACCTCCGCGCCGCCGCCGCTGTTCTCAAAGGCCGCAAAGTGAATCCGAATGTGCGCGTGATGGTCGTCCCCGGCTCCATGGAAGTGAAGCGCCAGGCGATCGCCGAAGGCCTGCCCGATATCTTCCGCGCCGCCGGCTGCGATTGGCGCGAGCCCGGCTGCTCCATGTGCATCGCGATGAATGGCGATCAGTTGAGCCCCGGCGAATACAGCGTTTCCACCAGCAACCGCAATTTCGAAGGCCGTCAGGGCAAGGGCGGGCGTACTTTCCTCGCCTCCCCGCTGACCGCCGCCGCCAGCGCCCTCACCGGCGCAGTCACTGACGTGAGGACCATCCTGTGACCCCATTCACCTCATTCCGCTCAAAACTTGTTCCGATCCTGATCAACAACATCGATACCGATCAGATCATTCCCGCGCGCTTCCTCAAGACCGTTTCAAAGGAAGGCCTCGATAAGAACCTCTTCTGCGACTGGCGCTATAACGCCGATGGCAGCGAGAAGCCGGATTTCATCCTGAACACGCCGCGCGGCAAAGGCGCACAGATCCTGCTCGCGGGCGATAACTTCGGCTGCGGCAGTTCGCGCGAACACGCCCCGTGGGCCATCACGCAGTTCGGTTTCCGCGCCGTCATCAGCACCAGCTTTGCCGATATCTTCAAGGGCAACTCGCTGAAGAATTCGCTGTTGCCGATCGTGGTTTCGCCCGAGATCCACGCGAAGCTCGTCGCGCTCCCGGCCGATGCCGAAGTGACCCTCGACCTGCCCTCGCAGACCCTCACGCTGCCCGATGGCACGAAGGTCGAATTCCCGGTCGATCCGTTCAACAAGACCTGTTTGCTCGAAGGAATCGATGAGCTCGGCTGGATCCTCAAGCAGCAGAGCTCAATCGCGTCTTACGAATCGAGTCATCCGGGGACGTTGAATACCTTGGCCGTCGCATAGGCTGCTCGATGAAATAGTAGCTCGCGGTCGCCAGTGCGGCCGCGCCTGCGATGTTGAGCGGGAAGGGCAGCGGGATCGCCGGCTTGCCGGAGATCGAATCCAGGAACAACTGCTGGAAGAGATAGAGCGAATAGCTGATCTTCCCCAGCCATATCACGGGTTTCCAGTTGAGCGCTGCGGGCGGCACAGAAACCACCCGCGCCACGCAAAGCGCCACCAGGATGTTCACGACAAACCGGACATCGTAAGCGTCCAGCACCAGGATGACCGGCACGAACATCCACGCCGGCACTTTCACGCGTACCGGATAGAGCGCCAGCAAACACCCCAGCGCGATCGGCCCGCAGACCACCGGGAAAGCATAGTGCAGCGCCGGGTTGATCGCCTTCAGCGGAAACGCGAATACCGCGGCGACGGCGATGACAGTCCATGTTCGCTTACCCGCGAATGCAATCGCGAGCGGCCACAGGATGTAGAACTGCTCCTCGACGGAGAGCGACCAAAGATGCCCGATCATCCACGCCGGATGCGGATCGAAGTTGACGGTCCATGTCAGCACGTAAGGCCAGTCCGCCTTCGGCGCGCCCAGCAGCCACGCACAAATGAGAAAAACGACGAAAGCCGGCAGAATCCGGCGAGCCCGCCGGATATAGAACTCTTTGAGCGATTGCTTCTGCAGCAGCAGCGTAGTAATCAGAAAACCGGAGATGACGAAAAAGATCCGGACGCCCAGATCCGCATGCAGAAAGAGGAGTTGAAACCAGAACGGATGCGTCCCCGGCGGCTGCGCATGGCTGATCAGCACGAGGACGATCGAAATCGCCCGCAGCCCATCGAGCGACGGGATTCGCCGCCCGGTCATCCTGGTGGCGGAGTTCACCAATCTTCAGTCTATATTTCGCCCGCACTCACTCATTTCCGCAATCTGTCCGCCCGAATCCAGCCGCCACCATGCTAGCTTGTGTGGGGCGGAGCTATGAATAACCCTCGCGCTATCCGGATGTTTTTCGCGGCGTTGTTCGCCGTCACGCTCCTGCTGCGTCTCTGCCATTCTCACCTTCTCTGGCCCGACGAAGACTACCACCTCGCAGCCGCCGATCAGCTCCTCCATGGCAAAATCCTCTACCGCGATTTCTGGTACGATAAACCCCCGCTCAGCGCCCTCACCTACGCGATCCTCGGCGCCCCCACCGGCTGGCCGCTCCGTCTCTTTGACGCCGTTTACGTCCTCGGCATCTGCCTCGTAGCCTTCCGCCTCGCCCGGGACATCTTCGGTGAACGCGAAGCGCTTGCCGCCACGGCGCTCACCGCCTTCTTCCTGAACTTCGATCTCCCGGACGGCATCATCCCGATCGCCCCGGACTTCTTCCTCATCCTCCCTCATCTCCTCGCCATCTGGTGCGCCTGGCGGAAGAAGCCGCTGGCCGCCGGCGGCTGGTGCGGTATCGCCTTCCTCGTCAACCCGAAAGGCCTGTTCGTCCTGGCCGTCTGCGCCGCCTGGTCGTGGCGCGATATTCCCATGCTCCTCGCCGGCTTCGCCATCCCGAACGCCGTCGCCGCCGTCACCCTTGCTCTGCAGGGCGCTCTTCCCCCGTATTTCGAGCAGGTCTGGAAGTGGGGCTCCATCTACGCGAAGACCCCACCCGCTGCATCCACCACCGGCGAAGCCATCCGCCGCTGCCTCGGCTGGATCGGTTTCCATGCCACGCTCATCCTTGGCTCGATCGCCTTCTGGTGGAAGGAACGTACCCAAACCGCGCGCCTTCTCGCCGTCTGGGCGGCGATCTCCTGCGTCGCCGTCGCCTCCGGAGGGCGCTTCTCGCACCGCTACTTCCTCCAGCTCCTGCCCGTGCTCGCGATCGCCGCCGGATGCGGTCTCGTCTGGGCCTCCTCCGCCGGCTCACGCTGGCGCGCCCTCGTGCTCGCCGCCGGTTTCGCCCTGATCGTCCCCATCGTCCGCTTCGGCCCGCGCTACATCCTGCTCGCCACCGGCCAGCAGAAGGACTGGGCCGACACCGTGCTCGATCGCGACAGCCGCACCGTGAGCGACTGGCTTCTCGACCACCGCCAGCCCGGCGACACGCTCTTCGTCTGGGGTTACCGCCCGGACGTCTTCGCGTACACCCGGATGCCTGTGGCTTCGTTGTTCTGGGATTCGCAGCCGCTCACCGGCGTCCCCGCAGACCGCCACCTGACCGAAAGCGCTTCGCTCATTCCCGAGTGGGCCGCAGTCAACCGCCTGGTCCTCACGGCGTCGAAACCAGTCTGGATCGTTGACGGCCTCAGCCTGCTCAATCCGCAGCTCGCTATCGACCGTTATCCGGAGCTCAAAACCTGGCTCCGGAGCTACGAACCGGCCTACCGGACCCCGCGCACCGTGATCTACCGCCGGTGCTATCATTGCCCTTCAATGCCGAGATGATGAACTCTTTAACAGGCAAAATCGCCATCGTCACCGGTGCTTCGGAAGGTATCGGCGCGCACCTCGCAGCCGCGTTGCGCGCACGTGGAGCGCACCTTGTGCTCGTCGCCCGCCGTGAAGAGAAATTGAAAGCCGTTGCCGGTCGCGATGATCTCGTCATCCCCTGCGATCTCACGCAGGACGCCTCGCGCACCCTGGTCATTGACCGAACCATCGAGCGCTTCGGCAGGATCGATATCCTCATCAACAACGCCGGCCGGGGCTCCTATTACAGCGCGATCGCCAACCCGCTCGATGACGCCCGCAGCCTCTTCGAGCTGAACTTCTTCGCGCCATTCCATCTCGCGCAGCTTGCCGCTCCCTGGCTTCAGAAGAGCAAAGGGACGCTGGTCAACGTCAGCTCCATCGCCGGCCAGATGAGCCTGCCGTGGCTCGCGATGTACTCCGCCAGCAAGTTCGCGCTCGCTTCGCTCACCTCCACGCAGCGCATGGAGCTGCGGCGTTACGGCGTGAACGTGATGGCCGTTTTCCCCGGCTACGTCGATACGGATTTCCAGGCGAACGCCGCCGGTGCTGCGCCTCCGCCCGCTGTCGTGAAGGGCAAACGGTTCGCGGTGACGGCACCCGAATGCGCCAAAGCGATCGTTCAGGGGATTGAGCACCGCCGCAGCGTGGTGATCACCCCCCGGATCGGCTGGGCCCTGGTTTTCATCAACCGCCTTTTTCCAGCTATTGTGGAATCACAGGTAGGCAAGGCGTAATATGCACCTCAAGCTCAAGCGCACTCCGGGAATTTACATCACCGGCTTCATGGGCTCGGGCAAGACGACCGTCGGCCGGCTCGTCGCCGAGCGGCTTGGCTGGGAATTCGTCGATCTCGACCGCGATATCGAAGACCGGGAAAACGAAACCGTCGCGAACATCTTCGCCAGCCGCGGCGAAGCCGAATTCCGCCGCATCGAAACCGAAGCCATTCAGCGCTGGCTGCGGAGGATCGAATGCGGCTCTCCTACGGTCATCGCCCTGGGCGGGGGCGCTTTCGTCCAGCCGAAGAATTACGAAATGCTCGGCAACAACGGCATTTCGGTCTGGCTCGATTGCTCGCTGGACGTAGTGGAATCGCGCCTCGCCGGCACCGATGACACAAGGCCTCTGGCGCGCGATAAAGAAGCGTTCCGCAAGCTCTATAACGAGCGCAAGGTTCTTTACGGCCGCGCCGATTACCGCGTCAATGGCGACCTCGATTTCGATCAGGCGGCGGGCGAGATCGTCAATCTGCCCCTCTGGAAATAGATGCCTCACAATCTGCGGCGCGATGCACGCGCCATTTTCAAGGCCGCGGTGGACGCCGCGAATCCGGCCGCCATGGTGGAGAAAACGCTGCGCGCCCGGAAGGATCTCGGCCGCTACGAGCGGATTTTTGTCGTCGGCGGCGGCAAGGCGGGCGGCACGATGGCGAAGACCGCCGAGCGCGTTCTCGGTAAGCGGATCACCGGGGGCTGCGTCGGGGTAAAAGATGGCGATCCCGCGAAGTGCCGCCATATCGATCTGCATCCCTGCGGTCATCCGGTCCCGGATCAGCGGGGAGTGGAAGCGGCGAAGCGCATCGCTGCGCTGTGCGAAGTCGCGGAGGCGAAGGATCTGGTGTTGTGCCTGCTGTCCGGCGGTGCGTCGGCACTGTTGCCCGCGCCCGTTCCTCCGGTCACGCTCGCGGAAAAGCAGGAGACCACGAAACTGCTGCTCGCCTGCGGCGCGACGATCCATGAGATCAACGCGGTTCGCAAACACATCTCGGTGATCAAGGGCGGACGGCTCGCGAAGTTTGCGGCCCCGGCTCGCGTGCTGACGCTCGCGCTTTCGGATGTGGTGGGCGATCAGCTCGACGTGATTGGCTCCGGTCCAACCGCGCCGGACGAAGCCACTTTCGCGACCGCGCTCGCCGTTCTCGACCGCTACGGGATTCGCGCGAAGGTACCGGCCAGCGTCCTCGAGGTGCTGGAGAAGGGAATCGATGAATCGCCGAAGCCCGGCGATCCGTTATTCGCGCGCGTCGAGAATATCATCGTCGGGAGCAATCAAAAATCGCTCGAAGCCGCGGCGGCGAAGGCGAAATCGCTCGGCTACAGGACGATGATCCTCGCCAGCACGATCGAGGGCGAAACCCGCGATGTGGCGCGGCTGCACGCCGCCATCGCAACGCAGATCCGCGTCAGTGGACAGCCGCTGAAGACGCCCGCCTGTGTCGTCTCCGGCGGCGAGACCACGGTCACGATTCGCGGCGAAGGCAAAGGAGGACGGAATCAGGAATTCGCGCTCGCGGCGGCGATCGATATCGCAGGGCTGAAAGACGCACTGGTATTCAGCGCCGGTACGGACGGAACCGACGGCCCCACCGATGCCGCCGGTGCGCTCGCCGACGGCAAGACCTGCGAACGATCGGGACTAAACGAAGCCAAACGCGCGCTCGCGGAGAACGACTCTTATCCGTTCTTCGAAAAACTGGGGGATCTGGTGATAACAGGATCGACGGGGACGAACGTCATGGACGTTCATCTGGTGCTGGTGGCGTGATGCTTACCCGTGGCCGAGTTTCATGGCCCAGCCGATGCCGAACAGGGCGACGATGAAGCAGCCGAAGCAGTAGAGGCCGTAGCGCACGCGCTCGTTCTGGGTCTTCTTGGTGGTGATGCCCATCACGACCGAGGTGAAAACCGAGAACAGGAACGCGGCTTCGAAATGCGAGAGGCTGATCTTCGGCATGGGTTAGTCCTTCTTCCCCGTGGCGATCTCGAACGCGTCCACCATGGCCAGGATGTTCAAAAGTCCCGCGGTCACAAGGAACTTGGTGCCGTAGTCGTGGACATCGCCGGGCATATCGGGCTGTGAGTAGCCGAACATCATGCTCAGGATGTAGATGCCGCCCGCTGCCAGATCGGAAACGAAGCCACCGTAATTGATGAGCGTGGTGAGGTAGTCGGTACCCTTTTCGGGCGAAAACATCATGCCCTGCATGGAGAGGCCGAGCAGAAACATGATGATCACGGAGCCGAACAGCAGGAGCCCGCGGCCAGGCCTTTTCAGCAGGAAATGGCCCGCGCCCGGGATGATCCATGCCGCCACGACCGGCCAGAGCCAGACGCTCACGGGCGGCATAGGTTCAGCGGCGGGCGGTGCGGTGGTTTCCATGTTTTGGGGCTAAATTTGAGGGTATCACGCGGCTGGTGAGCCTTCGCGTTCTCCCCACTTCAGCTTCTGACGCAGCACGTCAAAGAACGTTTTGTCGGGATTCTGGATCAAAAGCACTTCCGATTTGGACACTGTGCATTCCACCTGATCGCCGGGTTC
>DASZVV010000167.1:0-1537 GCA_035546955.1 Bryobacteraceae bacterium
CGACATGCTCGGACTGCAGTACATGTATAAGACCGGTTACGACCCGGAGGCATTTGTCGACTTCTTCGAGAAAGTGCAGGCGCAGGAAAAGCGCAAGCCGGGGTCGGTGTCCGCACTGTTCTCTTCGCACCCGCCAACGGCCGAGCGCGTGAAAGCCGCGCAGGAGAATATCCAGAATTATCTGAAGGAACGCCCCGAATACGTCGTCAGCACGAGTGAATTCAATGACGTGAAAGCACGCGTGATCGCAATGCATGGGCGTAAATCCATCAGTACCGATCCGAAGGATGCCGGCAAGCCGACGCTCCGCCGCAATCCGAACGGCACGATTGATGAGAGCGGCCAGGAGCAGGCGCCACCGCCTGACGCCGACGACCGTCCGACGCTCAAGCGCCGCGACAGTCAGTAAGACGGGAGGTCTCTCGATACCATAGTTCCGGTGCCAACCGTACTACCCCGGCTGCGCAACGATCTCGACATCATGCCCTCGCCGGTGGAAGACCGGCCAGGCCTGTTGTTGCGCGATTCGCTGCGTTATTCCGATACCATCCTCATCATTCCGCCTGAACTGATTCCGTGCCTCACGTTCTTCGACGGCGAGCGAACCGCGCGCGAACTGCATGAAATGATGTATCGCGCTTCAGGCGATCTGCGCGCCGGCGAGGTGGGCGATCAGATCGCGGCGGCGCTGGGCAAAGCCGGCTTCCTTGAAGATGAGAATTTCGAACGGCTCCGCGAGGAACGCCAGCGTGAGTTTGCGGAATCGCCAGCCCGTTTTCCCGCCCACGCGGGATCCGGTTATCCCAATGATGCGGACGACCTGACCGAAATCATGCGCCGCTGGATGGGCGGCGACCCGGTTGCGGACGGAACGGCAGTGGCCGCGATCGCAGCGCCGCACGTCAGCCCGGAGGGCGGCTTCGAATCCTATCGCGCCGCATATGCCCGCCTGGGGCCGGAACTGCGCGGCCGTACGTTCGTCATTCTGGGAACGTCGCATTACGGCATGCCGGACCGCTTTGGCCTGACGCGCAAGCCCTACGTGACGCCATTCGGAGAGGCGAGGACCGATGTAACGCTGATCGACGAACTCGCCTGCGCCGCGCCCGATGCAATCGGAATGGAAGATTACTGCCATTCAGTCGAGCATTCCATCGAGTTCCAGGTGGTCTTTCTGCAATCGGTCTTCGGACCGGATATTCGGGTGGTGCCGATCCTCTGCGGCTCCTTTTTTCGGAGCCTCTGCGAAGGAGGCGTGCCGGAGGATGACGAAAGCGTGCGCCGTTTTTTGGGCAGCCTGGGTGAGATTGCAGCGCGCCGATCGAATGATCTGTGCTGGGTGCTGGGCGTCGATATGGCTCACATGGGCGCGCGCTACGGCGATCAGTTCGAGGCGCATGCGGATGCCGGCGAGATGACGCGTGTTGCCGAGCGGGACCGGCAGCGGATGCAGCGAATCGCCGCTGGCGACGCCGCTGGTTTCTGGGAACTGGTTCGCGAGAACCGGGATGATCTGAAGTGGTGCGGGTCAGCGCCG
>DASZVV010000168.1:0-11938 GCA_035546955.1 Bryobacteraceae bacterium
TTCGTTGTGACGGTGATCAATTTTCTCCAGCAGAATGCGGACTGGGAACACACGGCCGTGATTATCGCCTATGACGATTCGGATGGATGGTATGACCACCAGGTAGGGCCGATCGTGAACCAGTCATCGACTGACGCTGACGCTTATTGCAAAGGAACGCCGGCGCTGGCAGGGCCGGGCACAAACGGAAAGCCGGCGCAGGGGCGCTGCGGATATGGGCCGCGGCTGCCGATGCTGGTGGTGTCACCGTGGGCGAAACAGAATTATGTCGATCATACGATAACCGATCAGACTTCGATCATTCACTTTATTGAAGACAATTGGCTGAAGGGCGAACGGATCGGTGGCGGCTCGTTCGATTCGATCGCGCATTCCATCACCGGGATGCTCGATTTCAAGCACGCGAATAAGAAAACGCTGATACTCGATCCAGACACGGGCGAGCCAACCGGCGGCACTTCAGTCAGCGGCAGATAGCTGCCGATTGACCGCGGGCTCGTGGAGTAACACGGAGCGGCGCAAACCGGGCATACAGTAGATTTCCGTGTGTAGATTTGCGCATTGTCCGGGTTGTGGCCGGCGAGTTACTCTGAGTTACCGTAAGTGCGAATTCCCGGTGCGAAAATCCATGATTGCTGTCATCAGAGGATGCTTTTTTGCCCTCGACAAATTGTCCGTTTTCTGGTGGCGGCTCTTGCCGCGTGCGGCGCGGCGCGCGCGTCGGGGCCGCTTGCTTACATCCCGGTGCGCGATCCGGCGGCTCTGCGGGTACTCGACACGGCAACGAAAGCAATCGTGGCTGCTATTCCTCTTCCAGGAAATCCGTCCGGCGTTGCGATCACACCCGATGGAAATGTTGCTTATGTTTCACTCGCCCATACAGCAACAGGTGAACGGGCTCGCGATTCTGCGAATACGGTCGCGGTGGTATCGACGGTAACGGGTTCCGTTATCGCCAAAATCCGGGTTGGTGAGGAGCCTCATGGTCTGGCGATCACGCCGGACGGGCAGTTTGTCTACGTCGGGGATTCCAGCGGAAACTTCGTTCGGGTGATCTCGACGGCCACTAATAGTCTCGTGACAGCCATAGCGGTGGGGAAACGGCCCGAAAACGTGGCCGTCACGCCGGATGGTTCGCTTGTCTATACCGCCAATGAACTCTCCGGCACTGTTTCAATGATTCGCGTTGCCACGAATGCGGTGGTGAATACGATTTCGGTTGGTTCAGGCTGCGACGGCCTGGCGATCGCACCGGATGGAGCCTTTGTCTACACGTCGGACGCTGTGAGCGGCACCGTGTCGGTTATCGATACGGCAGCGAATGCGGTGGCCGCGACTATCCCGACGGGCCTTAACCCGCACGGGATTGCGATTACACCGGACGGAAAATTCGTCTATGTTGTGTCCGGGACGGCGGCAGCGGGTTTCTTTGTATCGGCGATCGACACTGCGACCGATACGGTGGTCGCCCAAATACCGGAGAGTGCAGGCGGAGCCCAGGCGCAGCTGGCAGTCAGTCCGGATGGCGGGCGTATTTACGTCAGCGATCCGGGCTCGGACACGTTGACGGTTATTGCGACCGCGGCCGACGCCGTTATCGACGCGATTCCAATGGGACATGCGCCAGGAACGATCGTTTTCGCGCCGGGCGGTTCCAGCCACATCCGGAGTTTCGCCGTTGCGCCGGACGGAACGCTCGGTATCGCATCGGTGTCGGTGAGTCCTGCTACTGTCACGGGCGGCGGATCGGCCACGGGAAGCGTAACGCTTACGGGCGCCGCGCCGGCGGGAGGAATTCTGGTCGAGCTATGGACCGACGGTTTTCCCGCATATGTTCCGACAGGCGTTACGGTCCCGGCCGGTGCGTCCGTGGCTACGTTCCCGGTCACAACAGACTGGACAACCACCAGTGAGCAGGACACGATTACGGCGTTTTATCAGGGCCTGACGGCCACGGCGATAATCACCGTGGCGCCTGCCGTTTCGATTGCTTCCGTGAGCGCGCCCGCGACCGTGACAGGAGGCGTCACGGCGCAGGGATCTGTGACTCTCAACGCTCCGGCGCCGCCGGGAGGCGTTGTGATCAGTTTGTGGACGAGCGGGTTCCCGGCCTATGTCCCGTTGAGTGTCACGATTGCGGCGGGAAGCACGACCGCGGCCTTTACCATCACGACTGTCGCGACGTCCCAGGCCGCTCAACCCGTGATCACGGCGTTCTACAACGGCTCGAGCGCGGCGGCTACGATGACGGTTACACCGTCCGCTGCTCTGAGTTCCGTTTCGGTGACGCCGGGGACGATCACCGCGAGTAATTCCGCGACAGGTACGGTGACGCTGAACAGCGCGGCGCCGGCCGGTGGTCTGGTGATTGAGCTCTGGACAAGCGGTTTTCCGGCATTTGTTCCCACCAGCGTCACCGTTCCGGCGGGCGCGACGACCGCAACATTTCCAGTTACAACAAGCTATACGACGACAGCCGCGCAGAGCACCATTACCGCGTTTTACAGTAGCGGGACGACGACAACGACGATCAGCGTCACTCCCGCTCCCACGCTTGCGTCCGTCAGCGCGCCTGGCGCTGTCGTGGGCGGTAATTCGGTAGCGGGATCCGTCTCGCTCACCGCTCCGGCTCCGGCGGGAGGGGCCGTCATCAGTTTGTGGACAAGCGGATTCCCGGCTTTTGTCCCCACCAGCGTTACGATTGCGGCGGGGAGCACGACAGCGGCCTTTACCATCACGACCGATCCGACGTCCCAAAACGCTCAACCGGTGATCACGGCCTTTTATATTGGCGCCATCCAGACAACAACGATGACCGTGACGCCGCCCATAAGCCATCAGGCGACTCTGAACTGGATTGCCAGCACGACTCCCTCGGTTACATACAACGTTTACCGGGGATCGCAATCGGGCGGCCCGTACTCGAAGATCAATCCTGCGCCGGTTGTCCCGCTCACGTATGTCGATACTGCCGTTACCGCCGGGCAGACCTATTATTACGTCGTGACGGCGGTTGCCTCCTCAGGCCTCGAGAGCGGCTATTCGAATGAGGCGTCGGGGACGATACCGTCCCCGTAGACTGCTTTATTTTGTCCAGGTTTCGAACGGGGCTTTCGGCATTTTGTGACCCCACGCTTCGGGGCCCCAGCAGCGGGTGCCGACGAGGGGCTCGGTGGAACTGGTGTTTTTCAGTTTGATGCCGCCGGCGGCTTTGGAGGCTGCATAGGGGATGACGAATTCATCGTCGAGCGGTTCACCGAGGCGGATGCCGGATTTCACTTCGACTTTGTGTTTGCCGATAGTGCCCTGTCCGTGGCTGAAGTGGATGATGCAGAGAGCGGCGGGACCGGTCAGCGTCGTTTCGGCGCCGGGGGCCAGTTCGAACTGGCGCAGGCTGAAGAGTTCGTCGCCGTTCGGTTTGCCGTAGACGCGCCACTCGTCATGGAAGCCGCCCTGACTTGCTTCCTGATCGACGACCGGCATCAGCAGGTGCTTCTCGACGATATAGGGATCCTTGTTGCGGGCCATGTCGATATCCGAGACGAGGCGCTGCACGCGGTCTTCGCCTTCGAGTCCTTCGGGAAGATGGCGGAAGAGAAGATCCTGGCCCAGGAAGACTTCGCCTTCCGGCGCGAGGACGTGGGATTGATAGAAGCGGAAATCGTCCAGATCGCGCTGGGGTTCTTCGGTGTTAACGGCGGCGGGTCCGTGGAGGATGCGGGTGGGAGTGAGGAATCCGGTACCCATGCGGACAAGGAAATTGCGGGCGTGGCTGCGGATGTGATTATCTTTGCCGGCGATGAAGTCGCGGACGAAGTCAGCCATCATCTCTTCGGTTACATAATCGAGCAGACCAACCGAAGTGTGCCAGTCATTCTTATAACGCTTGTTCCGCCAGGGGTTGAAGTTGTAGGCCTCGGGTTTCCACGGGTGCATGTGGTGGCCGAGCGGATAGAGATTGTCGAATTCCTTGTTGTAAAACCCGGTGCCCTTCAGGGTGCGATAGAGGGGACCGACCATGAAATCGGGCGCGCCGTGCACAGCGGCGTTCATGGGGATCAGGTGTCCATCGGGGTGGTGGAAGTGGCAGAGGCCTTCGCCGTGGATGCCATTGCCGGTATCGGCGAGGATGGCGCTGCCGTTCCAGCGCTCGTCGATCGCCCAGCCATGTGGACCTTCAGGGAAGTAATCCTCATCGACGAGTTCCAGGTTCTTGCCAGGGAGACAGAACTTGCGGCCGACGAAGCTGGGGAAGCAGCGGAGGACGCCGCCACCTGCGTCGGCAGCGGACTGGACAGCCGAGGCGGCTCCGTCTTCAACGATGGAAAGGTTGGACCGATAGAGCTTTGCGTTCAGTGCTTTAGGCATGGGTTCCGTCTCATTGTACGGGATGGCCTCGGGTCCGGGCCAGCGATGCAGTGAGATTTCCGTTGAAGGGTTCAGCGAGGCGATTTCACCAGAAGCGCGACGATTTCGACGAGGAGGTCATCCAATTCGAATGGCTTGCGAAGCGCGGGGGTGGGAAGGCGGCGGTTATCGCCAGTCATGAGCAAAGAGCGGGTTTGAGGGCGCTCGAGCGCCACGATGTCTATCAGTTCACGGCCGGTCATACGCGGCATGTGAAGGTCGGTGAGGAGCAGATCGATGTGCGGCCCATGGTCGCGGCTGATCTTCAGGGCCTCGTCGCCATCGGCGGCGGCCAGAACCTGGAACCCCTGCTGACTGAGGAAGCGGCAGATGGCGTAGCGGAGAACGGAATCGTCGTCGACGACGAGAATTGTGGGTGCGGTGACGTCCGGAGTGCGCAGACTGGAGCAGAATCTTTCGGCATGCTGCCGGCGGGACCACTGGACGGTTTCCCGAAGGGACAATTCGGCTACATACACCTCCTCGCGCAGAATCCGGTTGCGCTCGACAGTGGAATGCAGCGCGGCGCGCTCGCGCCGGTTCCCAGCCAGCAAATCATCGACGCGGCTCACGAGGTGAGAGGGCGAGAAAGGTGTGACGAGGAGGGGGATAGTGGGGTCAGGACTCTCTTCTCCTGGGGGCGCGATCAGCATAACCGCGGTGGAGCGATAACAAAGGCGAACTTTGCCGATCAGAGCAGCGCCGGATTCGCCCGAGGGCAGCGTGAAGGCAGCCGCGACGAAGTCAATATGAGGCTCGACGCGGAAGGCATGGAGTGCCTGATCCGCGCACTCGGCTGTGAGTACGGTATATCCGGAGCTATGGAGAATTCCCGCAGTCGTTTGTGCTGCCGCGGGGTGATCGACGACGAGTAGTTTTCCGGCAGACAACAAACAGACGCCCTCAGGAATTCGTCGCTTTATTTTGGCACCTGCGGTCGTGGGGGGCAATCACGAGGCAAACGCGAACGGGCGCGTTGATACATCTTGGATCCGGCAGGATAGATTTGCCCCTGCATGGTACGAATCTCGTTATCCTGCTTTGTGCCCTGGGTGCGGCAGCCCAGGGTTTATACCCGGGTGGCGCACCGTGGATACAGCAAGTGGGAGGTCGGATCGAAGCGACTTCGCGAGGGCGGCTGTTTGCGCAAAAGGCATGTCAGGAGAAACAGGAGTGAGCGGCGAAGTTACTCACTGAGAAACCGATGACTTACCGGAGCTATCGGAAGTTATTAGCCCGGGTAATCGCAGACTTCATGATTTCGATTCGGCTTCCGCGGCGCCTATCGCTACCGTGGCGGCAATGAGAGCAAGGTTCTTCGAAAAATTAGCCAGCTCCTTGTATCTGCGGTCGAGATCCCGCTTAGTCCAGAAGTTGTGCATTTTTGCGTTGGACGTGGCGAGGAAGAGAACGATGCCGGCGGCGCCGAGCTTTGGTTTGATATTGAGGCCGAGACTTAGTCCGGAGGCGATGAGAAGGATGCCGGAACCCTGCAGGGTCAGTTCGGGGCAGGGAACGTCCTTCGACTTCGCGTATTTTTTGAGGCCTTTCATTTCGCGGAAATGATGGACGCCGTTGAAGGCGAAGTAGCCGCCGAACACAGCACGGGCGAGGGTTTTGGTCAGGGCCATGTCCTGGGTAAAGCAAGTAACAGGCCACGATTGATAAATTGAGTGCAATATGAAGAAGCTCATTCCGCTCCTGTTTCTCCTGCCGGTAATTTCTCCCGGCGCGGTGAAGATTGTGCTTGTGGGGGATTCCACAGTCAACGATCAGGGTGGCTGGGGTAAAGGGTTCAGTGGGTCATTCGACACGCAGGTGCAGGTGGTCAATCTCGCGCTCAACGGGCGGAGTTCCAGGAGCTTTCGCGATGAGGGGCACTGGGAACCTGTGCTGAACGAAAAGCCGGACTATGTGCTGATCCAGTTCGGCCATAACGATTCGCCCGGCAAAGGGCCAGAGCGCGAGACAGATCCGAATACGACTTATCGCGCGAATCTGATCCGCTACATCGATGAGGCCCGCGCGGCGGGGGCGAAGCCGGTGCTGGTGACGTCCATCGTGCGGCGTAATTTCGATGAAACCGGGAAGATCAAGGCGGATTCGCTTGTTCCTTACGTGGAGGCGACGCGCGCTGTGGCCAGGGAGAAGAACGTGCCGCTGATGGACCTGTATAACCTGACGCGTGCGGAGGCGGAGAAGCGCGGGCCGGATGGATGTCTGGAGATAGACGCGGTTGGTGCGGACGGGAAACCGGATACCACGCATCTGGGGCCGATCGGCCGCAATGAAATCGGGGCGATCGCGGCGAAAGAGTTCGTCCGGGTTGTGCCGGCGATGCGGCCGATGCTCGCGGGCACGCCGCCGCCGATGCAGGTGGTGGTGGCGGCGGACGGGTCGGGCGATTTCAAGACAATTCAGATGGCGATCGATCATGCGCCTTTCGTGCCGGCGGGGCAACGGCTGAATATCGAGATTCGGCCCGGGATTTACAAGGAGCGTCTGGTGGTGCCGCAGGATCGTCCGCGGACGACGTTTCTGGGGGAGGACGCCGCGAAGACGATCATCACGGCGGCGATGAGCGCGAAGGAGGCGGGCGGCACATTTCTGAGCAGCACGGTGGATGTGCAGGGCGCGGAATTCCACGCCGGGAACATCACGTTCGAGAATACGTTCGGCGTAGGGTCACAGGCGGTGGCGCTGATGATTCATTCGGATAAAGCAGAGTTCCGGCACTGCCGTTTTCTCGGCTGGCAGGATACGCTCTACGCCGCGTCGGGACGCCAGTATTACAAGGACTGTTACATCGAAGGGCATGTGGACTATATCTTCGGAAACGCGGCGGCGGTTTTCGATCACTGCGAGATACACAGCAAGGGCGATGGCTATCTGACAGCGCAAAGCCGGACGTCGGCGGAGATGCCGACGGGATTTGTTTTCTACCACTGCAAGCTCACGGCGGAGAATCAGACAAAGGGATCGTATCTGGGGCGTCCGTGGCGGCCCTATTCGCGGGTAGTCTACATCGATTGCGCGATGGATGGATTTATCCGGCCGGAAGGGTGGAATAACTGGAACAGCGCCGCGAATGAAAAGACCGCGTGGTACGGGGAATATGGGTCAACCGGGCCGGGCGCGAAAACAGCGGAGCGGGCGGCGTGGTCGCGGCAATTGACGGCAGAGCAGGCGGCAGCATTCGGGCCGGACGTGTTTCTGCGAGGCAGCGACGGGTGGAATCCGGCCGCGCATTAAAGTCCGGTGCCAAAGACTACGCTGATGTTTTAACAATCCTTACACAGATTCCCTCCTGCCCACGCAATTCATTTCAGTGATAGATTTCCTCTGGGGGAGGGGTGCATGAGACGAACTCGGGTTTTGCTCGTGTCCGCGCTGGTGGTGGCGTCTGCCGCCCCGGTCTTCGGGCAGGCGGCGACTGCGCGCATTGTGGGTGCAGCAAATGCCTTTCTTTCGACGCTGGATGATCAGCAGCGCGCACGCGTGATGTTTGCGTTTGACGATCGGGAGCAGAGGCAGCGCTGGTCGAATTTTCCGATCAGTATGGTGCCGAGGGCGGGAATCGGAATTAAGGACATGACGGAGCCGCAGCGAAAAGCTGCGATGGCGCTTGTGGCGTCGGCACTGAGTCAGCGCGGGTATGAGAAGGTCCTTCAGATTATGGAGGGCGATGAGGTCAACAAAAATAACGAGGCGGCGGGTGGCGGGCGCGGGGGTGGAAGGGGACCGGGCGGTCCTCCGCCTGGAGGCAGAGGGCCAGGTGGTCCTCCGCCAGGTGGACGGGGCAGAGGACCGGGTGGTCCGGGTGGCGGACTGCAGTTCGGGAAGGATCTCTACTTCATTTCGATCCTCGGGACGCCATCGGAGAAGATGCCGTGGATGCTGCAGTTCGGCGGACATCATCTGGCGCTGAACATCACGATTGCGGGGGAGCATGGCGTGCTGACCCCGTCGCTCACGGGCGCGCAACCTGCGATTTATACCCAGGACGGGAAGACCGTGCGCCCGCTGGCGGGGGAGAGTGATAAAGCGATCGCGCTGTTGAATGCACTCGATGAAAATCAGCGGAAGCAGGCGATTCTCGGGTTCCAGATGCGGGACCTGGTGCTGGGGCCCGGGCAGGATGGAAAGACGATTCAGCCGGAGGGGTTGAAGGCTTCCGGGATGACGGACAAGCAGCGGGCGATGCTGCTGGATCTGGTTTCGGAGTGGGCGGGAATTGTTCACGAGAGCGCGGCGGCGGAACGCATGGCCGAACTGAAGGCGGAGGTCAATGAGATGTGGTTTGCCTGGAGCGGTCCAACGACAGTCGTTCCGGGAAGCAACATTACGGCGTATTACCGGGTGCAGAGTCCGCATCTGGTGATCGAATACGCGCCGCAGGAACTGGGCGGAGATCCAGCGCTGCATGTTCACACGATGTACCGTGATCCGACGAACGATTACGGGAAGAAGTACACGGGCAAATGAGGCGGGCGCTTTCCATTGCGGCGCTTCTGGTATTCGCGGGCGGCGTGGCGAACGCGCACCGCCTCGATGAATATCTGCAGGGAACGCTGGTTTCGCTCGGGAAGACTCAGGTGGAGGCGGAGATGACGCTGACGCCGGGTGTTGCCGTGTTTCCAGCGGTGATGGCGGCGATCGATACCAATGGAGACGGAACGATTTCCGCGGTAGAGCAGCAGGCATATGCGCAGCGAGTGACCCGAGATCTGGCTCTGAGTGTGGATGGCCGGGCCGTGACGCCACTGCTGGTATCGGTGCGATTTCCGGAAGTGGAGGAGATGCGGGAAGGGCGCGGCGAAATCCGGATTGCCCTTACGGGAGCAATGCCGGGTGGCAGGGGCCGGCGGACTCTTACGATCGAGAACCGGCATCTGACCGGAATTTCGGTTTATCAGGTAAATGCGCTTGTGCCGCGGGATCCGGAACTGCGGATTGTGGCGCAGAGGCGGAATTACACGCAAACGCGCTATGAGGTGGAGTTTACGGAGCCAGGTGCCGCGGAGACGAAGTCGCTTGGAATGGAGGCGGGTTTGCTGGCGGGGTGGCTCCTCATTGTTTGGGGAGTGAGGAAGAAGCTTTGACATACTGAATGCCATGGTTGTAACGGAGCCGCGGGCCGACGAAAAAATTCTTGCGCAACTGGAACGGATTCTTTCGAGCAAGGCGTTCCGTCAGGCGGACCGGCTGAAACGGTTCCTCACGTTCACGGTGAACGAAACGCTCGCCGGACGCGGAGAGCAGCTGAAGGAATTCGTCATTGGAGTTGAGGTATTCGGGAAGCGGCCGTCATTCGATCCGCGGAATGACCCGATTGTTCGGGTGCAGGCGCGGCGGCTGCGCTCTCAGCTTGCACGTTATTACCAGGAAGAAGGCCAGGAAGACGACACGCTGATCGAGCTGCCGAAGGGCGGATATACGCCGGTATTTCGGGCGTTCCGCGGAGTGACCCCGAAGCGGATTGAGCCTTCCGCCCTGGTCAGCCGGAACACGATTTTGCTGACGCCGTTTGCGGATTACAGTCCGGCCGGCACGCTGAAGTATTTCTGCGATGGCCTGGCGGAAGAGCTGGCGCATACGCTGACTTCACTGGGGACGATCGGCGTGGTTTCCGCAGCCTGCGATAATCCCGCGATGATGCTGACGGGGAGCGTGCGGCAATCCGGCGATGACCTGCGGATCACCGTTAATCTGATCGACGCGGTGAACGGGCACTATCTGGCTTCGGAATCGTTCGATCGAAAGCTGGAAAACGTGTTTGCGATTCAGACGGACGTAGCGAACGCCGTGGCCGAGAAGCTGCGGGTACGGCGGCCTTCCGGGAATCTGGCGGCGCGGAATTGGTATGCGCAGGGCCGTTATCACCTCGAGCAGCGCACGGAGGAAGGGCTGCGCAAGGCGCTCGAGTTTTTCGATCGCGCCCTCGCCGAAGATTCGCAGTTTGCGCTGGCATATTCCGGGCTCTCAGACGCGTACGGGCTGCTGGGGCATTACGGGGTGATGCCGCCGGAAGAGGTGTGGACAAAGGCCGCCTCGAATGCGGCGTGGGCGGTGCTGCAGGGTGAGCGGTCAGCGGAGGCGCATACGTCGCTGGCGCATGTGAAGTCGACGCAGGACTGGGACTGGGCTGGGGCGGAGACCGAGTTTCAGCGCGCGATCGCGCTCGATCCGCGGTGTGCGACGGCGCATCACTGGTATGCAGTTTCGTGTCTTGCGCCGCAGGGCCGCTTGGGCGAGGCGCTGGAGCAGATTCTGATTGGGCAGGAGCTGGATCCGATTTCGCCGATCATCGCACGGGATGTGGCGGTGGTGCATTATTACCGGCAGGATCTGGGGGCGGCGCTCGATCAGTGCGATCACAATATCGAACTGAATCCGCATTTTCCGCCGGCGTACTGGATTCTGGGGCTGGTGCAGGAGCAGCGGGGTGATTTCGATGAATCGGCGGCGGCGTTTCAGCGGGCAATTCAGCTCTCGCCGCAGAGTCCGCGAATGCATGCGGCCCTGGGGCGCACGCTGGCGCTTTCCGGGAAGAAGGAGGAGGCGCAGCGGATTCTGGCGGAGCTGAATGAACTGGCGGGGAAGAGATATGTGTCGCCGTCGGATGTAGCTTCACTGCATTTCGCGCTGGGGGACCGGGATGCGGGGTTCGAGTGGCTCACGAAAGCGTTTCGGGACCGGTGTTTTGAATTGCTGTGCCTGAAGGTAGATCCGCGGCTGGATGCAGTGCGGGGGGACGCGCGGTTTGGGGCGCTGGCGGCGCAGCTGGGGCTGGATTGATTCCGGCAGCAGGAAGTGGTGTTTACCAGTGAGGCCGGTTTGGTCGAGGACGAGGCGGTCCGCGACGGTCTCGCGATGAAACGACTGGGCAGCAGACCCGCAGTCAGTGGCGGAATGAAGACCACTTAAAAGGAGGCTGTCAAACCTTCCCACGCCGCAGCCGTATTCTTAAACTCATGCCGCGCTTCCGTCTGAATCCGCGCCATCGTATGATCGTCATGGCTCGGATCGTGATGGAACAGCACTAACTGCTTCGCCCCTGCCTTCGACGCAATTTTTGTCGCCTCGAGCCAGGTGCTGTGCCCCCAGTGCCGGTGCTCCTCATACTCCTTCGGCGTATACTGCGTATCGCAGATCAGCACATCGGCATCCTGCGCGTTCTCGAGTAGCACCCCATCGAGCACCGGATGCCCATGCTCGAAGTCGGTCGCATACACCACCACCGTCTTCCCGCAGGTAATCCGGTACCCCGAAGCCCCCTGCGGATGATTCAGTGCGAACGGCTTGATCACCGCCCCCCCAATCTCCACCGATGATCCCTTTTCCATTTCGATGAAGCTGCGCTTCGCCGCCACCTGCGACATGTCTACCGGAAAATACGGCTGCGCCATCTGGCCTTCCAGCGTTTCCTGCAGCGGCCGGCCCGTATTGCCGGAGTGGAAAGTGATGTCGTTATTCTTCCCGTAAATCGGCGTGAAGAACGGCAGCCCCTGGATATGGTCCCAGTGGAAAT
>DASZVV010000169.1:0-3756 GCA_035546955.1 Bryobacteraceae bacterium
GTCATCGCCTGGGCCACCGAGAAACTGCTCGAAGCCGGCGCGCTCGACGCGCTCGTCCTCCCCGCGCAGATGAAGAAGAACCGGCCCGGCGTCCTCCTCCAGGTGATCGCGCCGCCCGAAAAACAAGAGGAATTCATCGCCCTGATTTTCCGCGAAACCACCACGCTCGGGGTTCGCTTCCACTCCGCCGAGCGCCGCGTCCAGACGCGTGACTGGGTCGAAGTCGCCACGCCTTACGGACTCATCCGCGTCAAAACCGCGCCCGATGGTTTCGCTCCCGAATACGAAGACGCGCGCCGTATTGCGGCCGAAACCGGCGTTCCCCTCAAGGAAATTCTCGCCGCCGCCGCCCACGAATATCTCAAAACCCGATGAAATATTACCTCACAACGCCCATCTATTACGTCAACGCCGCGCCTCACATCGGCCACGCCTACACCACGCTCGCCGCCGATGCCATCAAACGGCTGAAGACCATGCAGGGCTATCACGCCGTCCTCGTCACCGGCACCGATGAGCACGGTCAGAAGGTTGAGCGCTCCGCCACCGCACAAGGCAAAACGCCCCAGGAATTCGCCACCCTCATCTCCAACGAATTCCGTACCGAATGGGATCGCCTGGGCGTTCAGTACGATCATTTCATCCGCACCACGGACCCGCAGCACTACGAAACCGTCCGCTGGCTTTTCAACCTCTGCCGCGAGAAGGGCTACATCTATAAAGGAAGCTACACCGGCCAGTATTGCGTCCACGATGAAGCCTTCATCAACGACGCCAAACCGGGCGATAACTGCCCCGACTGCGGACGCCCCACCGAGACCGTCACCGAAGAAAACTACTTCTTCAAGCTTTCGGAATTCACCGATCGCCTCCTCAAGCTCTACGAAGACCATCCCGACTTCATCCAACCCGAATCGCGCCGCAACGAGGTCGTCAGCTTCGTGCGCGGCGGTCTGCAGGATCTTTCCATCAGCCGGACCACGATCAAATGGGGTGTCCCACTCGATGGGGCCCATGTTGCCTACGTCTGGTTTGACGCGCTCGTCAACTACATCACCGCTACTCGGGAGCCGAAGTTCGAAGGCCAGAATCTCTGGCCCGCCGACCTCCATCTCGTCGGCAAGGAAATCCTCCGCTTCCACGCCGTCTTCTGGCCCGCATTCCTGATGGCCGCCGATCTTCCACTCCCGAAGAAAATTTTCGCGCACGGCTGGCTGCTTTTCGAGAACGACAAGATGAGCAAATCGCGCGGCAACATCGTGCGCGCCGAACCCATTCGCCAGGTGATGGGCGCCGAAGCCCTGCGCTATTTCCTGTTTCGCGAAATCGTTTTCGGCCAGGATGGCGGCTTCAGTTACGACGCGCTCGTCAACCGCTACAACGCCGAACTCGCCAACGGCCTCGGCAATCTGGGGAGCCGCACCCTCACCATGATTCGCCAGTATCGCGACGGTGTCATTCCCCAACGCGACACATATCCGCTGCAGGACGCCGTCACCAAAACCATTGAGGAAGCGGCCCGCGCGTTCGAAGCGCTCGAATTCTCAAAGGGCCTCGAAGCCGTCTGGACGATGCTCTCCGCGGCGGACAAGTTCATCGTCGAACAGGCGCCGTGGAAACTCGCGAAAATTGGCGACGCGACTAAACAACAGCTCGATGACGCGCTCTACACCTCCGCCGATCTTCTGCGCGTCGCCGTCGCCCTGCTCCATCCGATTCTGCCTGAATCGACTGCCCAGATCTGGGCCCAACTCGGCATGACCGAACCGCTCGAAAAGCTCGATATACGTAACCTGAAGTTCGGACAACTTCCCGCCGGTCAGCAGATCGGGATTGTCGCGCCGGTCTTTCCGCGCATCGAGGCGGCGAGTGCGATCAGCCGCATGCGGGAGCTCGAAGAAATCGAGACCGCCCGCCAGCAGAAGCTGCTCGGAAAAACCGAAGCTCCGCCGGCCGCCCCCGTCTCACCGCCATCGCCGAAAATCGAGTTCGACGATTTCGCCAAAGTCGACCTCCGCGTCGGGCTCGTCCAATCCGCCGAACCGGTGAAAGGAGCCGACAAACTTCTCCACCTGAAGATCGATATCGGCGAGCCCGAACCGCGCACCATCGTCGCCGGCATTGCCAAAGCCTATGAGGCCGAAAAGCTCATCGGACGCAAAGTTGTCATCGTGGCGAATCTGCATCCGCGAAAACTTCGCGGGATCGAGTCGAATGGAATGATCGTGGCGGCCTCGCTCGAAGGCGGCACCCCGATTCTGCCCGGCTTCCTCGAAGAAGTTCCGATCGGAGCCCGGCTCAAATAACAAAGATGCGCTTCATCGACTCCCATTGCCACCTCGACCACGAGAAATTCGCGGGCGATCTCGATGGCGTGCTCAAGCGCGCCCAGGATACCGGCGTTGACCGCATCCTTTGTATAGGCACCGGCGACGGACCGCCTGAGCTCGACCGCGCCATCCGGCTGGCCGAACACCATGACCAGATCGTCGCCACCGTCGGCGTCCATCCGCATGAAGCCGCCAAGGTCACACCAGAGACTTACGACGATCTTCGCCGGCTCGGCCAGCATCCGAAAGTCGTCGCCTACGGCGAAATCGGGCTCGACTTCTACTACGATCATTCTCCCCGCGAGACGCAGCGCGAAGTCTTTATCCGTCAACTGGATATCGCCCGAACCTTAAACCTTCCCATCGTCATCCACACGCGAGACGCCTGGGACGAATCGATGGCGATTCTGAAAGATCACTGGACCGGCTCCGGCATCCTTCACTGCTTCACAGGCACGCCGGAGCAGGCGACTCAGGCACTGGACCAGGGCTTTCACCTCGCTTTCGGCGGCGTCCTGACGTTCAAAACAGGCGAATCCGTCCGCGAAGCCGCCCGGATTACTCCGGAAGATCGCCTGCTGATCGAAACCGACGCGCCCTTTTTAGCGCCTGTTCCTTATCGCGGAAAGCGCAACGAACCGGCCATGATGATTGAAACCCTGAAAACGCTCGCCGAAGTCCGCCAGACGACGCCGGAGCACATTGCAGAACTGACGACGGCAAACTTCGAACGCCTTTGTTTGCAGCCGCGTAATCCGACCCGTTACACTGAAAAGTTCCATGGAAACTGAACGGGCAAACCAGGCTCTCACCGCCAGCGAGATTTTCGATCTCGTCCGCGAAGATCTGGAGAAGGTCGAAAAGGCCATCGACGTTGAATCGCTTGCGTCCGTCGATACCGTCACCACCATCGGCCGGTATCTCCAGCAGAGCGGCGGCAAACGCCTGCGCCCTGCCCTGCTCCTGCTGTGCGCGCGTTTCGCCGGAGCCGGTAAGAGCGCAAAAAACGGCCAGACCGCGATCCAGCTCGGCGCAGTCGTCGAGATGATCCATGCCGCCACGCTCGTCCATGACGACGTGATCGATATGGCGCGCACCCGCCGCGGCCGCCCGTCTGCCAATGTCCAGTGGGGCAATCACACCTGCGTGCTCGCCGGCGACTGGCTTTACATGCAGGCCTTCCAGGCCGCCCTGCGCGAACGCAACTTCCATGTTCTGGATCTCCTCATCGGCCTGACCCAGCTGATGGTGGAGGGCGAACTGATCCAGCTCGATCGCAT
Organism: Bryobacteraceae bacterium; assembly: GCA_035546955.1. Classification (GTDB taxonomy): domain Bacteria; phylum Acidobacteriota; class Terriglobia; order Bryobacterales; family Bryobacteraceae; genus BOG-234. The sequence goes on from DASZVV010000169.1 coordinate 3,611, forward strand.
CGGCCAGATCAATATCACCGAAGCCGACTGCATGGAACTGGTCGACCGCAAAACCGCGTGCCTCTTCTCCGCCTGCGCAAAGCTCGGGGCCGTGGCCGGCGGTGCTGAGACGCAGTTCGAGGAACGCCTCGGGGATTTCGCCTGGA
>DASZVV010000170.1:0-12972 GCA_035546955.1 Bryobacteraceae bacterium
ATCACGGCGCCCGCTCGGCCGATGCGGGTGACTTCTCCTTCATCGTTCCCGCCGATGCCAGCGAAGTCGACTGGCACCAGATGGATCTTGCCGTCACTCACCGCGGCCTGATTGGACAGCCTCCGCCGCCGCTGCACCTCACAACGATCCACGGTCGTTCCGTCGACCTGGCCCGGCTCCGCGGCAAGCCCGTCCTGCTGCATTTCCAGGCAACATGGTGCAAACCCTGCGAGGAATCCGAACCGGTTCTCGACAGCGTCGCGAAAACGATGGGGAGCGAGGTCCGAATTCTGCGGATCAACGTTGACGATACTCCCGAAAACGCGGCCGATGTCGAGGCCCTCGGCCTCAAAGCCTGGCCGGCCAATATGCTCCTCAGCCGCGAAGGGAAGATTCTGACGTTCGATGCCGGGCGCGCCTCCGAAGCCGCGCTTCTCGCCCTGCTCCGCAACGCCGCATCCGCCGACCCCACGCCGCCACCCCAAACGTGGGGCGCATTGGAAAAACACCGCGTCCACGGCGAAGTCACGCCGCCCGAACTCGTCTATAAAGTCGACCCCGGCTATACGCAGGATGCGCAAAAAGCCAAAGTCTCCGGCACCGTCATGCTGGCCATCCTCATCGGCATCGATGGCAAGGTGAGTGATATTCACGTGCTGGAGAAACTCGAGCCCGGCCTCGACGCCCGCGCCATCACCGCCGTCAGTAAGTGGCGATTCAAGCCCGCCACGCAGGGCGGCACTCCCGTCGCCTTCCGCGCCCGCGCCGGTGTCAGCTTTTTAGAGCGCTGACGCTGTCTACAGATTCTTCTTCAAAAACGAAACAATGTGATACCCCGTCAGAAACTTGAACGGCGTCTCACCCAGGGTGTAATGCCCGCACGGCATCACAATCACCTTGTGGCTCGTTCCGCTCTTCGCGATCCGCCCCACAATATCCCGCGAAAACTCCGGCGGAAACGTCGTGTCGTACGTCGCATAAAGAAACGAGGATCGCTTATCCATCCGCGCAAACCGGTCCACGTAATGCAGCGGACTCAGACAATCCCACACCTGCCGCAGCCGGTCCACATCGATCTGATCCTCAATCCCCTCCCGGATATGTTTCGTCGAAAGTCCCTGCCACACCACGTCCGCGAAATTCGTCGAACAATGATTGAACACATTCACGCGAATCCGCTCGTCATGAGAGCTCGCCAGAAACCCGTAACATGATCCGAGGCTCGTGCCCACAATCCCCAGATCCTCATAACCCTGCTGCTGGAGCCAGTCGTAACAAGACCGGATATCCAGCACCGCCTGCCGCGTCGCATCGATCGTCCGCGCCACATTCGCCGAGACGGCGTAATCCGCACGCGTCAGCTCCGCCGGCATCCGCCGGTCGTGATACGGCAGACTGATCCGCAGCGCCGAAATCCCGAACTTCGCGATCCCCTCGCACAGCGCCACATGCTGCGCCGCATGCGAATTCCAGTGCGGCAGCACCACCACGGCCTTCCTCCCGCGCTTCCATGGCCCATGCCCCGGAAAGTACCGCGCCTCAACTGTGTTGTTCTCTTCGTACGGCGTCTCTACCGGCGACGTAAACCGTACCGCATCGCCCACCCGCCGGAAATCGCGCGGCGTCTTATAGGCGAAAAATTGCGTGCTCCGCTCAATCGCGATCCGATTGAACGCGCGCAGCCGTTCCTCCACGTCCGCGCCCTGAACCTGAAACGGCCAGTTCGCCATCCATTCCCCGCCCCAGTCGAATGGACGAACCACCCGGTCGGTCGATCGCGTGGCGAGATGATACTCCCACAAATCAATCCGTTTCGCGTACCACTGTCTTACCAATTCCATGCAATCTGAAATTCCAGGTTAGCAAAGCGCTCTCTCCCGGACACCGCCCCTCTGTTACGATGCGGTTCTGGGCTCCCTGTTGCACCTGAATACCGGCCTGCCATCCCGGCGCGCCTTTCTCGCCGCCGCCGGCGTCGCGGCAGTTTCCGGCTTTTCCGCCTGCGCCAGCCAGAAGGCCAAACGCTACCGGGCCTGGCTTTTCATGGCCAGCGCCGCGGAAAAGGCGATCGATATCGCCGATCTCGCCGAGTTCCGCCACTCTGGCTCCATCCCGCTCGGCGGAATCCCGAATCAGGTACTGACCGCGCGTGGCAAACTCTACGTCGTCTGCTCCGCGGAACGCGCCGTCGTTCGTATCGACCCGTTCAACCGTAAAATCACCGGGCGCATCGCCGCGGGCGGAGCCATCGCCGGCGCAGCGCTGACCTCAGACGGCGCCTTCCTGGCCCTTGCCCTCAGCCAGCCGTCCGCCATTGTCCTGATCGATACAGCCAGCGACAGCATCACGTACCGCATCGCCCTGCCCCACCCTGCCAAATCCATCGCGGCCTCGGCCAAACAGGTTGCGGCGCTTCTCGATTCCGGCGATCTCGTGCGCGTCAGCGTCCCCGAAGGAGCGCTGCTCGGCACGAACTCCTCCGGCAGCGGCTCTTCGGCCGCTATCGCTTATCGGAAAGACGGAAAGACTCTCTTCGTCGGCTCACCCGAGATCCGCGAGATTGTTTCATTCGATGCCATGACCGGCGCCATGCTGGCCCGTCTCCCCGTCCCCATCCGCCCGGCGCGCTTCTGCCAGTCTGGCGACGGTGGCCAGGTTTTCGTCACCGGAGCCGATCTCGACGCACGCCTCGTCATCTTCAGCCCTTATCAAAACGAGATCGACGAAACGTTCTACGCCGGCCACTCGCTTTTCGGCATGGCGGTCGCGCCCGTGCGCAATATTCTCTTCCTCAGCAACCCCGATGCGGGCGACGTCACCATCGTCGATATCGAATCGCGGAAAATCATTTCTTCCGTCAGCATGGGAGGCAAGCCAGGCGAGATCCTCATCGCCGCTTCGCCCGACGGCAAAACGCCCGAAGAGTATGCCTTCGTCGTCGATGGCGAAACCGGTGATATCTCCGTGATCCACATTCCGGTCGTGCTGCACAAGAGCGGTGACGCCTTCATCTCCGAACCGCCCAAGCCCGTCTTCGCCGTCATTCGGAGCGGAGCCCAGCCGCAATCCGCCGTGATTGTCCCTTATCCCGCCTGACCTTCAGTTGTCCGTCGGCTTCTCATCCACGTGATCGATCACCAGCACCGGCATCGGATGCTGCTGCTTCTCGAGCTTCAAACCCAGCTGCTTATCGATCGCCTCAAATAATGAAATCGCGCCATTCGGATCCGCCGCTTCGTTGTTCACGGGCGCTCCCGGCCGAAACGCGCGCGCCGGCGAAAAATTCAGTGGAAAATCGAACGCCCCCGAAATGCCCGTCCGGTCCACCACGGGATGATCGACATATCCGCCCGCAATGCTCTCCAGCTTGTCCGCGAACTGCGCCATTGTGATGTTTTGACAGACGAATGTGCGCGACACCGTCGACGACATGTTCGTTCCTCCCGCCGCCGTAATTTTGCACGACGTACGGTTCGATGGATCCGCCGCCTTCATCTTCGGCTTCACAGACACCAGCGCGTACACCGTCACCGGTCGCTCCTCCTGGTGCACTTTGATGCGGAACCGGTCTGTGAGCAGCGCCTGCAGCATTTCAGCCAGGGCATCCTGGTCAAACGAGTTTCCCGCGATCGTGCCCGGCGCCTTCGCAACGATATCGAACCGGTTCGTCTCGATCGACTTCGGCCCCGCAACCTGATCGTCGTTGTCCACCTGCCACGCGAACTCGATCAGATCCTTCAGCGTGATTCCGTGCGCATCGATCCGTCCGCCCGGCTGAATCCGGAAATTCTCATCCGTACCCGGCGCGCTCGGACGAATCTCCGCCACCTCGAATGCCTCCTTCACCGGAGGCAATCTCTCCGTAACGCCCGCCGCATTCGGAGTCGGCTTCTCGTTCACCCGATCCACCACAATGACTGGCTGCGGAACGGTTGCCACCGCGAGCTTGAGGCCGAGTTTGTCAATCGCGCCGAAGAGCGACATGCTGTCGCCTCCCGCATCCGCCACCTGGCCCCGCCCCACCCATTTCAGACTGAAGTCCCAGCCACCCTTCAGCCCCGTCTGATCCACAACAGGATTGCCCCGAATGTATCCCGGGGCCATTTGCCGCAACATCTCGGCGAACTGCGGCATCTCCACATTCGAGCAGTTGTACGCCTGGAGCCCGATCCCCTCCGGCGTTTTTTCCGGTTGATCCGGCGGCTTGCACCCGGCTCCGTTTTCTGTATCCGCCGCGGGCTTCATCTGTCCGCTCTTCCGGGCAAACGTGAGCGCGTAGCCCGTGATCGGCTTCGTGTCCTGATGAACCACCAGTCCGAATCGTTCAATCAGCAGCGCCTGCAGCATCGGACCGGCCTCCTCCTGCTTCGCATTCGCCGGAACCTTCGCAATCACATCGAACCGGTCGCTATCGAGCCACGCCGGGCCTCCGGTCACGTTGATCGCATCCACATTCCAGGCCGTACGGATCAGATCCACCATCGTCGCCGTGCGGATCTCATAACGGCCGCCGCGCACGACGCCGCCGCGCATCGAAGGATTCGGCGTCTTCGGACTCACATGCACATCCGCCAGCTCAAACACCGGCTTCGGCTGCGCAAAAGCGGTCCCCACTCCCAAAACCACGCAAACAAAGCTGCGGATCATACTGCCTCCCGTCACTCACATCGCAGCGCCGCACAACAATCGCCGCCCGTCGCCTTGCGCGCCGGAATATAGGCCGCGAGCGCGGCCAGCCCCAGAATCGCGGCCCCCAGCGCCGCAAATAATCCATCGCCAAACTGTACCGTCACCTGATCGCCCGAACTCTGAACGGGAGGGAAATTGGCGATGATCAACTGCACAAGAATGTGATCGATCAGCAACGCCGCCAGAATTCCGCATAACGCCAGCGCGACGCCCTGCCACATCGTCAAACGCAGCAGCGCTCCACGCCACGCTCCCAGAGCCATACGGACGCCAAGTTCGCGCGTGCGCCCGCTGACGTCGTAGGACACCATGCCGTATAGACCGATCAACGCCAGCACGATTCCCGTCGCACCCATCGAGATCAGCACCACCCCCGCCACGCCGATGCCTTTGCTGAACGACATCAACTGTTCTCCCCAGAAATGCGCCTCCGGAATCGCCTGCCGCGCGTCCAGCGCATGCACCGCATTCCGCGCGGCCGCCATCAATGCGGTACGATCGCCGCGCGCCCGGACAAACAGCGTCATCGTCGGCCACGGATTCGATTGATCCACCGGCAGAAAGATCAACTGCGGCGAGGGAATAACAATCAATCCGTCATAGTTGCGAATTCGCGCCACCCCCACAATCTCCGTCCATGGTTCCTTGTCGCCCCCGAGCCGAACCCGCTTTCCCACCGGATCCTGCCCCGGCCAGACCGCCTTCGCCAGATTCTCGTTCACCACTGCAACGCGTGCCGCGCCAAACCCATCTGTGCCGCGGAAGCCACGCCCTCGCAAAATCGAAATAGCCTGTGCGTCGAAGAAATGCTGATCGGCGACGACGCCGGACACGGACACGCTCCCGCTGCCAGCCCCGTCCCGCTGTAACGACATCGGACTCGCAGCAGAAGCAAACGTCATCGCATTCGTCCCGGCAGCCTCCTGAATCCGGACTGCCAGGCTTTCGTAGAAACGCTTCCCTTCATCCGCACGAAATCTTTTCACCAATGGATCGAACGTGATCGCAACTGTATTGCCACTGTCGAATGCGGAATCGCTAACGGCTTCCCGCGCGTTGCTGAGCCACAGGAAGATCACGCCAGTCGCGGTGAGCAGCACGAACGCAATGGCCACCTGCCCTGCAACCAGCGCGTTGCGGCCCCACAGCCCCCGCGGACGCATCGAATCTCCGCCGTTCATCGCGACATTTAGTTCCGGCCGCGTAGCATGCCATGCGGGCCACAAACCCGAGAGGATCACGCTCGCGAGAGCCACGAGCGAGCTGAACAGAATCACGCGGCTATCGATCCGCAGCGGGCTTCTTTCGCCCTCCTGCAGGATTTCCGCCATCAGCGTATTCACCACGTGAAGTGGAATTGATGCGAGCAGTACGCCCACAACGCCGCCCGCAAACGCGATCAGAAAACTCTCCGTCAGCAACTGACGAATCAGCCGCATCCGTCCGGCGCCGAGCGAAATGCGCACCGCGATCTCCCGCTTCCGTTTCGCCGCTCGCCCGATCTGCAGCCCCGCTACGTTCGCGCACGCCACCAGCAGGACGCAGCCCGCGAACAGCATGACGATTCCCGCAATGGGGCCACCGAATCCATCGGTCCGGTACTTCACTACGCTCTGGACGATCAAATTATGCTTGCGGTCGCGATTGGAAGCAATCGTCGCCATCTCCGCCTGCACCTGCGTGAGCGCAACCCCGGGCTTCAGCCGGCCCGCCACCGCGAGCATTCCGGTATCGCCACCCACGCGAGCCTCCGTCGATAGTGGAACAAAGTAATCTGGATAGTCTTCCGTCAGCGATTCATCGAATGGAATAAAGCTCTCCGGCGTGACCCCAATGAGCGTGAGCGGAGCCCCACCGATCCACACCTGGCGCCCGATCACATGCTCATCGGAATGAAACACCGCTTTCCAGAGGCTATTGCTGATAACGACAACGTTGTCGTCTTTCCGTGAGAACAATCTTCCAATCGACGGCGAAACCCCGAGGACATCGAAATAATTCCAGCTCACCAGTTGCCCATCGCGTGTCTTCGCTGGCTCGCCCGCACCCGGGGAGAATCCCGCCATGAAACTCGTGAACGCCATCAGTCCCGCGAAACTCTCGCTGTGATCGCGCAGATCGGCATACTGCGCCTGCGAGAGCCCCTGCGTTCCGCCGTTCACCGATGTCTCATGAATCGTAATGATTTCCTGCGGATGGTAAACCGCCAACGGCCGCAGCAGCATCGCGTCCACCACAATGAACATCGCACAATTCGCCCCCACCCCCAGCGCGAGCGACAACACCGCGATCGCCGTAAAGCCCGGATTCCCTTTCCACCCGCGCGCCGCATACAAAAGATCGCGCCAGAAATCTTCGAGCCACGGAATCTGCCACGCTCTTCGCGAGTCTTCCATCGCAAGCGCGCGCGATCCGAACTCGCGTCGCGCCTGTTCGAGTGCCGCCTTCGCGGGTATGCCGCGCTCCGCCAGTTCCTCCGCGCGCGTCTCGATGTGGAAGCGGATTTCGTCTTCCATCTCTGCATCGAACTGCGCGCGTTTCAGCATGGACATCTCACACCGTCCGCATCACCTGCTGGATCATCTGCACCAGCCGCTCGAACTCATCCGCCTCGCGCGCCAGTTGCTTCCGCCCCTCCGGCGTCAGCTTGTAAAACCGAGCCTTGCGATTGTTTTCGGAAATCCCCCACTCGGATGCAAGCCACCCCTTCACCAGCATCCGGTTCAGCGCCGGATAAAGCGAGCCGTCTTCAATCTCGAGCCCCTGCTCCGAAGCATCACGAATCCTCTTCGCGATCGCGTACCCGTGCAGCGGTCCCGCGCGCAGTGTTCTCAGAATAAGCAGATAAAGCGTCCCCGGCAGCAATTCCGGATTCGCGGAGTTCTTCCCCATGTCCAGACAATACATAGTCCGGAAAGGGAAGTCAAGACTATGGGAAAAGAATCTACGCCAGCGCGACGTTTGGCTCCACGCTCTCCGACAACGGCGCGAATTCCCCCCGCCGCCACTTCTCCCACGCCGCCGCCGCAATCATCACCGCGTTATCCGTCGAAAGTCCCGGGGATGGAAAATACACCGGCAGCCCCGCCCAATGCGATCCCGCCGCCGCCCGCAGCCCCGAATTACACGCCACTCCGCCGGTAATCACAAGCGACCGCACATCCTCCATCTGCGAAGCCGCCGCTGCCGCATGCCCCAGCAATTCCGCAATCACCGCATGCTGAAAACTCGCCACCAGATCGAGCGTTGCCTGCGGCGTCACTGCCAGCCATTCCTCCGTCGAAGGCCGCCGCACGCGCGCCATGCGCTTCCGCGCCTCGATCTCTTCGGGAATTCCCCGGCTCTCCACCCACCGGAGAGCCGCCGTCTTCATCCCGCTGAAGCTGAAATCGAGCGTATTCCCCTTCATTCGCGCCGAAGTAAACCGCACCGCCTCCGGGTCCCCATAGGGCGCCAGCCCGTCAATCACCGGTCCGCCGGGATACCCAAATCCCAGCAGCTTCGCCACTTTGTCGAACGCCTCGCCCGCCGCATCGTCGCGCGTCTTTCCCAGCAGCCGGTATCCGGCCTCGCTCACCTCATACAGATGCGTATGCCCGCCGCTCACCACCAGCGCCAGCGCCGGCAATTCCACCGGAACTCCCCGCTGCCGCCCTTCCAGCATCACCGCCTGAATGTGCCCTTCAATATGGTGTGCCGCGATCAACGGAATCCCGGCCGCGAACGAAATCGCCTTTGCATAGGTCAGCCCCACCAGCAGCGCGCCCGCCAGCCCCGGCCCCGATGTCGCCGCCACCGCATCCAGATCCTTCCACCGAAGTCCGCCTGCATTCGCCAGTGCCTCTCGAACTACCGGCGTAATCGCCCGCAGATGCTCACGAGACGCCAGTTCCGGCACCACGCCCCCGTATCGCGCGTGCACATCGAGCTGGCTCGCCACCACGTTCGAAAGTACTCGCTCTCCGTCTTCCAGCACCGACGCCGCGGTCTCATCGCATGAGCTCTCAATCGCCAGGATGCGCATCAGCTACCACTCTAGCCGGACCGCTTCCGCGGACAATTCGCATGTGATAAGTTAAGTTTTTCCCTCTATGGCATACGTAATTGCGGAACCCTGCATCGGAACCAAGGACGCGGCCTGCGTCGACGCCTGCCCCGTCGACTGCATTCATCCCAAAAAGGACGAAGCCGACTTCCCGAACGTCGAAATGATCTACATCGATCCCGTCGAGTGCATCGACTGTGGCGCCTGCGTTCCCGTCTGTCCGGTCTCCGCGATTTTCGCCATGGACGACCTGCCCGAAAAGTGGGCCAACTTCGCCCAGACGAACGCCGACTATTTCAAGCGCTGAATCGCGGTATCGTCGATTTGCAGACCGAATCTCCTTTGTCTGCTAAAACTTGGCCAAACAAAGTACTTTCTGCGCCGTCCCGTGTATCTACCATGCGACCGAGGAGATCGCATGACCATGACCACGCTTGGCCGGATCAGCGTCGCGACGCCCGGAACCCCGGTTCCGCTCGCCACTGACCCCGCCATCACCGCCAGCAAACTGTTCGTTCAGGTAATCCCCGGGCTCACCGGGAAGATGTATCTGGGCGCTCGCACCATGACGAAGACCACTCTCGCCGGCGTCGCCCGCGTCCTCTCACCGAACGCGAGCGGCGGATTCTCGGAGAACTTCTTCCTCGAATCCCAGGACGGCTCCGATACTATCCGCCTGAAAGACTACGCTGTCGATGCCGACGTCGCAGGTGAAGGCCTGCTTGTCACTTACTGGACCGAATAACCATCCCCCTGGGGCCGATCTTCCCGGACCGGCCCCCAGGGTTTTTGCCAGCGCACCCGTCCGTCACTGAGGATCGATTGCGGGAAGCTGTTCCAGGAGTGCTGACTGACAGAGAATCTGGTCTGCGGCGATCAGGGACTCGATAGGGCCGTTCCGACGCAGCCCGAGCGCCACAGCAAGATGGAGGGAATCCAACGCTCAGCCGGATCGGCGCACTCATCGGAAATGGTCACACCGGCCCTCTGGTGTTCGCTCAAAGCGAGCGGCTCATTGTAAGCAGAATCCGGCTTACGCCGACCGCGCCGGCCGATAGGTAGCGGACTGAATGTCCGTCTCCCAGACCTTCACTTCCGCCACTTCCACCGGTACCGCACCGCCGCCCAGCGCTTCCTGCAGCTTCCCGGCGATATAAACCGCCATATTCTCCGCTGTCGGATTCACAGTATCGAACGGCGGCATCTCATTCAGGAACACATGATCCATCGGCTCGCACGTATTCCGCAGCGCCCGCTTCAGCTCCACGAAATCCGCCAGCATCCCGATCCGGTCCAGTTTCTCCCCGCGCACCACCACCTGCACCCGGTAATTGTGCCCGTGCACGTTTTCGCACTTGCCCCGATACTCCCGCAGCGCATGGCCGGCCGCGAATGTGTGCTCCACTGCAACTTCAAACATTGAAAAAATTCTCCACTTCGGCGAAATCCATGGAAAACGAATAATCCGGCAGGCTGTCGAAAAAGACCTGCCCGTAACGCTGCCTCGTAATCCGGTGATCCAGCAGGGCCAGCACCCCGCGGTCAGCCCGTGTGCGAATCAGCCGCCCGAATCCCTGCTTGAGCGAGATCGCCGCCTGCGGAATCTGGTAATCGTAGAAAGGATTTCCGCCTGCTTCGCGCACGTTGCGAACCCGCGCCTCCACAACCGGATCGCTCGGCACCGCAAACGGCAACTTATCAATAATAACGCAGCTCAACTGCTCCCCCGGCACATCCACACCCTGCCAGAACGATGACGTCGCGAACAGCACACAGTTCGGCGTCCTCCGGAACTCATCGAGCAGCGCTGTCCGCGGACCCGTCCCCTGCGTCAGCACGGGATATTCCACCATGAAGCTGACCCGGTCATGAATCTGACGCATCTGCATGTAACTGGTAAAGAGCACAAACGCCCGCCCGCGGCTGGCGTTGAGGATCCGAACAATTTCCTCGCTGGCCGCCTTCACCCACGCCGGACTCGACGGCGGCGGCAGGTTCTGCGGAATATACAGCAGCGCCTGCGACTGATAATCGAAATGGCTCGGCACGATCAGCGTCCGCGCGTCCGGCAACCCCAGCCGCTTCTCTACATATTCGAAGCCGCCCGCCACCGCCAGTGTCGCCGACGTCAGCACCGCCGCATCGACCTTGCTCCACAAATGCTCGCGCAGCAGATCCGCCACGTCGATCGGGGTCGCCTGCAGGAAAATCCCGCGGTTCCGCCGTTCCGTCCAGTACACATAACCCGGATTCTCCCCGTCGATCAGCAACTGCAGCGCCTCCCGCATCTCGAGCGCCCGCCGGAACAACGGGATCACCTCCTGCGGCGCGTCCGAAATCAGCTTCAGATGTCCCGCCAGCAGTTCGAACGCAGCCAGCAAATCCTGATAGATCTCCCCATAGAGTGCCCGGAATTCATCGCGCCCGTTGAATGTCGCGCGCCCATCCTCACCCGGCAACCGGCCGAAAAAATTCAGCGACACCTCCTCGAGCCGCGTCAAAATCCGGTCCAGTTCCTCCGATCCAAACCGCCGTATTCTCGACAGCGCCGCGATATCGCGCCGCAAATCCAGCACCTGATACGTGCTCACCCCAAATCCGAAATACTGCCCCGCGACATCTTCGATCTCATGCGCTTCATCGAAAATCACAGCGTTGTAGTCCGGCAGAATCTGGGCCTGCTCCGATCGCCGCACCCCCAGGTCCGCGAAAAACAGATGATGATTCACGATGATGATGTCGGCCTCCGCCGCCCTTTGGTGCATCTTCGTCACGAAGCATCGGTCGTACTGGCTGCACTTCGTCCCCGCGCACAGATCGGACCGCGCATCCACCTTCGCCCAGACCGTGCTGTTCTCCGGCAGCGTCGCGATCTCCGCGCGATCTCCCGTCTCCGTCGTCTTCTCCCACTCCTGAATAATCTGAAAATCCGCCACTTCCTCGAACCCGCTGAGCACCGGCGTGTTGTCGGCCTCGTAAATCTTCTGCCGGCACGCATAATTCGACCGGCCCTTCATGTAGCAAACCTGCAGCGGCCGGTCGAATACCTTCTCGAGAAATGGAATATCACGAAAGAAAAGCTGCTCCTGCAGCGCCTTCGTGTTGGTCGAAATCACCACGCGCCGCCCGGAAAGAATCGCCGGTACGAGATACGCCAGAGTCTTCCCCGTCCCGGTCCCTGCCTCCACAATCAGCTTGCGGTTTTCGGAAAGCGCCGCATCCACCGCCTCGGCCATTTCCATCTGCCCGGCGCGCAGTTCAAACGAAGGATGCGCCGACGCCAGCGTCCCACCGGGCCGGAAAAACTGCCTGACCGCACTCCGGCTTTTACCGGTTGCGGAGCCCGTGGAACCTGAAATCATCGCGCAAACTCAGTATAGTGTGGATGTGTAAATTCTCCGCACGAATCGTCCTGGGGAGACAATAGGAGAAGTGCCGCCGCTCTCCGCCATTCGCATCTGCGCCGCAGCCGCGCTCGTCTTCGCGGTCCTCCCGACGCTTGCGGAGAACTTCAATCCCCCCGGCGGCCTGAACTACGCCCACACTTCCGGCAACGTTACCATCCTCCCCGGCGGACGCGCCCTCAAACCTCTCGGGAATCAGATCGATGTCGGCCCCGGGGCTTTTGGTCTCGCCATCAGCCCCAAAGGACTAATCGGCATCGCCGAAACCGGCTTTGAACGCTTCGGCGTGTCAGTCATCGAGCCCCGCAAAGGCGAATGGCGCGAACGCCTCTTCTGGGCTGCATCAAACGACGACGACAGCGATAACGCCGATCCGAAATCCAAATCAAAAGCGCCCAAACCCGCCAGACCTTCCGACCGATGGACCAGCGTCAGCTACGGCGTGGCTTTCGATTCCGAAAAAGATATCTGGGTTTCCGAGGGCGATTCGGGCAAAGTACGCCTCCTCGATACCGGCAACGGCGCCCGCCGCCACATGGTCGATATCAACTCCGATCAGGTTCACAACAGCTACACAGCCGATCTCGCCATCGACCCCGTCCGCCATATCCTCTACGTTCTCGATCAGGCGAACGAACGTCTTGTTCTGATCGACACTGTGAAGTACAAAGTGCTCTCTTCTGTCGCGACCGGCCACATGCCGGTCACCGTCGCGCTTTCGCCCGATCGCAACACCGCCTACGTCGCGAACATCGGCATGTTCCGCTATCATGCGCTGCCCGGCATTGAGGATCGTTCCCACGCGCTTCCGTTCCCCGCGCTCGCTTTCCCCTC
>DASZVV010000171.1:0-6781 GCA_035546955.1 Bryobacteraceae bacterium
CGCCATCGGTGAGATCGGCGGCAATGGCGGCGGCGCGATCTTCGTAGCTATCCGGCGCATAAGTGGGCTGAAAGGCGAGAGCGATCGCATATTCGGAGAGATGAGGATCGCGCGAGCCGTCTTTGATGACGTTAATTGCAAAGTGGAGGGTTTGGGGAATTTCCGGCATGCGCTCGGCGTAGTAGCCGGCCCAGCCATCGTGAAGACTGCCGCGAATACCGTTGCTGTAGGCGAGGCCCGCGCTGATGGTTTTGGTGAATACGCCGTGCTCGCCGTAGCCGGCGAAGAGGCGCGAAGCGAGGAAGTCGAGCTGGGCATCGCGGCCGGTGTCTGCGTAAGACGTGAACGGGACGATGGAGGCCATCACGCCGCCGGTGAGGTTGGGGTCGTAGAGCCCGACATAGCGCGGCGCGGTTTGCGAAGGGATCTGCTGGTGCTGGCGAAGCCGGTCGTCAATGCGCCGCGCGGCGGTGTAGGTGGCGCGTACGGGAGAAGTATCGCGCAGGCTGGCGGCCAGCGAGGTAATGGGCTGCTGTAGTTGCCGGAACGAGTCGTGGGAGCCCACCGTCCACATGCGGGCATTTCCACTGGAGAGAAGACTCTCGCGGAGGGCATTCAGGCGCGTGAGTGCGGCTTCCGGGGTGAGAAGGATATCGGCGCGAAGCTGGCGGCAGATCCAGGCGGTGTCCCGGGTGAGGGAGGAATCGGGCAGGTCAGCGACGAGCTGCGTGATGTCGTCGGCGAGCGGTTGGTTATTGAGGGCGGCGAGGTTCTTTTTGATGGCGTCGCGATCGGCGCCGGGATTATCGGCGAGGCGCTGCAGGCCGGCGGCGACGGCGGGACGGTCCGCGATATCGGCGAGCATCCAGCGGAGGCGATCCGCATTCCACTCGCGGGTGAGGAAGGAAGATGTGGTGAGGTAGAGGGGATTCTTCTGCATCCAGTAGCTGTAGACCGGATTCATCACCCAATATTCTTCGGGTCCCTGCATGGTGGTGCGTACGCGGCCCACGTATTGTTCGACGAGGTCGCGCAGGCGCGGGAGGTTTTCGGGGCGCCAGTCGGGATGAAAGAGGATGAGGTTCATCCAGGCGATGGCGCGGCGGCTTTCGTCGAGATCGTTGCCCGCGCCGGAGACGGAGAGTTCGACGCGATCGGATTTGGTATTGGAGATGAAGTGAGCGTCGAGGCTGAGGATTTCGCGGCGCAGGCGGTCCTGCATTTCTTCCCAGGAGACCGGCTTACCGTTTTCGATCACGCCGGCGGTGGAGAGCAACTCGGGGAGCAGTGAAAGCAGCGGCAGATCGGATTCGGGGACGGAGGCGAGGTTGAAGGCGATGGCCGTGGTGGAACTGGTCATATTGTCGAAGTACGACGCGACAAGCGGGATGCCGCGGCCGATTTTCGATTCGGTGTAGCTGAGCTGGTCATCAAGCGTGAGAGGCGGGTTATCGAGGAATTTACGATCGCCGGCGGTGCGAGCGAGGTCATCGAGCTTTTTGCTGACGGCGTTGTATTCCGACTGATAGCGTTTGATAACGGCCTGATCGTCCGTGATTTTGTAGAGCGTGCCGAGGCGCTTGACTTCGGCGGCGGCGCGGTCGAGACGATCCTGCTGATCTTTGGCGAGAAGGGCGGGGCTGGGTTTGACGGCGACGCCGAAGGGTTCGGCGCCCGTAATGTGCCAGGCGGGGAGGAGATCGTGCCACAGATTGTGGGGCTCGGAGAGCAGGTGGTCAATGGCTTCGATATCAGGCTTTTCGGTCACGTATTTGCGGAAGCTGCTTTCCCGATTGAGGCGGTGGAGTTCATCCATCCAGCCGGAGCCGGTGTTGCGCTCGCCGAAGCCGGGCGGGGTGTTGATGAATTTTGAGAGCGAGCGGCGCTGTTCGACAAGGCGGCTGCGGACCTGAGCGTTGAAGTCTTTGAGCTCCTCTGAACCGTCAGGCAGCGCAGCGATCCTGTTGAGCTCGGCCATTACGATAGCCCGCATCTGTTTGACTTTGTCTTCGGTGAGATTGGCGGCGGCGACTTCGTCGAAGGTGATGAACATCGGGAAGCCCTCGTCTTCGGAAACCCAGGCGTTGACGCCGGTGGCGCCGGTCTCCATCCGGCGGGTGCGGCTGTTGACGAAGAGCTTGTAGAGATTGGTGGTGGAATCGCCGGCGAAGGCGTTGGCGAAGAGCTCGAAGAGCAGGGAATCGCGATTGTTGAGCTTGCGGACGGCTGGCCACGTGAGGCCAATATAGCTGGGCTGGTGATCGTTTTCGTAAGGGAAATCGACCACGGAGATGCTCCCGGCCGGGGCTGGCTGTGGCGCGGGGAGATCGGCTTCGCTTTCAGGCTTGAGTGGGACCGGATTCGGCTGGACCGCATTGAGAATGGCGTCCAGGCGGGTGAGCTGGGCGGCGACGGTATCGCCGGAGGGGAGCGAGACGATGCTGCCCATGTTGGCCAGGAAGTAATGGCTGTTGTGGAAGGCACGGATATCGGCCGGCTTCATC
This sequence comes from Bryobacteraceae bacterium, assembly GCA_035546955.1. GTDB lineage: Bacteria > Acidobacteriota > Terriglobia > Bryobacterales > Bryobacteraceae > BOG-234. Next base: position 2,505 of record DASZVV010000171.1, read on the forward strand.
TGGCGGATGGCTTCCGGCATGCCGCCGGAGCTCCATGACAGCGGATGGTGAGTGCCGTAGATATCGAGGAGGGTCTGCCGGTAGAGGACCCAGTCGGGCTTGGCCATGGAGCTGACCATTTCGTTGTAGACGGTGCCTTTTTCATCGAGGCGCAGGGTGTGGGTGGCGGGATCTTCGGAAACGCCGAAATTGCGGACCTCGCGGGCGATTTCGTCGTCCGAGTAGTCGGGATGGAGAAGCGCGTTGAGCTGGGTCCGGAGGCCGGTATAGAAGACTTCGAGTCCGGCATTGGTATTGAAGTGATAGCAGGTGCGCCATTGCATGGTGAAGGCGCTCGAGAGGGACAGCGTCATGCTCTCGCTTGCGGCGAAGGCGCGGCCAACGTTGCCTTTGCCGACGAGGAGATGCTCCTGCGTATGGGGCTCGCCTTTGTCGGAAACAGGAAAGGTATTGACCCAGGTGAAAGCCTGGGGAACCGACTGTACCTGGATCAAGTCCAGAGTGAAGCCGGTCTTTTCATGGATGAAGCGGGCGCCGAAGGGGTGGCCGGCGTCATCGAGGTAAACAGCGGCGGCGTGAAAGCCGTGGCTTAGGGTTTGTGGCGTAACATCCTGGAAAGACGCAGGTTCGTCGGCGTGGGATGTGGTGTTCAGCATGAAGAGGAGGGCGAGGGGGATCAGGATCTTCATTCCGGGTGCTGTCTGATTTTAGCGCGGAAAATGAGGTAACATTCACGGAGGCGGGCCGTATAAGGCGGTAAGGATGATCAGAGCCGCGGTCAAAGTTGTACTGGCGGTCCTGCTGTTGTTCGGAGCGGTGAAGCTGATTCGCGGGCAGGCATCCGCGGAGAAGCTGCCTTCGTTTGACGTGATTTCGGTGAAGCCCGGCGGTCCGGAAGGGCAGACGAGATCGATTTTCCCGCTCGGACCCGGCGATGTGTACATCACGAGCGGCGGGCATTTCTCCGCGGAGGGATATCCGCTGGCGACGTATCTCTATTTCGCATTTCAGGTGTTGGGAAGTGAAATGAACGCCGTCCAGACGCAGCTTCCCGGCTGGGCGATCAGCGATCCGTTCACGATTGAGGCGCGAACGGATGGGGATCCGGCGAAAGATACGAAAGATCAGATGCGGCTGATGATGCGGTCGCTGCTGGCAGAGCGTTTTGGGCTGAAGAGCCATTACGAGACCAGAGAGGTTTCCATCTTCGCGGTCGGCGCCGCCAAAACGGGCAAACTGGGGCCGCAGCTCCAGCAGCACTCCGAAGGAGATTCGCCCTGCAACACCGTGCTCTCGACCGGAACCACGCAGATTGGCGGGACGACAGTTGCGGGCGGATATCCGGCACAATGCGGCGGTTTATTGGGAATGGCGCCGAGCATGCCGGGGCGGCTGAGAGTGGGGGCCCGGAATGTGGCGATGGCGTTTATCGCGAATCAGCTCACGGCGCTGGGTGACCTGGGGCGTCCGGCGGTGGACCAGACGGGGCTGACGGGGACGTTCGATTTCGTCATAGAATTTGTCCCCGAGAACCTCTCCAGGCTCCCGGTTGGCCCCGATTTTCAGCCGGATCCCGATGGGCCGACGTTTTCGCAGGCAGTTCGGGAACAACTGGGGTTGAAGCTCGATTCCACGAAGGGCATGAGCCAGTTTCTGATCATCGATCATGTGGAGCGTCCTACAGGAAATTGAACACTGAAATCGCTGTTATTTTGAGATAATATGTCGGAAAGTGGCAGCCAAAGCGGCAGTCAAAGCTGGACTGGCGGTCCTGCTGGTATCCGTAGCGGGGCAACCGATGCGCGGGCAGGGAACTCCGGAGAAACTGCCGGCTTTCGATGTGATTTCGGTGAAGCCGAGCGCGCCGGATGCAAAGTCGCATTCGATATTTCCCATTGGGCCCGGGGATGTTTATGTGAAGAACGGCGGGCATTTTTCGGCGGATGGATTTCCTCTGGCTACCTATCTCTCCTTTGCGTTCCAGCTGGTGGGAAGCGAGGCGAATGCGGCGGTGGAGCAGCTTCCGGGCTGGGCGGTGAACGACCGCTTTGCTATTGAGGCGCGGACGGACGGGGATCCGGCGAAGGATACAAAAGAGCAGATGCGGCTGATGATGCGGTCGCTGCTTGCTGAGCGGTTCGGCCTGAAGACCCACTACGAGACGCGGCAGGTCTCGATTTTTGCCGTGACGTTCGTAAAAGCGGGAAAACCCGGGCCGCAATTGCAACAGCATCCTGAGGACGCGGCGTGCGATACGGTGTTGACGCGAGCGGGAGCAGCAGCCGTATCGCTGACAGACACGGCGGGAATCTATCCGAAACAATGCGGCGGGATGCTGCCGATGCCAGCATCCGCTCCCGGACGCTTCCGGTTTGGGGCGCGAAACGTGACGATGGACTTTATCGCAAAACAGCTGACGTCACTGGGGGATCTGGAGCGGCCGGCAGTGGATCAGACGGGGCTGGAGGGAACCTTCGACTTCGTACTGGAGTTCGTTCCCGATGTGAGCATCCGGGAACAGGGCTATCCCGATTATCAGCCGGATCCGACCGGGCCCACGTTTTCGGAAGCTGTGCGGGAACAGCTTGGGTTGAAGCTGGAATCGACGAAGGCGCCGAGCCAGGTTCTGGTGATCGATCGTGTGGAACATCCCACACAAAACTGAGCGCTCAGGTCGCGCGATTCAGGGTCTTTATGTCACGCTGAAGATGTGCCAGGTCTGAGTGGCGTCTCGCACGCGTGGAGAGCGCTGCGCCACCGCAATTTCCGACTATTTTTCTTTGGGCAGAGCATTTCGCTGATCGGGAGCTGGATGACGCGGCTCGCGACGACGTGGCTCGTCTACCGGCTGACGCATTCGGCGCTGCTGCTGGGCGTGGTGAATTTCGCGGGCCAGATTGTGACGTTTCTGGTGGCGCCGTTTGCCGGCGTGCTGATTGAGCGGGTGGACCGCCGCAAGCTGCTGGTGTGGACGCAGGCGGCGGCCGCAGTACAATCGCTGGCGCTGGCTGCCCTGACGCTGATGCACGTCATCACGATGCCGGAAATTCTGGGGCTGGCGGCGCTGCAGGGGCTGATCAATGCGTTCGATATGCCGGCGCGGCAGGCGTTCCTGATCCAGATGGTGAATGACAAGAGCGATCTGGGGAATGCGATTGCGATCAATTCGTCGATGGCGAACGGCGGGAGGCTGATTGGGCCGGCGATCGCGGGGATCGTGATTGCAGTGGCCGGAGAGGGCGTCTGTTTTCTGATTGACGGGGTGAGCTATCTGGCGGTGATCGCCTCGCTCATCGCGATGCGGATTACGGCGGAGAAGACGTCGCGCCCGACGCTGGGACTGGTGGAAGGGCTGCGGGAGGGCTGGAATTATGTGAGCACGTTCCGGCCGGTGCGTTCGGTGCTGCTGCTGTTTGGGCTGATGGCGTTCGTCGGGTTTCCCTATACGGTGCTGCTGCCGCTGATTGCGGCGCAGGTGCTGCATGGCGGCGCGGCTACGCTGGGGTGGCTGACGGCGGCATCCGGGATTGGAGCTTTGGCATCGGCGCTTTCGCTGACGCTGCGGAAGACGGTGGTGGGGCTGACGCGGATGCTGCAGATAGCGGCGGCGCTGCTGGGGGCGGGGCTGGTGCTGCTGGGCTTCTCTCACACGCTGTGGATCTCGCTGGCCCTGCTGCTGGTGGTGGGGTTCGGGATGATGCAGGGGCCTTCCATCAGCAATACGATTATTCAGACGCTGACTACGGAAGACAAGCGCGTGCGGGTGATGAGCTATTACACGGCCGTGTTTTTCGGGACGACGCCGTTCGGAAGTCTGCTGGCGGGGACGCTGGCGGATCGTTTCGGGCCGCTGCACACCGTGATGGTAACGGGAACGTGCTGCCTGATCGGAGCGCTGTGGTTCACGATGGAACTGCCGAAGATGCGGGCGGTGATGCGGCCGATCTATCAGGAGATGGGGCTGCTGCCGGTGCCGCAACCCGCGCCGGCGGCCGATCCAAAGTGAATTACTTCTTCGGGACGACCTTGATCTCGAAAAGATTGGGCCAGAGTTTACCGGTGACGAAGAGGCGCTTGTGGACCGCGTCATACGCGATGCCGTTGAGGACGTCTTCGGTGCCGTTCCGATACATGGGGCTGAGGAGGCCCTTCATGTCGATCCATCCAAGGATGGCGCCCGTTGAGGGGGAGATGCGGGCGATGCGATCGGTCTGCCAGATATTGGCGTAGAGCTCGCCTTCGACCCATTCGAGCTCATTGATGTTATCGATGGAATG
>DASZVV010000172.1:0-5723 GCA_035546955.1 Bryobacteraceae bacterium
AGCAATTCCAGATTCGTGTCGAGGTATTGTTCGAACAGCGGGAGTCCGAATCTCTCCCACAAAAGATCGCGCAAGCCGGCTTCCGGAGCGGGTTGTCCTTCGAAACTGAAGATCACGATGCCACGCGCCGGGGTGGTCCACCCTTCGTCCCACTGCTCGGCGAGCCGGAGCAAATCCTCCCATGGACCCGCCAGCACTTCGGGCTTGAAGCGGCGAACGGACTCGCCCCAGCCATCGGGAAAAACACGAACGCGTTTTGCCTCGCGGAATCCCACGGCCAATACGGCCGTCCTGGGCGTGGGATGGAAAGGAGATATGAAATCCACCGGCGTTCGCGCACGCAAGCGCGAGGCCGGCTTCCAGGCGAATCGGATCAAACAATTAGGTGACGCGCGCCTACGGTTCCTCTCAGGCGCCCTTCGCGAACAATTCCTCGAAGGTTCCGGAGAAAATACGCCGCGCGTCCCGTTCTGAAACACCAAGCTCGTAGAGCGCCTTGGACTGGGCTTCGAAGACCGGCGCCTGCCAGCCGCGTGGAAAGAACGACGAGTCCGTCCCAAACATCAACCGCCGCGCTCCGGCAATCTCGATGGCGCGCCGGAAGACTTCGCGCAGATCGTAATTGCTTCCTTCGTACCGCATCCATCGGTTCGAGCTCGACGTGTCGAGGAAGACGTTAGGGCAGAGGTCCGCCACCATAAGCGCTTCGCGGAACATGCCCGCTCCAAAATGCGGAATCACGAATTTCACCGACGGATAGCTGAGGGCCACGGAGTGAAGGTCCACCGGATTCGAAAAGCGCAGGTCGAACTGGCAGGGCAGACCAAGTTTGCTCCGGAACCCGACGCTTAGCACGCCGCAATGCACAAAAACGACTGTTCCCGGGCGCGCGGCGGCCAACTCAATCAGCGCCACCGCCCGCGGGTCCTGAATCGAATAGCGATGCATGGCGGGGAAGAAACAAAGGCCGTGTATATGTCCGCTCGCCAGCGCGCCGGCGGCATTTTCGGCCGCCCGCTCGGCCAGCGGGTTCACCATCATGTAGCCTCGGAACCGCTCGGGAAAGCGCGAAACCGCGCAGACCACCGACCCTTCGTCTCCCGGCACGCTCGCGATGAGCGCCGCGCGGCTCACACCCTGCCGGTCGAGTTCCCGGATCCAGACTTCCGAGAGTTGCGCCGGGTCTTCCGGCGGAGCCGCCCACTGCAACTTTTCGGCGGCTTCCCGCGCGGTGATCTGCTTCTGACCGGCCAGCATGGAGAGCAAGCGGTGCGATAGCAGGTGGACGTGCCCGTCCGCGACGGTAATCTCGCCCCATGGGCTCTCGCGCACTAAGTTTCCACTCACGCCGTCTGTTCTCGCCTCCAGGCCTACTGTATCAGCCGGCGGCTTCGGCCGTTAGAATGGAACCCTGCGCCCGCCCGACGCCCGGGATCTTCCCGCTTAACAGAGCCGCCGCCGCGCTCAACAGCGGAATCAGGACCAAACCAATTCGCAGCGAACTGATCTGAGCGGCAAAGCCGATGATGGGAGGACCGGCAAGAAAACCGGAATACCCGAGCGCCGTCACCGTCGCGATTCCTGCCTGCGGAGAGATGCCCGGAACCTGGCCGCTCCGCATGGTCAGAATGGGGAAGATTGAGGAGAACCCAAAACCGGCGCACGCAAAGCCGAGGAGACCGCCCGCCAGGCCTCCCAGCGCCAGGCCGAGGCCCAGTCCCACCGCGGCCAGGGATGCTCCACAGCGAATGATCGTTATTTCGCTGAATCGCGAGCGAAGATGATCGCCGCTGAGCCGTCCGATCGCCATGCAAATCGAGAAGACGGCATATCCGATCGCGGCGACCCCGGCGGTGACGCCCGGAATGCCGTTCAGATACACCGTGGTCCAATCGGCCATGGCACCCTCGCCGATCAGAATGCAAAATGCAATCGCCCCCAGCGCCCAGAGCGCTCCGGCATGCCGCGTCCAATGGACCGGTTCCGGACTGGATTTCGCAGGAACGTCGGGCAGGAGCGCGCGTACGGCGAACAGGCAGGGCAATACCAGAAGGAGGGCTGCCAGCGAGAGATGCGCCGCCGGCGATAGTCCCAGCGCCGCCGCGCCCCCGCCCATGCCCGATCCCACCATCCCCCCGATGCTGAACAAGGCGTGAAACGTCGTCATTACCGGACGGTTCATGTGCCGTTCCACGATGACCGCCTGGGTGTTCATGGAGACTTCCATCATCGCGGCGTTCCAGCCAAAGACGAACAAAGCCGGCGCCAGCATCCAGGCATGGTTGAGGAGTCCGGGCGCCGGCAGCCAAAGGCAGAACAGCAGCGTGGAAATACGCACGATTCGCGCGCTGCCATAAATCCCGACCAGCCGCGCCGCCACCGGCATGCCGCACAGAGCCCCGATGGAAGTCGCCAGCAGATAGGCGCCGAGCGCGCCCATCGAGAGGCCGAAACGGTGTTGCACCGCGGGAATGCGGGTCAACCAGTTCGCCAGGATGATGCCATGTAAGAGGAAAATCGCGTTGACGCTGCGGCGGGCCGCCGCCGCGCGGATCATACCGCCAGGGCGGGTAGAGCGAATTGTCCGTCGAGCGTTGCCCGGGCGCTCTCGGCCGTGGTGAAAAGCAGTCCGTGGATTCCGAGGCTTTGGGCCGCCGCGATGTTGTTCGGCCGGTCATCGAGGAAGAGAGCTTGCGCGGCGTCTACCCCCAGGCCGCGCAGGCACAGTTCGTAAATCTCCGGCTGCGGTTTTGCCATCTTCACGTCGCAGGAGAAGACCCGGTAGTCGAAGTCATGGAGCCATGCATAGTTCGCATCCAGATACACCCGGAGCGGCAAAGGCATGTTCGAAAGCACCGCGGTCTTGATGCCCTGCGACCGGACCTCTTTGGCCCAGGCGACCATGCTCGGGTTTCGATGCGACCAGCTCCGGTTGTCGTAGTCCATGACTTGCCGGAACGTCCCTTCGTCGAGCACCGGGATGCCGGCCATGTGACAGAAATCGTCCCAATACTCACGTGGCGTCATCTCGGACTTGTCGTACGGCAGCCGCTTGAGCCAGTAAAGTTCGTCAAAGCGGGCCTGGCTCAGCGAAAAAGCTCCGGAGAGCGCTTCCAGATCCTCCGGTTGCTGAGAGTGGCAAAGGACGTTGCCGTAGTCGAAAATTACCGCCTTCAATTCAGTCATGGGCTTGTGCGAGAACTCAAAAGAGGATAATATCGACAAAAACAGGCAATGTCAAATAGCATCACGCATAAACCCGCAGAAACGGGTAGATTCCAGCTCAAGGAAGAGCGGTACAATTTCATCCTGGAAGCGCTGCGAACCGGCGGAAAAGTGGTCGCGAGCGAACTGAGCGGGTTGCTCGGCGTATCCGAGGACACCGTCCGTAGGGATCTGCGGGATTTGGCGCGGGAACATCTGCTGATGCGGGTTCACGGCGGGGCGCTGCCGCGTTCGCCGTCGTCGCCGAGTTTCGTGGTGCGGCGCCAGCAGTCGATGGACGCGAAACGTCGAATTGCGCGCGTCGCGGCCGGACTTCTTCAGAACGGACAGTTGATCCTGGTAGACGGAGGCACTACTACCCAGCAGATCGCCCAGTATCTGCCCAGGGATCTGGAGGCGACCATTGTGACGAATAACCTGCCTCTCGCGATGGCTCTTGCGGCGCATCCCTGCCTGGAGGTAATTCAACTGGGCGGAAAGGTGTTAAAGGAATCGCAGGTGACCATCGGTTCCATGGCCTTGGATGAGTTGCGGAGCTTTCGCGCGGACCTGTGCCTTTTGGGCGCGGGGAGCGTCCATCCGGAGTATGGAATTCGCACGCCCGAGATGGACGAGATTTTCATCAAGCGGTCCATGATTGAAGCTTCCGCCGAAGTGGCCGCGCTCGTCTCATCCGAGAAACTGGGAACGGCTTTGCCTTATCTGGTCGCGCCGGTGCGGGCGCTTACGCATCTGGTCAGTGACGCCTCGCAGGAAATCCTGGCTCCCTACCGGGAGATGGGCATTTCCACCATCACGGCGTCATAAAAGGCGCGCGGCGTCCTTGGCGAAATAGGTCAGAATCATCCCCGCGCCCGCCCGCCGGATGGAGGTCAGGGATTCCAGCATGGCGCGCTCGAGATCGAGCCAGCCGTTCCTGGCCGCCGCGACGATCATGCTGAACTCGCCGCTCACCTGATATGCGCCAATCGGGGCATCGAAGCGGTCGCGCGCCTGGCGGATGAGGTCGAGGTAGGGCATGGCCGGCTTGATCAGAATCATGTCGGCTCCCTCTTCGAGATCGAGTTCAATTTCCCGCATCGCTTCGCGCCCGTTGGCGGGGTCCATCTGATAGCCGCGCCGGTCGCCGAATTGCGGCGTGGACTCCGCCGCCTCGCGGAATGGGCCATAGAAAACGGAGGCGAATTTGGCCGCGTAGGAAAGGATGGGAGTGTCCTGGAAATTCTCTTCATCCAGCGCTCTCCGGATCGCCGCGATGCGGCCGTCCATCATATCGCTCGGCGCGACGATGTCCGCACCCGCGCGGGCGTGCGACACAGCCGTCCGCGAGAGCCATTCGAGCGTCGCGTCATTATCCACCGTTCCACCCGATACCTTGCCGCAGTGGCCGTGGCTGGTGTATTCGCAGTTACAGACGTCGGTAATGACGAGAAGGGCGGGAAGCGCCTGTTTGACGGCCCGGACCGCGTTCTGCACGATCCCGTCCCCGGCATAGGCGCCGGACGCGGTTTCGTCCTTGGAGGCGGGAATTCCAAACAGGATGATGCCGCCGATCCCCAGCGACTGAACCACTTCGCATTCCTTGACGAGTTCGTCGATCGAAAGCTGGAAATTGCCCGGCATCGCTCCGATTTCCCGCCGCACCCCCTCACCGGGACAGGCAAACAAGGGGAGTATGAATTGCTGCGGGTCGAGTTGGGTTTCGCGCACGAGGGAGCGCAGAGAGGCGGTGGCGCGCAAACGCCGCATTCGATGAACGGGAAAAGACATTGGGCTATACTTATCAGTCTAGTGCAACCATCTGCCCGCAGATTTTTTGTTGAGGGACGGGTCCAGGGCGTGGGATACCGCTGGTTTGTCGAGCGCGCCGCGCGCGAACTGGGATTGAGCGGATATGCGCGCAACCTGGCCGATGGCCGGGTGGAGGTCTATGTGACTGGAGCGGCCGAACGGATCGACCAGATAGCCGCGAGACTGGCCACCGGGCCTGAGCTTGCGGACGTTCGCTCTGTGAATGGAATGGAGGCCGCGGTGGAGAAGAAAAGCGGGTTCCGCTGCTATTGACCGGGATCGCCTGTGCTTTTTCTGGAGTGCTTGGTGGCCAAGCCTACTCCCAGCAGCAGTATCCCCAGGCCCATCAAAAGAATCGATCCCGGCTCCGGGGTTTCAAGCGACGAGAAAAAGGCGAAGTGGGCCATGTCATTGGTGTTGGAGTAGTACACGGGACCACTTCCATCGCTGCCCATCGTCCAAAGCCCAAAAGTCGCCGACGGGTCGAAGGTAATCACTGTGGAGGTGGTCATGGGTCCCGAGAAGATCGTGTGCAACGTTCCACTCGGGTCGTTGGGGTCATACCAGCCAATCGTATCGGTGGAGGCCCATGCCGTGATCTTCGCCAGAAGCGTCGCGGTCACTTCCCCGCCGCCGGAGGAGAACAGAACGTCTGTCACCTGTCCGGAGCCGCCCGCGCCTGCGCCAAGATAGCCGCCATTGGAAGG
>DASZVV010000173.1:0-3057 GCA_035546955.1 Bryobacteraceae bacterium
CTACCGGCTTGGACAGGGCGTGGAGCGCAACCCGCAGGAAGCGCTTCGGCTCTATCGCTTCCTTGCGGAGCATGGCGATTATTCCGCGCAAAACAATCTGGGGGTCGCCTATCGCGACGGTGACGGCGTGGCGGCGGATCCGGCTGAGGCGGTGAAGTGGTTCCGCATGTCGGCGGATAAGGGCTACGCGCCGGCGCAGGATAACCTCGGCGCGGCGTATCGCGACGGCATCGGCGTGACGCAGGACTACAGGCAGGCAATGGATCTGTTCCGGAAAGCGTCCGATCAGCTTTTTGGCGCGGCGTCTTTCAACCTTGGCAGCATGTATGAGGCTGGGCAGGGGGTGCCGAAGTCGGTTACGGAAGCGGCGAAGTGGTACCGCACCGGCGCGGATCAGGGCGACACGAGCGCGCAATGGAAGATCGGAAAGATGCTGGCGGCTGGCCAGGGCGTGGCGAAGGATCCGGTGCAGGCCTGGGAATGGCTCGACCTGGCGTCGTCTACTGAAAAAGCAGCCGCGACGCTGCGCGATAACGTGGCGCACTTGATGACCCCGGCGCAGATGGCAAAGGCGCGCGAACTCGAAGCACAGTGGAAGCAGGATCAGATTGATAACAGGCCAGTGGGGCTGTTCGGTCAGTGATGCCGAAACGCTCGGGCGTCGACTGGCTGCTGGAAGGAATTTCCGCAGTGGCGGTGATTGCGGCCGCGGCGGAGATCGCGATCCGCTGGAACGCGCTGCCCGCGAAGATTCCCGTCCACTTCGGAATTCATGGCGAGGCGAACGGCTGGGGCAGCCGCAACAGTTTGTTCATGCTGCTGGGCGCGACCGTCATGATGTTCGCGCTGCTCACCATTTCCGAAACCAATCAGCGGCTGGTCAATATACCAGTGAAGGTGGACCGTGACGCGCCGGCGGCGAAGCGTCTGATCCGGAGTCTGACGATTGCGATCAAAGCCGTGCTGTCGGCTGGATTTCTCTGGATCACACATGTGACCATCGCGATCGCGCTGGGGGAGCGGACCGCGATGGGACGCGTTTTTCTGCCGTTGTTTCTCGGGGCTGTTTTCGTGCCGATCGTCTACTACTCGGTCAGGCTGAAAAAGCTCTAATTGTGCACGGCCATCACGGTCGTGTTGCTCTGGCCGTTCGGCTGCGTCAGGACCAGCGTCAGATCCCCGTTTGGCGCGTTTGCCGGAACCCGGAAATCCACCTGATAGAGACCGACCAGTGTCGGCGTCAATCCGGCGAAGAGAATATCGCTCACCGGAATATCGCCGAGCGTGACGGCCGGCGTATCGAGCGGCGTCGCAAGATCAGTGGATGGGGATCCCGCGCCCGACGCCACGTTCTGATTCGTCAGTCCCATACCGGCGACATAGAACACAATGACTTCGCCGGGAGCCGCAGGCGCGTCGTCATTCACAAGACGGCCATCGAGATGCTGCGCGATGACCTGTCCGGCGGGGAATCCGGCAATGCCGGGCGCGTCCGCCGTTACGAGCAGCGGGATGGGAGTGCTGAGCGCGCCATTGGCATTGACAATCACCTGATACTGTTTGCCAGCCGGCAATTCGAACGGCACCTGCGCATTGATTTGACCGGAGCTCACGTAATAAAGCGGCGCAAGCACCCCGCCGATCAGCACCGCCGTGGAGTTCATCTTCGTGGGGAGCGGAATTGCGGAAGCGATGGACGGCTGCCCCGCGAGGTTCGATCCGTAAATCTGAACGATGGTACCGGGCGCGACAGCGGCGCCGAGTACGGGCGCGAAGGCATTCAGCGTGCCATCCGGCGTGAGTACCGGCGCCGCGCTGGGCACCACCTGCCCGCCGATCTGAATGGTCGCAGGAGTGAAGCCGGCGGCGGACGCCCGCGCCGCGATCGTGATTTGTGATGCGGCATTGCGCGGCGTCCACGTGCCGATGTAATTGCCGGAGGTCGCATCGGCGGCGCTCAGCGCGAGAGGCGCGTCGCCATTGGAGAACGTCGCGACTACCTGCCCCTTCGTGATCGCATTGCCGCAGTTATCCACCACCTGCACTTTGAGCGGCGTGGGCCACGCGGCGGGCTGCGAGAACGAGTTGTTGAGACCGGTCTGCGTGGGAACGAGCGCTGTCGGCGTGCAGCCAGCTGATTGCTGCAGAGGCCGCAGACCCGTGCGTTCGGCGGGAACGTTAGGCGCGCCTTTGTAGATGAGGGTAACGTTCACGGTCCGGACATCCGTACTGGCGCCGGCGCTGGTGAACTCAAAGCTGACGCCGCCGCGATAGATGCCGGGAGTCAGACTGCCGACGTCCACCGAGACGTTCGCCGTGTCCGGCGCGGTGCTGGAGGTAGTACCCGTGGAGGCGAACGCGGATAACCAGGAGCTATCCGACTGCACCGAATAGGAGAGCGGGTCCGATGACCCGGCGTACACCTTCACAGTCTGCGGCGGCAGTGCGCTGACGCCGTCATAGATGAACACCAGGCCGCCCGGTTCCGGATCGGGCTGGATGAGGCTTGTTTTCGGCGCGACGTTGAGAACCACGAGGTAATCCTGCGGCGAACTGGCGACGCCGCCTGAGACGACCCGAATCGTGCCGTAGTACGGACCAGGCGGGAGCGACGCCGCAGCCGAATTGATGGAGTACCGGATGGTGCCCGGTGACGTAGCGCTGGATGAGGTGGAAACGTTATCGAGCTGGAGCCACGAAGCTCCCGGCTGAACGGACGCATTCCAGTTCACACTGCTGCCTGACGCGATGTAGACCGAGAACGAACCGCTCGGATTCCCGGGCGCCGCCCCCGCCACCATCTGGAACTGCGTGCCGGCAGGATTGAGCGTCATGTAGGCGCCGTCCGAAACCAGCAGCGACACCGGTACCGAGACATCCCCCGCTGAAGTTTTGACGAGAATCGTTCCCTGATGCATTCCGGCGGAGAGGCCGGTGGAATCGACGTTGACCGTCACCGGCGCGGAAGCACTGCCGGTCAGCGCGGCGGGCACACCGGAGATCGAAATGAAATTCTCCGCTGACGTGACGGAGTTGACGGTAATAGTGCCGCCGCCC